>JAKFVH010000170.1 GCA_021732285.1 Reyranella sp. | reverse complement strand
CTCGCTGACGGTGAGCCCTTCCTCCTCGTCGAGCCGCGCCAGGAGGGCGCGCCGGGTCGGATCGGACAGGGCAGCGAAGGTGCGGTCGAGCACGGCGTTTTGATAGTTAACCATGGAGTTAAGTTTATGAGCGTGGAACCGCACGAGTCAAGGGGAACACTCCCGTAGACCTCCTCCCCCGTCATACGGGGGAGGGCAGGGAGGGGGCGAGCCGCAGACGAGATCTGGAAGATTTCAGATCTGAAATTGCGAAAAGCTTTGCTGATGCCTTCCCCCTCCCGGCCTCCCCCGTAAGACGGGGGAGGTGAGGATGAAGGGGCCGCGCCATTCCCTCAGACCTTCTCCATCAGCGCCTGAGCCGCCGCCGGATTGCGCACCTTGGCGCCCGAGATGAAGTAGACGAAGGCGTCGCCCTTCTTGGTCCACGCCTTGGCGCGCTTGGCCCATTTGTCGAGCTCGGCGGGCTTGTAGCCGGTCTTGACCTTCTCCTCCGAGCCCATCAGCCGGGCATAGGTGAAATCGGCGGTCGGCTCGTCGATCTCAGGGAAGTCCTTGTCGTGGGCGAAGACGATGGCCGCATTGTACTTGCGGGCGAGGTCGTAGAAGCGCTTGTCCTTGAAGCTGTCGTGGCGGACCTCCAGGGCGTGGCGCACCGGCAGGTTGCCGACCTCCTTGGGTAAAAGCTTCAGGAAGGCCTCGAAGTTGTCCGGATCGAACTTCTTGGTGCCCATGAACTGCCAGTTCACCGGCCCCAGCCGATCCTTCAGCTCGACGATGCCCTGGGCGAAGAACCGCTGGATCGATTCGCCGGCCTCGGCCAGCACGCGGCGGTTGGTGCAGAAGCGTGAGGCCTTGACCGCGAAGACGAAGCCGTCCGGCGTGTCGTCGCGCCACTTGGCCCAGCTCGCCGGCTTGAAGCTCGAATAGTAGGTGCCGTTGATCTCGATCGAGCTCAGCTTGCGGCTGGCATATTCCAGCTCGCGCTTCTGCGTGAGGTCGTCGGGATAGAAGACGCCGCGCCACGGCTCGAAGGTCCAGCCGCCGATACCGACATAGATCTTGCCTGCCATTCGATGCTCCACGAGGGCTGTGGCCCATACAATGGCAGGCCGCCGACTGGCAGGTCTAGCGCGCTCGTCTTGCCAGGGCCCACGCCGCCTTGGCGATGCGCCGCTCGAACAGCAGCAGGCAACCGCCCAGCAATGCCGCGCCGATCGCGACCTCCAGCCACCAGAATTGGTGCGCCGATGCGGGAAGGAAGGCGATGCCGAGAGCGACCGCGAGAGAGCACAAGAGCGGTGGGGCCATCAGCGGCAGCAGGGCGATGCGCCCGAGCTCCAGGCGGTGGCGGGCGATGGCCAGCAGGACGAGGCTCACCGTCTCGGCCATCAACAGCGCCGCCACCGCGCCCCAGCCGCCGTAGCGCGGGACCAACAAGGCGTTCAGCACCAGGCTGGCCAGGGCGGACGTGGCGATGATTTTCAGATGCAGCTTCTGGTGACCCCAGGCGAGCAACGGCGTGCCCAGCCCGATATTGGCGAAGGTGAGCGCCACGACCAGGCACAGCCCTTCGAAATAGGGGCCGGCGGCGGCGAACTGGGCGCCGAACAGGAGATCGTTGACGTGGCGGCCGCAGGCCCAGCCGAGGGCGGCGATCGGCAAGCCCATCCAGACCATCAGGGTGGCGAAGTCGTACGCCACGCGCTTGGCCTGTTGCGTGTCGCCCGCGACCTGCGAGAGCACCGGAAAGTAGGCGTTCATCATGGCGCCGCTCACCACGGTCGAGATGAACATCAGCTTGTAGGCCGTGGTGTAGAGGCCAACCTCGATGTCGCTGTGGGTGAAGCCCAGCAGGATCGCGCCGCCGTTGTAGACCACCAGCACCGCCAGCAACGACAGCGCCAACGGCCAGGCGTCGGACAGGAGCTTGCTGCCTGCTGCCAGGCGCGGCCGCACGTCGGCGAAGCGCAGGATGCGGTGGTGCTGCAGGTACCAGAAATAGTAGCCGACCAGGGCGAGCGAGAAGGGCAGCGTGTAGGCGGCGAACAGGTAGATGTCGCTCGGGTCCCGGATCAGCAGCAGCAGGGCGGGGATCTGCAGCACGTTGATGACCAGCGAGGCGATGGCGGGGCCGGCCATGCGCTGGTGTCCCTGCAGGACCCAGATGGCGCTGCCGGCATTGATCAGGATGATGACCCCCTGGATCAGCAGCAGGGTGCTGGCTTGCCCGCCGCGCGGATCGAGGAGCGCGATCGCCGCGACGACGGCGTAGGCTAAAAGGCCGAACAGCATCTGCAGGCCGAGCACCAGGGAGGTGATCGACGCGGTCTGCTTCGGGTTGGCGGCGATGTCGCGCTGTCCGACGAGCGCCAGGCCCGGACTGGCGAGAAGGGTGAGGAAAGCGAGCAGGGCCGCGTTCCAGTTCACCTGGCCGATCGCGGCCGGACCGAGCACCCGGCGGCTGTAGGCGGTGGCGAAAATGCCGATCAGCAGGACGATGCCGCTGACGGCGGTCATCGCGAAGAAGTTCGTGGCGATCGTGCGTCGGCGATAGGCTGGGCCGGTGCTGGATGAGTGCGTTGGCGCCGCCGCATCGATCGAGGAACTGGCTTGCATGGCATCGATGTCTCATCCCCAACCCTGGCAGGACAACGGCTGTCGCGACCGGACACAGCTTTGACACCCCGGGAAACAGGGCCGCAGTGCCGGCGTTGTCACGCAATGACCATGGCGAAAGCGATCTTCACGATGAAGAAGATCGACATCCTGCGTCTGAAGGATGCGTACGAAGGTCGCTGGCGGCCGGCCGCGTTTCGGGCATCAGGAACCACACGGTGGCGAGCGCGCACATTCCGACGGCCGCCAGGCCCATGAAGGCCGCCGGGCTGCCGAACGTGTCGCTCATGTAGCCGGCGAAGGTCGGGCTGATCGAGGCTCCGAGGCCCATCATGGTGCCGACCACGCCCTGGGTGAGGTTGAAGCGGCCCGAGCCGCGCGTCAGATCGGCGATGGTGAGCGGCACCATGACGCTCATCACCGCGGCGGTCAGGCCATCGAGAAGCTGCACGGCGACCAGCAGGTAGGGATCGGTCACCGTGCCCAGCAGCAGGCCACGGAGCGGCAGGGCGGCGAAGCCCGCGATCAGCAGCGGCTTGCGCCCGATGCGTTGCGCCTGGCGGCCGACCCACGGCGAGAACAGGGCGACGACGATCTGCGGCCCCACCATGCAGGCGCCGATCAACACGGTGGCCCACTGGCTCGAGCGCGTGGTGAGCACGCTGCCCATGAGCGGCAGCATGGCGGCATTGGCGAAATGGAACAGCAGGATGCAGCAGCCGAACACCAGCAGGGCGCGCTTGCTGAGCAGGCTGCGCAGATCCACCGGCGGCTTGTTGGCGCGCAGCTCCGGCAGGTTGCCGTGCGCGCGCTCGGGATCGATCTCCGCCGCGGCAACGCCGCGCAGCGCGAGCAGCGTCGGCACGAGCAGCGCCGCGGTCACGAAGAACACCGCCTGGGGCGTGAAGAAGTAGCCGAAGCCGCCCATCACCGCCGCCGATAGCGCGGCGCCAATCGACGCGAACCGCGCGTTGCGGCCGAAGCGCTCGCCGATCGCGGCGTGGCCCACGAGCCCCAGGCTGATCGCCGCGATGGCGGGCCCCAGGACGCAGCTTGCCGCCGCATGCAGGGTCGCCGCGACCAGCACGGCGGGAAAGATGGGGAAGGCTGCGTAGACCAGCGCGCTCGTGGCGATCAGGGTCACCGCCACCGCCGCGACCACGCGCTCGGAGCGCGCGGCGTCGACCAGCGCGCCGCCCGGGATCTGGCCCAGCAGGGAGACCAGGCCGGCCACTGTCAGCACCAGGCCGATCTCGATCTGCGTCCATTTCTCCGAGGTCAGGTAGACGGCGACGAACGGCCCGAAGCCGGTCTGCACGTCGGCGACAAGGAAGACGAACCAGTCGAGCCGCTTCAGGCTCTTCCGCGAGGGATGCGGCAGTGAAGAAGGGGGGAACTCCGCCACCGGCATGCCACTACGGCAGGGGCTCGAGCTTGCCTGAGGCGACGATCACGATGACCGGTCGGCCTTCCTTGTATTCCGGCGCAGGCTTCACTTGGTCGCGCGTCAGCTCGAGGACGATGCCGTAGCGCTTTTCCGCCTGTGGCACGAAATGCAGCGCCTGCCAGGCGACGGCGATCTTGCGGCTGCCGACGCCTAAAAAGCCGCCGAAGTCGATGATGGCGGCGCGCGCCATGCCCTTGCCGTCGACCAGGACGTCGACGATGCGTCCCATGTTCTCGTCGGCCGTGCTGCGGATCTCACGACCCAGGATGCCCTGGACCTCCTGAGTGTCGAGCACGGTGACCGACGGTTGCCCCGGCGTGCCGCCTTCGGTCTGGCCGGACGCGATGGACGCGGTCAGTACTGCCATCATCAGGACGGCTGCGAACTTATTGATCATGGAATGCCCCCGGGCGAATTTCAGCCGGATGATGAACTCCGCACGCGGCTCCGGGTTGCCGTGGGAGAGGTGAAGATGGCCAAGGTGAAGACAGAGAACACAGCATCGGCACAAGGCCAATGTCTTTGCGGCGCCGTACAGTTCGAGATCGGCATCCCGGCACGATGGGCGTGGCACGATCATTCCGCCGCGAGCCGGCGGGCGCATGGCGCGGCCTACGCGACCTACGTCGGCTGTTGGCGCAGCCGCTTCCGGGTGACCAAGGGCCAGACCAAGATCACGCGCTTTCAGGAGAAGGCGACCGGCAGGACCAGGAGCTTCTGCTCCCGCTGCGGAACACCGATCATCTACGAGCGGCCGCACGCGCCGCAGATGGTCAACATACCGCGCGCGCTGATCGGCGGCCGCACGGGGCGCGAGCCGCGCTATCACATCGCCATCGCCGAGCTGCAGGACTGGACCTATCTCGGTGAGCCGCTCGTTCCGCTAAAAGGCTATCCCGGCGTGGTGTGGGAGCGGCCTGCCGCCAAGAAGCGGCGTCAGGTCATCCGCGGGCAAAGCCCAGGATTTCCTGCGCCAGACGATCACGATGAGTGATGACGAGGCCGTGCGGCGCGCCGTCATACACCTTGAGCGTCGCGCCCGGGATGAGCTCGGCCACTTTCCGCGCCGTCGTGTCGAGCGGGTTGACCACATCCTTGTCGCCATGGGCGATCAAGGTCGGCACGGTGACGGCACGCAGGTCCGCCCGGAAGTCGCCGCGCGCGATGGCGCGCATGCAGTCGATGGTGGCCTTTGGCGAAGCCCGCATGAACTGCGCCACGATCCATTCGGTCATTGCCGGTGAAACGGCGGGATGGCCACCGGTGAAGGCGATGACGCCCTTGGCAAGAAAGGCCGGGCGGTCCTGCTTCAGGCCGGCGATCAGCGGGCCGAAGTCGCTGGTCGACTGAGGCGGGACCGTGCTCAGCATCACCAGCCGCGCAATGCGCGCGCTGCCGTGCCGCTTCAGGTAGCGCACCGCTTCGCCGTTGCCCATGGAATGGGCGACGAGCGTGACGTCCCTGAGGTCGGGCCGGTCGATGACTGCCGCCAGATCGTGGGCCAGGCGGTCATAGTCGTAGCCGCGCCCCGGGTCGCTCGACCGGCCGTGGCCGCGCCGGTCATAGGCGATGCAGCGCAGACCCTGGTCGGCCAGCTCGACGAGCTGGTACTCCCAGATGTCGGCGTTGAGACCCCAGGCATGGGTGAAGACCACCGGCTTGCCGGTCCCCCAATCGACGTGGAACAGGCTCGCGCCGTCTTCGGTCTCGATGAAGGAAGACCGCACTGCACCCGATTCCTTGGCCTCAGCCGGCCGGCCGCCTGCGGTGACGAGGGCGGCGACGGCAGCAGCGGCGATCGAGGTCGCGGCACTTCTCCTGTCCATCGCAACCTCCCTCAAGCGCGCGCGGGCGCTGCGTTGACGAAGCCCACCACCGACTTGATGCGGCCATCGCCGGCCACGACCACGAAGTCGGTGCCCTTGATGTAGAGCGGCGCCTCCGCCGTGCCGCCGGCGGCCCAGCTGAAGCGCAGGTAGTCGTGATGCGCCTCGATGCCGCTCGCCAGACGCAGCCGGTAGCCGGGGAAGTGGCCCTGCGCCGTGGCGATCATGGCGTCGAGGCTGTCATGCCCCTTGCCGTCGCGTGCGGCGTCGACGTAGGTGCCGTCGTCGGTCCAGGCCTTGGCCACCAGCTCGCGCCGCCGCTTGGGCTCGGGCTCGTTCCACGCCGCGAGGTAGCGCACCACGACTTCGTTGGCGTTGCTCATCGCCCTGCTCCTTTGGGATGGGGACTGGGCCCGCACGGGCCCGGACAGCGGTGACGCTGCGACGCCGACCGCTGCGATTGCTCGGATGAGGTGTCGTCTTTCCATGCCGCCGAACCTATGGCAGCGATGCGAAACGGTCGATTACCTGGGGAGTAAGGTCGACTGCTCCGTATTTGGAGCCTCTGCCAACTCGCGAAGGCGGCCAAAAACCGAGGTTCACCACGAGTTACGCAGTTCACGGAGCTTCAGGAACACCGTGCGCTGGTCGAGCTTCTCCGGCAAATCGGGGAACGACTCGCGCAATTTCGCGATGACCGTCGGGCTGGTCAGGCGAAAGAAGGTGTTGATCTCCCCCTCGACCTCGAGCGTCGACACGTACGCCTTGTTGGGGTCCTGCCCCGCGAGCTTGTCGAGCATCTGGCGGGCGCTCTTGTTGTCGGGCTCGCGATCCAAGGTGAACTTCAGATTGTTTTCAATGTAGTCGTGACCCGGATAGATCAATGTCGAGTTCGGCAGCTTGGCGAGCTGCTGGTCGAACGTCTTGTACAGCTCATTCGGATGGCCGCCGTTGTGGCAGTTCCCGGCGCCGGCATTGAACAGCGTGTCGCCGCAGAAGAGGGCCGGCTGGTCGGTGTGCGACCGCAGGCACACGTGACACATGGTGTGGCCCGGCGTGTCCATCACCTCGAGCTCGACCGTCTTGCCCACCTTGACGATGTCGCCCGCACTCAAGCCTCGGGCCATGCCGGCGATCTTGTCCTTGGCATTCTTGTGCGCGAGGATCGTCGCGCCGGTTTTCCCGGCCACAGCCTCGTTGCCGCCGGTGTGATCGCGATGCTCGTGCGTGTTCAGAATCTGGGTGATTTCCCAGCCTTCTTCTTTGGCGGCTTTCAGGCACTTTTCATGATCCAGGGGGTCGATGGCCAAAGCCTCGCCGGTTTCGCTGCAGGCGATGAGGTAGTTGAAGTTGCGGTAGGCGTTGGCAGTCCAGATCTGCTTGACGATCACGGCATCATCCTCAGTGTTGGAGGCTCAGCGACGAAGGCCCTCGAGTTCCGCCTTCGCCCAGTCGATCACCTTCTTCTCGCTGTGACCGGAGACGATGCGCGCCACCATCCCCGGGATCATGTAGTGGCTCCATATCTGCACCCCGATGTCCGGCGGCGCACTCGAGCCGACGATATAGTACTCGGCGTCATGGTGAGGACGCACAGGATAATTGTAGAGCGTGCCTTTCGGCGGCTCGATGTCCGCCCACACCGGCAGATCCGCCATCGACAGGAATGGCGGGATGTCATAGCCGGCTGCCGGAACGCTGAGCTTGGAGACGACGTCGCGCTGGCTGACGAACGCCAAAAGGTCTCTGGCCGCCGACTTGTTCTGGGCCCATTGCCAGATGCCCCAGAAATACGGGCGATGAGGCACGAGGCGGC
>JAKFVH010000119.1 GCA_021732285.1 Reyranella sp. | reverse complement strand
TGCAGCGCCGTCATGTCGGTCACGTAGGGGTAGTTGCCGGGCTTCTGGACCTCGCCGATCACGTAGAACGGACGGCGGGTGATGACCTCGGCGCTGACGCTCGGGTTGCGCAGGAAGTCGGGGTCGAGCCGCGAGGCGATCGCCTGCTGGAGCTGGCCGGTGGTCTGGCCCTGGGCGTTGACGTTGCCGATCAGCGGGAAGGCCAGCACGCCGTTGCCGTCGAGCGTGTACTCGCCGGTCAGCGTCGGCTGGCCGAACACGATGATCCTGACGCGGTCGTTGGCGCCGAGGCGGTAGTCGGGATCTTTCCCGCCGATGCCAGGACCGCTACCCGGGCCGCCGCGGCCGCCCGACGTGGGAGCAAGGCTCATGCTGCCGTCGCTGTTGGCGTTTTCATGGACGATCGGAGTGGGATCGCTCTCGCACGCGGCGAGGGCGAACATCGCAACGAACAGGCTGCGACGGCGCAAGGAGACGAAGGAGGAAGAAGCATCTGTCGACATGTCATCACCCGTGGGAAAGAATGACCATCAACCGCACCCCCGATACCGGGGCGAAAGGAAGACGAGCCTTCATCAGATAGTCCCTGCCGTGGTCGCCCCGGTGTGACCAATCCGGGGCTTCCCAATCAGGCGAAAACGGCCGTCAGGCGCGCCCATAGTTGTCGGACACGCGGACGATGTCGTCCTCGCCCAGATACGGTCCCGATTGGACCTCGATGAGCTGGAGCGGCAGCTTGCCGGGGTTTTCCAGCCGGTGCTCGGTGCCGATCGGGATGTAGACGGATTCGTTCTCGCGCACGAGCATGCGCTCCTCGCCGCGCTGGACCATCGCCGTGCCATGCACGACGACCCAATGTTCGGCACGATGGTAGTGCTTCTGCAGGCTGAGCTTGGCGCCCGGCTTCACGGTGATGCGCTTCACCTGGAAGCGGTCGCCGGCATCGACCGAGCGGTAGTGGCCCCACGGCCGATGGCAGGTGACATGCTGCTGCGATTCGCTGCGGTTCTGGCCGCGCAGCTTGCTGACGATGCCCGAGACTTCGGCGGCGGAGTCAGCGTCGGCCACCAGCACGGCGTCGTCGGTCGCGACCACCACGACATTGTCGAGGCCGACCGCGGCGACCAGGCGGCCTTCGCTGCGGACGTAGGAGTTGGTCATGCGCTCGGCCAGCACGTCGCCCTGCAGGACGTTGCCGTCGCCATCGGCCGTGGCGATGTCGCGCAACGCCGGCCACGAGCCGACGTCGCTCCACGCCATGTCGACCGGCACGACCGCCGCACGGCTGGTGTGTTCCATGACGGCATGGTCGATCGACAGCGACGGCGCCGCGCCGAACGACTCGGCATCCAGGCGGAAGAAGGCGAGGTCCTCCTGGCCATCGCGCACGGCGCGCTCGCAAGCCTCCAGCATGGCGGGGTTGATGCGCGACAGCTCGCCGAGATAGGCGCGGGCGCTCAACAGGAAGATGCCGCTGTTCCAGAAGAAGGCGCCGCTGTCGACGAAACGCTGGGCGGTCTCGCGGTCCGGCTTCTCGACGAATCGGTCGACGCCGAACACGCCGTCGCTGCCGCCCTCGCCAGCCATCAAGGCCTCGCCGCTCTGGATGTAGCCGTAGCCGGTGTCGGGGCGGACCGGCTTGATGCCGAAAGTGACCAGCCGGCCTTCCTGCGCGGCGGCCAGGCCGCGCATCACGGCGCGATGGAAATCGGCGGGCGAGGCGATGACGTGGTCGGAGGGCTGGACCAGCATCAGCGCATCGGGATCGCGCGCCAGGAGCCACAGGGCGGCGGCGGCGATCGCCGGGCCGGTGTTGCGCGCCTTGGGCTCGAGCAGGATGGCCTGCGGCTTGATGCCGATCTGCTGCAGCTGGTCGTCGACCAGGAAGCGGTGCTCCTCGTTGCACACGAGCAGCGGTGCGGCGAAGCCGACGTCGATCAGTCCGCGCGCCACGGTGTCCTGCAGCATCGTGCGCTGCGACGACAGTTTCAGGAGCTGCTTGGGATAGGACGCGCGCGAGAGCGGCCACAGGCGCGTGCCCGCGCCACCGGACAGGATGACGGGATGGATCTGCGCCGAGCCTTCTTCGTGGAACTTCTCGAGCGTGCCGACTGTGTCCATGAACTGCGAAGCTCCAAACATGCGTGAACGCGTTCGAAGCTAGGCAGGCGAAGTCAAGCCAGCCAGTGATTAAGCTGTGGTTCGCAATTGTGAAGAAAGTCTGATCGAATTCCTCCCCAGCGCAGCTGGGGAGGTGCCCTCGTCATACGAGGGCGGAGGGGTCATGGGCCGCAGTGAGTGTTGTGACTCATGACCCCTCCGCCCGCTACGCGGGCCAGGCGTTTTGGCCGCTGCGCGGCCAAAAGCGCCACGCCCCATCGCGGTATCCGCGATGGGGAGGAAACGCTTACGAACCGTTGCGTGGCAGGGAGATGGAAACCGACAACCCGCCGCCGATGCGATTGGCGGCGCTGACGCGGCCGCCCAGGGTCTCGACATTGCGCCGGACGATCCAGAGGCCGAGGCCGGCATGCCCCGAAGGTGGCGCATTCTGGTCATCTTCCGGACGCGACGAGAAATAGCGCTCGAACATGTGCGGGATCTTGGCGGGATCGACGCCGGGTCCTTCGTCATCGACCTGCAGCTCGACGGTCTCGCTGTTGACCGTCAGGGTGACGATGATCGTGCCGCCCTTAGGCGAGAAGCTGATGGCATTCTCCAGCACGCATTGCAGGACGGTCTCGAGCATGCCTTGGCCGGCGCGCACGATGGCGCGCTCGTCGAGGCGGCGGATCAGCCTTATGTCCTTGGTCGCGAGAATCTCACGGAAATGCAACGCCGCGTCGCCCACGAGCTGGGTAAAATCGGTCGGCAGGCGCGGCGCCTCGATCAGCTCGGCGGTGCTGATGTCATGCCGCTGGGCGGCGATCACCAGGTCGAGCAGGCGGGCGAGTGCCGAATCGACGATCTCGAGCGCGCGTTTGGCGCGCGCATTGTCGAGCGGCATGGCGCGTCGCACCGGCTCGAGGGCCGAGCGGATGGTGGCGAGCGGCGTCTTGAAGGAATGCGCCTTGTCCTCGGCGTTCTGGCGGATCTGCTGGGAGACGCGCCTGAGGTCGTGCACCAGCTTGTCGAAGTCGCGGGCGACACTCGACAGCTCGGGCACGACGTTGCGGTGGCTGAAGGCGTTGTCGCCGATACGGCCCTGGCTGATCTCGGCGGCGACGTCGCGGAAGCGACGCAGGCTCAAGCGGATGCTGACGGCGACCAGCAGCGCGATGACCGCTAGCACCAGGTAGATCGCGGCGGCGACGCGGATCTCGCGGGTCTCCCAATAGGGCCGGCCGATCGAGGTGTTTAGGAATTCCGAGGTCGTGTGCGTCGAGGTCAGCACCCAGCAGCCGTCGGCGGCGCGGATCGGGATGATCGAGGTCAGGAGCTCGACCGTGCCGTTGGCCTGCTTGTAGCGGATCTCGTTGGCGGCATCCCACATGCAGGCGTCGGAGATGCGCTGCAGGATGCCACGCTGGCCGAGCTCGTCGAGCTCGGCGGCGATCTCGTCGGAGCGGATCTTGGGCGCCGAGGCCACGAAATAGAAGCGCCCGGCATGCCGCTCCTCGCCGGGCTGGAACATCAGCTTCAGGATCGTGCCGTCGCTGGAATACTTGGCGAGATCGTCGTTGAGGGCGGCCCGGGCGCTCTTGTCGCCGCTGGTGAGCTTGGGGGTGATCGCCTCGGCGATCAGGGCGCTGCGGTCCTGGATGGCGCGGGTGACGAGGTCGCGCATCTGGCGGTCGGCGCTCTCGAACTGGCCATACAGCACGACCGGCAATGCGACGAAGATGCCGACCAGCACCACCGATTTGAGCGTAAGGGAGGCGGCCAGGCGACGGATCGCCTGGCGCCAGCCGCGGGTCTCCGGTCTAGGTCTTGCCCCAGCGGTATCCGAAGGACTGATAGTTATCGATTTCGGCAAAGGTGGGGTCGATGGCTCGGAACTTGTTTCTGATCCGCTTGATGCAAGAGCGGACGTTCGTTCGGTAGCCATTTTCGCCGCTCCCTGCGATGAAGCCGACGTAATGCATGCAGTCGTAGACTGACCGATACGTCACGTAGCTGCCGACATTGGCGGCCAACAGGTGCACGATCTTGAACTCGGTCAGCGTCAGGCCGACGTCGGCATCGTCCCAAAAGGCACGGCTGACCTTAGGCTTCAGCATCAGCCTGCCGCAATGGAAATTGTCGACCAGCTCGGGCTCGGCCGGCTTCTTCACAGAGTCGGCAATCAACCGCAGGCGATGCGCCAGGATGGGCACGCCACGCGCCTTGTCGACGAAGTCGAGGGCGCCGCGGTCGAAGGCGAGCTTCTCGTAGGCCGGCAGCGAACGGCCAGTCAGGAAGATGACGGGCAGCGCAATGCCGTTGCGCCGGAGCCGCGGCAGCAGGTCGATGCCGGAGACGCTGGGCAGGCTCCAGTCGAGGATGATGATCTCCGGGTCGGCGCCGTCAGCGAGCGAGGCCAGAAGAGCGGTGCCGTCGCAGAACGACGTAACGTCGAAGCCGTGGTCGGCGAGTTCGCCGCTGACGGTTTCGCGGTAGTCGTCGTCATCCTCGACAAAGGCGACTCGGATGCGTTTTTCCACGTCCGAACTAGTGGCGGGCCTGGGCGCGGGATTGGAGCTGGGCCAAGCAGACACGCTTTCCTTCATCGGTGTTGTCATCGCTCTTCACCTCGTACGCAAGAGTTCCGAACTGTTTGGTCTGGACGTCCGGGTAGAGCTGGACGTCCAGGGTGCATTGCCCGTCTCGATAGCGCCACCGTTTACCGGGGGGGCGGTCCTCCTCGCTGGTTGGCGCGCCGAGCATGGCACGCAGCTCACTCTCGCTCTTGCCGGCAAGTGAGAGCGCCGGCCCACCCGTAGCAGCGGGGCGTGCCGGCGGTTCGTCCGAAGCCGTCGCCGGGCTGGCGACGGGTGCATCGGGGGAAGTCGATGCGGTGGGGGTCGTACGCGGCCGTGTGGTCGAGGCCACGCTCTTGGCAGGCTGTGCCTTCGCCGTGGGCTGCGACGAGGTCAACCGGGAAAAGTCATCGCGCATGTTTCGTGCCGCCTCGCAGCCGGACAAGAGCAACAAGCCGACCCCAATGCTGTTCCTCACCAGGTTCCTGATTGTCATCCCGCCTACCTGAACCCCTGGGAGAATCCGTAAACAGGCCATGTGGCCCGATTGCGGCGCGCCCGCGGTACGGACGCCTAAACGATGGTACGGGAAGACGGGTTGCGTATGTGCCTTCCCACTGACAACAGGTCGCAGGTCCATCGCTGTCGGCATTTCGCCGCGAGCTATGCCGCCATGCATGTTGCAACTGCGTATGCTCTTCGCAAGCGCAGCGTACATCTCGACCTGTGGGTCACGCAATGGCCACTGCGGCACGCAATGATCACATAGCCCGACCGGCGTGAAGAGCAGCAATCAGGCGCTGGCGGCCCACCGCCGATCGCTGCGCGGCGGCGCCTTGTTGGGGACGAACAGCAGGTCGAGCTGCGCGGTCGCGCCGTCGAGCGGGCGGCGGCGCAGGCCGACGATGTCCGTCAGGGCAAAGCCATGCTCCGTGAGGAAGCGCACGATCGCGCCGATCTCGGCGCCGCCCTGCACGGTGGCGATGGTGCTGGTCTCGATGACCAGCGCGTCAATTTCGCCCAAGCGACCGGTCATGCCGGCCAGCACCATCTGCTCGGCGCCCTGCACGTCGATCTTGCACAGCGATGGCCGCATGATGGGGCCGAACAGCATGTCGAAGCGGCGCAGCGGCACGCGGTCATGACGACGCACGCGGCGCGGTCCCACTTCCTCGAGCAGGGTCGATTCCTGGATGTCGGCGCGGACCTCCAGCATCGCCGTGCCTTCGTGGTCGCCCAACGCCACGGGATGGACCTGGCAGCGCAGTCGTCGTGCAAGGCGCTGCATGTGGGCGAGCGATTCCTGCGCCGGATCGATCAGGTGATAGAACGCGTCGGGGAAAGCGCGATAGAGCGGGAACGTGCCGTAGCCGACGCCGATGTCGAACACCGTCACGGGCGAGAAACCGTGATGCTTCAGCACGCCCATCGTGCGCGACCACGAGGGCAGCCCGGAGAACTGGGGCAATGCCGACGCCCAGGGGCGCAGCGCATCCTTGAAACGAGCCGTGATCTGGTTGCCGGCAAGCACCGCCGCTCTCCGTGAGATGTTTGGGGGAGCGGCGATGGTAGGCAATCGGGCTCGGCCGTCGCGTGACCAATGAGTGGCCCAGCGTTTCATGAAGGGAGCGCGGGCCTCCGGCCCGCTCATGGTCTTCGCTGGGGGCGCGCCACTCCAGTGGCGCGATCATCTCTTGCCTCAACGAAGACGCGCGACTGGAGTCGCGCGCCCCCAGCCATGAGCGGGCCGGAGGCCCGCGCTCCCAAAGAAAAAGCCGGGCATTGCCCGGCTTTTCCGTGATCGTCTTGTCCGCGCTCAGCCCTGGTCGAGGAAGCTGCGCAGCATGCGCGAGCGGCTCGGGTGCTTGAGCTTGCGCAGCGCCTTGGCCTCGATCTGGCGGATACGCTCGCGGGTCACCGAGAACTGCTGGCCGACCTCTTCCAGCGTGTGGTCGGTGTTCATGCCGATGCCGAAGCGCATGCGCAGCACGCGCTCCTCGCGCGGCGTCAGCGTCGCCAGCACCCGCGTCGTGCTCTCGCGCAGATTGCCCTGGATCGCGGCCTCGAGCGGGATCACCGCGTTCTTGTCCTCGATGAAGTCGCCGAGATGCGAATCCTCCTCGTCGCCGATCGGCGTCTCGAGGCTGATCGGCTCCTTGGCGATCTTCAGCACCTTGCGCACCTTCTCGAGCGGCATGCCGAGCTTCTCGGCCAGCTCCTCGGGCTGCGGCTCGCGGCCGATCTCGTGCAGCATCTGGCGGCTGGTGCGGACCAGCTTGTTGATGGTCTCGATCATGTGCACCGGGATGCGGATGGTGCGCGCCTGGTCGGCGATCGAGCGGGTGATGGCCTGACGGATCCACCACGTGGCGTAGGTCGAGAACTTGTAGCCGCGGCGGTACTCGAACTTGTCGACCGCCTTCATCAGGCCGATGTTGCCTTCCTGGATGAGGTCGAGGAACTGCAGGCCGCGGTTGGTGTACTTCTTGGCGATCGAGATCACCAGGCGCAGGTTGGCCTCGATCATCTCCTTCTTGGCGCGCATCATCTCGCGCTCGCCGTCCTGCACGGTCTTGCACATGCGGCGGAACTCGAAGATCGGCGCGCCGGCGATGTCGGAGATCGCCTTGATCTCGGCGCGCAGCTTCTCGACGTCGGTCGCCTTCTTCTTGGCGAAGTCCTTCCAGCCCTTGCCCGAGAGCTTGCCGACCTTGTCGAGCCAGTTGGGGTCGATCTCGTGCGTCAGGTAGTTGTCGAGGAAGTCCTGGCGCGGGATGCGGAAGCCCTCGGCCAGCCGCAGCAGCTTGCCTTCCAGCATCATCAGCTTGCGGTTGAGGTCGTAGAGCGAGAGCTTGAGCTGCTCGATGCGGTGGGCGTTGATGTGCACCTGGCGGACCAGCTCGACGATTTTCTTGCGGTGCTTCTCGTAGCTCTTCTCGAACTCCGCGCTGGGCTTCTGGCCGCGGCTCAAGGTCGACAGGCGCCGGTTCTGCACCTTCGACATCTCGACATAGACCTTGGCGATGCGCGTCAGAT
>JAKFVH010000292.1 GCA_021732285.1 Reyranella sp. | reverse complement strand
ACGGATGTCCGACCGATCATGGTCAAGAATTCGCGGCGTGTCTCGCCATTGTCGCGGAAGGCGCCCAGCATGCGGCTGGTCACCATGGCGACGTCGGACTTGTGGACGCCGCGGGTGGTCATGCACTGGTGCGCCGCCTCGATGACGACGGCGACGCCGCGCGGCTGCAGGACCTCCTGCAGGGTGTTGGCGATCTGCGCCGTGAGCTTCTCCTGGATCTGCAGTCGGAAGGCGTAGGCGTCGACGACGCGGGCGAGCTTGCTGATGCCGACCACGCGCCTGTCCGGCAGGTAGCCGACGTGGACCCTGCCGATGATCGGCACCATGTGGTGCTCGCAGTGCGATTCGAGGCGGATGTCGCGCAGCACCACGACCTCGTCGTAGCCCTCGACCTCCTCGAAGGTCCGCTGCAGCATCTCGCGCGGGTCTTCGTCGTAGCCGCGGAAAAATTCTTCGTAGGAGCGCACGACGCGATCGGGCGTGCCCAAAAGGCCCTCGCGGTCGGGGTCGTCGCCGGCCCAGCGGATCAGGGTGCGCACCGCGGCTTCCGCCTCGTCGCGCGACGGGCGGGTCAGCCCCGTGGCAAGCGAGACCATCTCGCTCTTCTTCACCATCTTGTTCATGGTCGTTTCCCTCAATTGAGCCGGCGCCCCGTCCTACTGAGTTAATTCAGCTTCCGGTCTGGGCTTGGCAGGTCGAGTGAAAAGGTGGGGATCTCGATGTCGAAATTCTCGCCGGTCTCGCTCACCATCTGATAGGTGCCGCTCATGAAGCCCGAGGGCGTGGAGAGCGACGTCCCCGAATTGTACTCGAACATCTCGCCCGGACGCAGCAGCGGCGTCTTGCCGACGACGCCCGGCCCCCGGACCTCCTGCACGCGGCCCAGCGCGTCGGTGATCTTCCAGTACCGGCTGCGCAACTGCACTGCGACATCGCCCTCGTTCTGGATGACGACGAAATAGGCCCACACGAATTGCGACTTCGGGGGATCCGACTGATCGGGCAGATATTGCGGCCTGACGGTCACTTGGATGGCACGGGTTGTGGCTGTGTACATGAGACGATCCTGAAACTCTGACATGGGACGTTCGCGCAAAAAGGTCAAATGGCGCAATGACCCTACAGCCAGCGCGGATCGGCAGTGAAATCGATGGTGAGCCAGCGCTGCGGGCCCTCGCCGCCCAGCGCATCGGCGATCTCGCGCCGGATCGCGTCGGCTGCAGCCACGTTGTCGAGCCGCTTGTCCTCGGGTACCGCGACATGGATCTCGATGAACTGGGCGCGGCCGACCTTGGCGGCGTAGCTGGTGTAGGTCTTGAAGCCGTGGCGGGCGACGATGTCGTCCATGACACGGCGGACCTGGGCGTCGAGCTCGGGCGGCGTCATCAGCAGGACCTCCTGCAGGGCCTTGCGCACGGTGCGGATCGGCACGAACACCAGGCAGATCGTCAGCAGGGCGAGCACGACGGGGTCGGCATAGGGCGTGAGATAGCCGTAGGGCGTGTCCTTGAACGACCAGGCGATGGCGAACGCCACCAGCAGCGCCGAGGTGATCGACGCCGACATCAGCCAGCTCTGCGCGTCGAGCCGGATGAAATCCGAGCCGATGCGTCGGTTAGCGCGCAGCTCGTAGAAGAACATGCCGAAGCACATCACGCAGACGATGACGGCGTAGACGATCGCCCAATCGAAGGCGAGCTGGCGGCCGCCCTCCAGGAAGCTCGCGACCGCGTTCAGGAAGGCATAGAAGCAGAGCAGCATCAGCGTGCCGCCGTTGAAGGCCAGCACCATGGGCTCGATGTGCCAGTAGCCGAACTGGAAGCGCCGGTTGTTGGTCTCACGGCTGACCAGGCGCGACACGAACAGCGCCAGGCCCGACATGGCCGCGTCGATGGCGGCGAACACGCCGTCGAACACGATCGACAACGAGCCGGACAGCAGGCCGAACACCACGCCGAACAGCGAGACCACGACGGTGACGCCGATCGACAGGCGGAGCAGGCGTTGTTCTGCGGTGGCCTCGGGCATGCCGCCTATTATCGGCCAATGGCGGTCAGATCGGAAAGATCAGGCAGGTCGTCGTGCCGTGCGCCAGAAGCTTGCCGGCGCTGTCGTAGAGCTTGCCTTCCGAGGTGCCGATGCGCGAGCCGACGTTGATCACCTTGCCCTCGGCCTTCACCGGACCGGTCTTGTCGGTCATGGCGCGCACGTAGTTCACCTTGATCTCGAGCGTGGTGAAGCCGATGCCGGCCTTGAGCGTGCTGTGGATGGAGCAGCCCATCACCGAATCGAGCAGAGTGGCGGCAATGCCGCCATGCACGGTGCCCAGTGGATTGTAATGGTCGTAGACCGGCGTGTAGTCGAAGACGACGCGGCCGAGCTCGACCTCGGACACCCGGAAGCCCAGCGCCTTGCCGATCGGCGGCGCCGGGAAACGGCCCTCCAGCAGGCCCTTGAACAGGGTGAGCCCGTCCATGGCGCGGGCCTGCTCGATTGGCACCACGCCGTAACCCGCATCACTCATCATCGTCTCCGTCATCGCTTTTGCGTGCATATACACATTCGTGCTTGGCCATCGCAAGCGCCGGGCCTAAAATCTCCCCCCATGTCCGGCCCCCGCCTCTCGCCCCTCGACTGCACCTGCTTTCGCATCCGCGGCGCGGCGCGGCGCGTGACCCAGATCTACAGCAAGCACCTGGCGTCGACCGGCCTCAAGATCTCGCAGTTCTCGCTGCTGGGCTTCGTGACCGCCCAGGGCCCGGTGTCGATCGGCCGGCTGTCCGACCTGCTCGCCACCGACCGCACGACGCTGACGCGCAACCTGGGGCCGCTCCTGAAGGACGGGCTGGTCGAGCGCGCCCAGTCGGGCGACAAGCGACGTCACGAGCTGGCGGCGACTCCGGCGGGACGCGCCCTGTTCAAGCGCGCCCTGCCCCTGTGGGCCGCCGCCGAGCAGGAAGTGCGCGACGCCATGGGCGCCAAGCTCACGGCCGACCTGCACGGCGCCATCGATCGCTCGATGGAAAAGCTCGCGGCGCTCTGATTCGGACCGCGGGCGTCTCGCCCGCCTCATGAGTCATGAGCGGGCCGGAGGCCCGCGGTCCGCGCTACGCTAAAGATTGGCGGCGAAGAAGCCGTATTCCAGCTCCATCGCCCGGCGATAGTTGGCGCGGACGGCGGGCGTGTCGGTGGCGTGTGCGTCGAGCAGCGTCTCCAGTCGCACCGCCAGCGCCTCGAAGCCGGGATCGGAATAGGTTTTTACCCAGTCGGCATAGGTCGGCGCGACGGCGGTCCTGGCGAGCGACTGCCCGAGCCAGGCGTAGAGCCGCATGCAGGGTGTCATGGCCGCGATGGTCTCGCCGAGCCGGCCGCGCCGCGCCGTGTTCAGGAGGAAGTCGACGTAGAACCTGGTCTCGGCGATCGGCGTCACGCCCAAAAGGTCGATCTGCAGGCGCTCGGTGTAGCTCTTGTGCAGCTTGAGCTCGTCGACGACGCCCGAGATCAGCTCGGCAAAGACATAAAGGTCCTCGCGCGCGGTGCCATTGGCGAGGCAGAAGGCGTAGCCGCGGGCGAAGGCGTCGAGGAAATAGGCGTCCTGCGCCACGTAGCGCTTGAAATTCTCGATCGGCAGGGACCCGTTGCCGAGTCCCTGCACGAAGTCATGCGTCCGGATGCGCGCAGCCAAGTCGGCGTTGATGTCCCACAGGTGCTGCGCCAGCGACACTGCGCTGCTCAGCCCAGCGCCTGCACCAGGTCGGCGATGATGTCTTCGGCGTCCTCGAGCCCGACCGAGATGCGCACGGTGCCGTCGCCGATGCCGAGCTTGGCCCGTTCCTCGGCGCCGATGCGCATGTGCGTGGTGGTCGCGGGATGCGTCACCAGGCTCTTCGCGTCGCCGAGGTTGTTGGAGATGTCGACGAGCTTCAGCCGGTTCAGCGTCTCGAAGGCGGCCCACTTGCCGGCCTTGAGGTCGAAGGTGACGACGCCGCCCGCACCCGACATCTGCTTCATGGCAAGCGCGTGCTGCGGATGGTCCTTGCGGCCGGGATAGAGCACGCGGCCGATCGCCGGATGGGCGGCGAGCGCGTCGGCCACGCGCGCGGCGTTGGCGCAGTGGCGCTCGATGCGCAGGCCCAGCGTCTCCATGCCCTTGACCAGCACCCAGGCATTGAACGGGCTGAGCGAGGGCCCGGTGTTGCGGATGATGGGTTGCAGCTTGTCGAGGATGAACTCCTTGGAGCCCAGCACCGCGCCGCCCAAGGTGCGGCCCTGGCCGTCGATGTACTTGGTGGCGGAGTGCACGACGATGTCGGCCCCCCATTCCAGGGGCCGCTGCAGGATCGGCGTCGCAAAGGCGTTGTCGAGCACGACCTTGGCGCCGGCCTTGTGGGCGAGGTCGCACACCGCCTTCACATCGACGATGTCGAGCATCGGGTTCGAGGGCGATTCGAACAGCACGGCTTGCGTCGGCTTCGACAGCGCCTTCTCCCACTGCGCGAGATCGCCGCCGTCGACGAACTCGCCCTGGATGCCGTACTTGGGCAGCAGGTCGGCCACGATGTAGTGGCACGAGCCGAACAGCTGGCGGGCCGCGACGATGCGGTCGCCCGACTTGAGCAGCGCCAGCAGGGTGAAGAACACCGCCGACATGCCGGTCGAGGTGGCGCGACAGGCCTCCGCACCCTCGAGCGCGGCGAGGCGATTCTCGAACATGCTGACGGTCGGATTGCCGAAGCGCGAATACTGGTAGTGCGTGCTCTCGCCCTTGAAGGTGGCCTCGGCCTCCTCCGCGCTCGAATAGGCGTAGCCCGACGTCAGGTACAGTGCCTCCGACGTCTCGTCGAAGTTGCTGCGCAGCTGCCCGCCGCGCACGGCCCGGGTCTGCGGCCGCCAGGTCGACTGATCGGCTTTCGCCTTCTTCTTGGGAATCGCTCCGTCCATTGCCCTTCTCCTCACGTCCGCGCCTTTGGAAGGACGCGCAACGAAAAAGCCCCCGACCTGGAAGGACGGGGGCTTTTGCGAGCACCTCCGACCTTTTAGCGATTTTTAACGTGGTCGCAAGCCGGTCGGCTCAAATCTCCACGGTGGTCGTCCTATATAAGCGAAGGCGCGCGAGGGCAAGCGCGATCTTGAACTGGCCGACTGGATTAGCTAAGTTAGCTAACATGAAGTACGTCAACACCCACGAGGCCAAGACGCAGCTTTCCAAGCTGATCGCCGCAGTGCGCGCTGGCGAAGAGGTCGTCATCTGCCAGGCTGGCAAGCCTGTCGCGCGCCTGGCGCCATACCAGACGCCCCGCAAGAAGCCGCGGCTGGGAGCGTGGAAGGATAAGGTCATCCTTCGGCCGGGCTGGGATTCGCCAGAGACGGACGCCGAGATCGAGGCGATGTTCGAAGTGCTCAAGGACTCTGAAGACACTTGAAGCTGCTGATCGATTCGAATGCCTTGATCTGGGCGGTGTCGCGGCCGGCTGAATTGACGTCCGCCGCGCGGCAGGCGCTGCAAGATCCCGACAACGATCGTTTCGTCAGCATTGCCGCAATGTGGGAGCTCGCGATCAAGATATCAGTCGGCAAGCTCTCCTTGCCGGACAGCGTCCCAGCCGCGCTCGCGATCGTTGGAGCCGAGCCGTTGCCAATCATTCCGCAGCACATTGTTCGCGTGCAGGGTCTTCCGCTGCATCATCGCGACCCGTTCGATCGGATGATGATCGCGCAGGCGATAGAGGATGGGCTGACGATCGTGACACGTGATCGCCACTTCCGAGCCTACGGCGTCCCGGTGCTACCGGCTTGATGTCATCCCGAGCGCAGCGAGGGACCTTTCCTGCGGCCTCAAAGGTCCCTCGCTACGGTTAGCGCGGGGTAACCCCCGCGCCGGATGACTGCGTCACTTCTGCTTGGCCAGCGACTGCTCGCGCAGTTTGCTCAGCGTGATGCGCGAGGTCAGCGCCTCGGGATCGGTCTTCACGTGGATGATGGCGGGCTTGGCCGCCGCCACCGCGCGCTCGAAGGCCGCGGCGTAGTCCTCGGTCTTCTCGACCGTCTCGCCGTGGCCGCCGAACGCCCGCGCGTAGGCCGCGAAGTCGGGGTTCTTGAGGTCGGTGCCGACCACGCGCGTCGGATACTCACGCTCCTGGTGCATGCGGATCGTCCCGTACATGCCGTTGTCGACCACGGTGATCACGATGTTCGCGCCATGCTGGACGGCGGTCGCGAACTCCTGGCCGTTCATCAGGAAGCAGCCGTCGCCCGCCAGCGACACCACCATGCGGTCGGGCTCGGCGATCTTGGCCGCCACTGCTGCCGGCACGCCGTAGCCCATGGCGCCGCTGGTCGGCGCTAGCTGGGTCTTGAAGCCGCGATATTGGAAGAAGCGATGCAGGAAGGCCGCATAGTTGCCGGCGCCGTTGGTGACGATGGCGTCGTCGGGCAGCCGCTTGTTCAGCCAGGCGATGACTTCGCCCATGTTCACCGAACCAGGCAGCGGTCCCGGCTTGATGTTGTCGAGATACTCGGCGTGGGCCGCCGCCGTCTCGGCCTTCCAGCGCTTGCCGTCGACCGGCTTCATCGCCTTGGCCGCGGCGGCGAAGTTCGCCATGCCGCTGTTGATCGGCAAGGTCGCCTGGTAGACGCGCCCCAGCTCCTCGGCGCCGGCATGGACATGCACCAGCTTCTGCTGCGGCACCGGCAGGCCGAACAGCGTGTAGCCGCCGGTCGTCGCCTCACCCAGCCTGGGGCCGACGGCGATGATCAGGTCGCAGGCCTTCAGCCGCTTGCCCAGCGCCGGCCCGACGCCGACGCCGAGGTCGCCGGCGTAATTCGGATGACGATTGTCGAACAGGTCCTGGTTGCGGAACGAGGCGCAGACCGGAAGGTCGTTGGCCTCGATGAAGGCACGGATGTCGGCGCAGGCCTTGGCGGTCCAGCCGCCGCCGCCAACGATCACCATGGGCTTTTCGGCCGCGGCCAGAAGCTCGCGCAGCGCCACCATGTCCTCGGGCGCCGGCGCGCCACGCGCGATCTTGTAGGGGCCGGCGTCGGGCACCTCGACCTCGTCGACCAGCATGTCCTCGGGCAGCGCGATCACGACCGGGCCGGGCCGGCCGTTCAGCGCGGTGTGAAATGCCTGGCTGATCAGCTCGGGGATGCGCCGCGCATCCTCGATCTGGACCACCCACTTGGCCATCTGGCCGAACATGCGGCGATAGTCGATCTCCTGGAAGGCCTCGCGGTCGGATGCCTCGCGCGCCACCTGGCCGACCAGCAGAATCATGGGCGTCGAATCCTGGAACCCGGTATGCAATCCGATGCTGGCATTGGTGGCACCCGGACCGCGCGTGACGAAGGCGATGCCGGGCTTGCCGGTGAGCTTGCCGTAGGCTTCCGCCATGTTGGCCGCCCCGCCTTCCTGGCGGCAGATGATGAAGCGCATGGAGTTGCGCTGGGCGTAGAGCGCGTCGAGCGCCGCCAGGTAGCTTTCGCCTGGCACGCCGAAGATCGTGTCGGTGCCGTGGATGCGCAGCTGGTCGATCAGGACTTGCGCGCCGCTGCGGCGCGGATGAGAGCTCGGCATGACTTTCCCTTACTTCGTGGGTGAGAACGCGGTTGGCACCAATATCTTGTTGTTCATGTGCTTCATATATTCTCGGCTCTTCTGCAAATAGGCCTGCCATGCGGGATCGGCAGCCATCGCAGCGCGACGCTTGGTGCGATCGGCGAGATCTTCGTAG
>JAKFVH010000157.1 GCA_021732285.1 Reyranella sp. | reverse complement strand
GAGTCGATCTGCAAGAAGCTGTCGCGATGCAGGCAAACCCTCGAGCGCATACAACCCGGATGCACGCTTCCCCGCATCTCAAAGCGCAAGAAAACACTGTCCAGTTAATTCTCGGACACTACACTAGTATCTCTTGTTAGCCATGCAACCTATGTGAGAAAACGCACACCGACTGTCGCGTCCGCGAAGTTCGGTCCTATGGCCACGGGGTGGGCACCGCTCGGCGTCGTTGACGGTCGAACAGCAGGCGCCGAGAATGGCGTCAGGTCGACACCTTGGTTATGGCGTGGCGATCTGTAGATGCACGACGAAGTCTCCGCCTCATTCCGGGAGATTGATGTGCGCATCCCTTTTTGAGCGTCGCCCTGATGTTGGTCTTGGCGGGCTGTGTCGGTCCGGTTCCCCCGAGTTCGCCCGAGACAGCACTCGTGCCAACGCAGACGACCCTTTGGAGATGCCGCGAGTTCACCGTGCAGGTCACGGTTGAAGGGCAGCGGCGACAAGCCGTCGGGCAAACATGCCAGCAACCCGATGGTAGCTGGCAGGTCACGCTGAACACGCCCGGCTTGCCGCAGCAGGTCTACGCGCTGCCGCCACAGGCAATCAACGCGTATCCCTACCCCGAGTCAGCCTACTGGTGGGACCCCTGGTTCTATGGGCCGCTGTTTGTCGGCGGGCCGGTCTTTCTGGGCCACGGTTTTCACCGTCACCATCATTTCCATCACACTGGCGGATCGCACAAAGGGGCGGCCCGCCACGGCGGTTCTCGCGGCGGCCGAAAATGAAGGTCAACCCCTGACCCGCGGCATCATGATCATGTCCCACGGGCTCGGCACGTCGCCGTGCGGCACCCAGACCAGGGCCGGTGCGTTGAGGGCGAAGGCCTTCTTCAGGCAGGCTTCTAGCTGGGCCGCGTCCAGCGCCTTGAAGGTGGCGATGCCGAAGCTCTCGGCGAGCTTGCCGAAGTCGGGGTTCTGCAGGTCCGAGGCGATCAGCCGATTGCCGTAGTGCTGCTGCTGAATGCGCTTGACGTTGCCGAAGCCGCCATTGTCGAACACCACGACGACGAGGGCGAGGTTGTGGCGCGCCGCGGTGGCAAGCTCGCCCACCTGGTACATGAAGCCGCCGTCGCCCGCGATCGCCAGCACCTTGGCGTGAGGCATCGCCGCCTTGGCGCCCAGCGCCGTGCCAAAACCCCAGCCGAGATTGTCCTGATAGCCCGGTGAGAGGAACGTGCGCGGCTGCTCGATCGGCAGCGCCACGCGCGAGGCGAAGCCGATCTGCGAGACCTCGTCGACGAAGATGCCGTCCTCGGGCAATGCGGCGCGGATCGCCTTCAGGAACGAGGCCTGCGGCTCGAGCCGCGACAGCCGTTCGGCGAGCCACGCGCGATGGCCTTTCAGCTCTTCGGCGCGCGACGGGCGCGGCCGATTGTGCTTGGGCAGTGCCGCGATCAGCGCGCGCAATTGCGGCGCAGCGTCGCCCAGCAGCGTTACGTCGGGCTTGGCGTACCGCTCGGGCTCGTCAGGATCGATGTCGAGGCGCACGACCTTCAGGTTCTTGTCGACGCCCCAACTGCCGTTCTGGATGAAGAAGCGCGTGCCGACCGCAAGCACGGCGTCGGCATCCTTCCACAGGCGATGGCCGACCGGCATGTCGACGGCCAGCCGATGCCTGCTCGGGATGACGCCGCGGCCGCGCCGGTAGGAGCTGACTGGCGCCTCCAGCATCTCGGCGAGCTCGATCACCTCCGCACTGGCGTCGATGGCGCCGCCGCCGACCACGATGATCGGCCGCTCGGCCGCGCCCAGGATCTTGGCCGCCGCACCAATTGCCTCGTCGTCGATCGCGTCGGCGGGTCGTGGCAGGGGGCCATCGGGCAATACCACCTCGGCGCGCTTGGCCCAGGTGTCGAGGGCGCATTCCAGCGCCACCGGCCGAGGCCGGCCGGTCGTGGCGTGCCACACCGCCTGGCTCACCAGTGTCGGCGCCTCCTGCGGGCTCCTGATGCGCTCGGCCCACTTGGTGATATGGCGCAACAGGCCCAGCTGGTCGTGGATTTCGTGCAGATGGCCGTGGCCCTTGTCGATGTCGGCCTGCGGGATCTGGCCGATCAGCCCGATCACTGGTGCGTTCATGCCATACGCCGTGAGCAGAGCCGCGCCGGCATTCAGCATGCCGGGGCCAGGCACGACGGCGAAGGCCTGCGGCTTGCCGGTGGCGAGCGCCGCGCCCAGCGCCATATAGGCGGCGGTCTGCTCGTGTCGTGGATGAATGACGCGCAACCGGCCGGAGGCGTGATAGAACGCATCGAACAACGGATCGTGGTGTAGGCCGGGCAGGGCGTAGACCGTGTCGAGGCCGTGGCGCAGGAGGGTTTCGACCGTGGCTTCGGCAGTCGTGAGGCGGGGCATGCTGCCGGTCTATAGAGGCCGTCGGATGCGATCAAGGCGCGGCGCATGCGCCTGATCCTGTTCGCGCTGTTTGCCCTGGGTGCGTTGGCGCTCGCCGCAGTGCTGCTGGCCTGGATCGCCGAACGGCGGCTCGACAGCCTCGCCGAGGCCGGGATGCTCAGCGATCCGAGCCGCCTCCCGGACGTCGACGTAGCGCTGGTGCTGGGCACCGCGCCGATCGGGCCGGAGGGCGGCCCCAACGTCTATTTCGTGCGTCGCCTCGATGCCGCCGCAGCGCTTTGGAAGGCGGGCAAGGTCAAATACCTCATCGTCTCGGGCAGCGACATCGAACCGGACGCGATGCGTGATGGCCTGATCGCGCGCGGCGTGCCGGCGGCCGCGATCTATCGCGACCCTGCGGGGGACCGGACTTGGGACTCGGTGCTGCGTGCCCGCGACGTCTTCGGCCAGAAGCGCCTGATCATAGTCTCGCAGCGCTTTCATCTCAGTCGCGCGCTGTTCCTGGCACGCCATGCCGGCATCGAGGCGTGGGGCTTCGAGGCACGCGACGTCGAATCGCCCTACAGCGTCTTCACCGAACTGCGGCGCTTCCCCTCGGCGCTACGGGCCTTCTTCGACGTCTGGACCGACGCGCCGCCGCCGCAATCCGCGCCGACGGTGAGGATCGGCACCGATCCGCCATCGTGAGGCGCCGCTCCGTGCGCGTCGCCGTCTGGTCGGCCGTCGCTTTCGTGGCGACGATCATCGTGGTCTCGCTGGTGGCGGCAATGGCCAACCAGGTGATGGCGAGCTGGGGCAAGGTCTACGCCACCGGCGATCTTGCCCGTCTGCCGCAGGTCGAGGTCGCGCTGGTTCTGGGGACGCTGCCGTACGATCCACCGGGCCGGCTCAATCCCTGGCTGAGCCAGCGCCTCGACGCGGCCGTAGAGCTGTGGCAGGCCGGCAAGGTCAAGTACCTGATCGTGAGCGGCAACCGCGAAAGCGACAGCTACGACGAGCCGACGGTAATGCGCGACGTGCTGGTCGCGCGCGGCGTGCCGGCCAGCGTGATCTACCGCGACTTCGCGGGCTTTCGCACCGTGACGTCGATCGCCCGGGCGCGCGACATCTACCGGCAGAAGCGCCTGATCATCGTGTCGCAACGCGATCATATCAACCGCGCCATCTTCCTCGCCCGCCACATGGGCGTCGAGGCGTGGGGCTACGACGCCGTGGGTGACGGCCCCTTCATGCTGATGAACAATCTTCGCAGCAAGGTCACCGTCATCTACGCCTACTGGGACCTGGTGATCGGACCGCGTCCCGCTGCCGGTCCGCGCGTGGCTATCGGAGCCGACCCTCCGGTATAGCGGCCATGTCACGCAGCTCCGGCAGCGGCGACACGACCGGCTTGCCGGCGAAGTGCGCATCGAGGTTGCGACGGACCAGCGAGGTCATGCGCCGCTGCGCATGCTCGGTGCCGCCGCCGAAATGCGGCGTCATCACCAGGTTGTCGAGGGACAGCAGCTCCTGGCCCTCGTAGGGCTCCTCGTCGAAGACGTCGAGCGCCGCGCCCTCGATCACGTTGTTGCGCAGCGCATCGGCCAGCGCCGCCTCGTCGACCGCCCAGCCGCGGCTGATGTTCAGCACATGGCCGCGCGGCCCCAGCGCCTTCAGCACCTCGGCATTGATGATGTGCCGGTTGGAGGCGTCGGAGCGCAGGCAGACGATCAGGTAGTCGCACCAGGTCGCGAGCGCCATGACGTTGGGGAAATAGGCAAAGTCGACGTCGCTGCGCTTGCTGCGGTTGCAGTAGCCGATTTCGACGTCGAAGCCTTTTATGCGCTTGACGAACTCCATGCCGATGGCGCCGAGGCCCAAGATGCCGACCTTGCCGCTGCTGAGGCCGGCAATGGCGCCGAAGCGGTTGGGGATGCGCTTGGTCCAGTCGCCGCGGCGGATCATCTTGTCGGCGCGCACGATGCGCCGCGTCGAAGCGAGCAGGATGCCGACCGCCATCTCGGCCACGTCGGGCGCGTTGGCGTCGGCGCCGTGCGTCACCATGATGTTGCGTTTGCGCGCGGCGGCGAGGTCGATGCGCTCATAGCCCGTGCCATAGCAGCAGATCAGCGACAACCGCGGCATCGAAGCCATCAACGCGTCGGAGGCACCGACGCTGCCGGTCGTGACCAGCGCCTGGACATGCGGCCGGGCGGCGGCTGGAACCATCGCCGGGTCGGGCTTCTCCATGTGACCGGCGATCTCGTAGCCCTCCGAGAGGACGGCGAGCGCGGTCTTGGTGAAATGGAAGCCGGTGAGGATGACGGGTCGCTGGGCCATGTTTTTCAGTATCACGCCGGGGCCGTTGCAGGTAAATGCGCGTCTACCACGCGGCGAAAATGCGCCTTGGCAAGCGCTGGGACGCTGTGCATGGTGCGGCGCGAAGTCCGCTTTCTGCGTCTCCAACCGATCCGTTGATCCATGAAAATCGCCATTCTGAAAGAACGCCGGCCACATGAGACCCGCGTGGCCGCGACCCCCGAGACCGTCAAGAAACTGAAAGCGTTGGGCGCGGAAGAGATCGTGATCGAGGCGGGGGCGGGTGTCGCTGCGGCCTACACGGACGAGGCCTATGCCGAGGCCGGTGCAATGATCGTGCCGGATGCAGCATCCGCGGCTGCGGCGGCCGATGTCATCTTCAAGATCCAGCGCCCCATGGCGGCGGCTGACGGCATCGACGAGCTCGCCCTCCTGCGCCAGGGCCAGGCGCTGATGGCGCCGCTCGGCGCGCTCACCAACAAGGACCTCGTGCAGGCGCTGGCGTCCAAGGGTGTGACCTCCTTTGCGCTGGAACTGATCCCGCGCATCACCCGTGCGCAGTCGATGGACATCTTGAGCTCGCAGGCCAACCTCGCGGGCTACAAGGCGGTTCTGGTGGCGGCCAACCAGTTCGGCCGCATCTTCCCGCAGATGATGACGCCGGCCGGCACGCTCGCCCCCTCGCGCGCCTTCATCATGGGCGTGGGCGTGGCGGGCCTGCAGGCGATCGCCACGGCCCGCCGACTGGGCTCGATCGTGACGGCGACCGACGTGCGGCCGGCCACCAAGGAGCAGGTCCAGTCGCTCGGCGCCAAGTTCGTCGCCGTCGAGGACGAGGAGTTCAAGGCGGCCGAGACCGCGGGCGGCTACGCCAAGGAGATGAGCGCGGAGTATCGGGCCAAGCAGGCCGCGCTGGTCGCCGACCACATCAAGACGCAGGACATCGTCGTCACCACCGCATTGATCCCGGGCCGCAAGGCGCCGCTGTTGGTGAGCGAGGACATGGTCAAGACCATGAAGCCGGGCTCGGTGATCGTCGACATGGCGGTCGAGCAGGGCGGCAACTGCCCATTGTCCGAATTCGGCAAGGTGGTCGAGAAGTACGGCGTGAAGATCGTGGGACCGGCCAACCTGGCGAGCGAGCTTGCGACAGACGCTTCCGCCCTGTTCGCGCGCAACCTCTTGAACTTCATCACGCCCATGGTCGACAAGGAGACCAAGGCGCTCAAGATCGACACCAACGACGAGGTCGTGAAGGGCACATTGGTGACCCAGAACGGCCAGATCGTGCACCCACAGCTCACCTCGCTGCAGAACTAGGAACGCCCGATGGACGACAAAATCGCCGGCGAAGCCGCCAAGCTCGCGACCCAGGCGCAGGAGCTTGCCACCAGCCTCAAGGGCGTGGCCCAGCAGATCACCGATGCCGCGGCCCAGACCCCGATCGCGCTGCCCGATGGCCACATGCCGTTCGTAGCGCTGCTCACCATCTTCGCCCTGGCCTGCTTCGTCGGCTACTACGTGGTGTGGCGGGTGACGCCGGCGCTGCATTCGCCGCTGATGGCGGTCACCAACGCCGTCTCGTCGGTGATCATCGTCGGCGCGCTGCTGGCGGCGGGGCTGAAGGGCCTGGGCGCCGCGCAGCTGTTCGGCGGCATCGCCGTCGTGCTGGCGGCGGTCAACATCTTCGGCGGCTTCATCGTCACGCACCGCATGCTGTCGATGTTCAAGAAGAAGCCGGTCAAGAAGTAAGCGGCGGGAGACTTTCAGGTGATCACCCACGAAATCGCCGCCTACGGCTACTTGATCGCGGCCATCTGCTTCATCATGGCGCTGAGAGGCCTGAGCTCGCCCGTGACGTCGCGCGCCGGCAACCTCTACGGCATCGTCGGCATGGTGATCGCGATCGGCGTCACTGTCGCCTCGCCGGGCGTGGTGGCACCCTGGCTGATCATCGGCGGCCTGGTCATCGGCGGCGCCATCGGCGCGGTGGTCGCCATGCGCATCCAGATGACGGCCCTGCCGCAGCTGGTGGCGGCCTTCCATTCGCTGGTCGGCCTCGCGGCCGTGTTCGTCGCGGCGGCCGCCTTCGTCTCGCCCGAGGCTTTCGGCCTCGGCCTGCCCGGCAAGATCAAGATGCACAGCCTGATCGAGATGGGTCTGGGCACGGTGATCGGCGCCATCACCTTCACCGGCTCGATCGTGGCCTTCGCCAAGCTGCAGGGCCTGGTCTCGGGCTCGCCGCTGGTGTTCCGCGGCCAGCATCCGCTCAATGCCCTGCTCGGCATCATCCTGGTGGTGCTGCTGGTGTGGTTCGCGCTGCGCGGCCATCCCATCACCTTCATCCTGCTGATCGTGCTGTCGCTCCTGATCGGCTTCCTGCTGATCCTGCCGATCGGCGGCGCCGACATGCCCGTCGTGGTGTCGATGCTGAACTCCTACTCGGGATGGGCGGCGGCCGGCATCGGATTCACCTTGGGCAACACCGCGCTGATCGTCACCGGCGCGCTGGTCGGCTCCTCGGGCGCGATCCTGAGCTACATCATGTGCAAGGGCATGAACCGCTCGATCTTCAACGTGATCCTGGGCGGCTTCGGCACCGACACCTCGGCGGCGGGCGCGCCGCACGCCAAGTCCGACAAGCCGGTCAAGGCGGGTTCGGCCGAGGATGCCGCCTTCCTGATGAAGAATGCCCAGTCGGTGATCATCGTGCCGGGCTACGGCATGGCCGTGGCGCAGGCCCAGCACGCGCTGCGCGAGATGGCCGACCTGCTGAAGAAGGATGGCGTGCAGGTGCGCTACGCCATCCATCCGGTGGCGGGCCGCATGCCCGGCCACATGAACGTGCTTTTGGCCGAAGCCAACGTGCCCTACGACGAGGTCTTCGAGCTCGACGACATCAACCGCGACTTCGCCTCGACCGACGTGGCCTTCGTGATCGGCGCCAACGACGTCACCAACCCGGCGGCCAAGACCGATCCGCAGAGCCCGATCTACGGCATGCCCATCCTCGACGTCGAGCGGGCGCAGACCGTGCTGTTCGTGAAGCGCGGCATGGCCTCGGGCTATGCCGGCGTCGACAACGAGCTGTTCT
>JAKFVH010000037.1 GCA_021732285.1 Reyranella sp. | reverse complement strand
GCGCCGCGGGCTGTCGCAACGCCGGTCGTGCACGCTTCTGAGAGTTGCCCGCTCGGCGGTGAGCTACCGCTCGGCGAAGGCCGAGCGGGACGCACCGGTGGTGGCGCGCCTGGCTGCGTTGAGCGCGCAGTACCCGCGCTTCGGCTACCGTCGCATCCGCATCTTCCTGGATCGCGAGGGCCATGCCATGAGCTGGGGCCGCTGCTATCGCCTGTGGCGTCGGGCCAAGCTGCAGGTGCCGCGGCGGCGGCCGCGCAAGCGGATCGCGACGGGCCGGCCCCGGCCGCAGGCGCCGACCGGCGCCAACCAGGTGTGGTCGTACGACTTCGTGTTCGACTGGTGCGCCAATGGGCAACAGCTCAAATGCCTGACGGTGACCGACGAATGGACCAGGGAAGGGCTGGCGATCGAGGTCGACGGCCGGCTGCGCTCTGGCCGCGTCATCGAGGTGCTGTCGCGGCTGATCAGCGAGCGCGGCGCGCCGCGCTACCTGCGCTCCGACAACGGCCCGGAGTTCGTCGCCCGCGCGCTGCTGCAATGGATTGTCGAGCAGGGCATCGAGACCACCCTGATCAACCCCGGCAAGCCGTGGCAGAACGGCGTCGCAGAAAGCTTCAACGGCAAGTTCCGCGACAAATGCTTGAGCATGGAGTGGTTCCTGTCGCGCGCCCAGGCCAAGGTCGTGATCGAGGCTTGGCGCAGACACTTCAACGAAGTTCGCCCGCACTCGAGCATCGGCTATTTGACGCCGGCTGAGTTCGCGGCAAGGCTCAAAGAAAACGACGCAGCGTCCGCTTCCGCAACGGGCCGGGACGCTGCGCGACATGGGAGCTGCGCGCCCCGGCCCGTTGCAACATCGTCCTTGAAGGGACAATCGAAGCAGCAGGAGAGGCCGGTTCCCTCAACTTAACCGTGGTCCGAAGAATCGGGGCAGGTCAGAGGCACTTGCTGACGTCGAGAGAATTGCAGCCCTGCCCACTGTCGATGGCCTGTTCGCCGGTCCAACGGATCTTTCGTTGACACAAGGCCGGCCACGCTATTCGTTTTCGCCGGAGGATCAGATCGACCTCGTACGCATTGCCAAGGCCGCTCAGGCCGCTGGCAAGTCTTGGATTATGCCTGCTTGGACCCCTCCGGAACGAGCGTTGGCTAATGCGAACGGCGCTGAAGTCATCGTGGTCGGTGCGCAGTTCGCTCTGGTCCGCTCAGCCCTTCAATCATTGATCGAACAGCTCGGCGACGAAGGATTGATTTGATCGCTGCTGGCCGGTCAGGCGGTGCACCGCCTGCGGCAGGTCGAGCACGCCGAGGTCGCGGCTCCAATGGCCCATCAGATGCAGACCGAAGCCGGCATCGCAGAAGAAGGTGAGGTGGGCGCTGGCGTCCGACAGCGAGATGTGGGTGTCGGGATCGGCCAGGATCCTGCCCACCGCCTTCTCGTCGTTGTGCAGGAGCTGGGCCACGAACATGGTGCCGAGCTCTTCCGACAGCGCGAAGTCGAGGATGCAGTCGAGCGGGTCCTTGTTGGCCTTCTTCGCCATCTCGGCGAGGGTCGCTCCTTCTAGCGGGCCTTGCGCGCCGGCGGCTGTGGGATCGGCGCCCAGGCGAGATCGGTCTTCACCGCCTGCATGATGAAAGACGAGCGCGTGCCGCGAACGCCCGGCATGCGCAGCAGCGCCTTCAGGGCAAAGTCGCTGAAGCTTGCGAGGTCGGGCGCCAGCACGTGCAGCAGGAAATCCATGTCGCCGGTCACGGCATAGCAGGCCACCACCTCGGGCCGCGCGCGGATCTCGGCCTCGAAGGCCTCGACGACCTTCTCCGAGTGGTCGTCCAGCGTCACCTGAACCAGCGCCTGCAGGCCGAGCCCCATCGCCGGCGGCGAGACCAGCGCGGCGTAGCGCGTGATCACACCTTCTTCTTCCAGACGCTTCACGCGGCGCTGGCAGGGCGTCGGCGAGAGGCCGACGCGGTCGGCGAGGTCGACGATCGGCAGGCGGCCCTCGGCCTGCAGGGCGGCGACGATGCGTCTGTCGATGTCATCCAGCTCGATCATAGGGATTATCCCTAAATTAGATCAATTTATTGGACATTATCTCCTTTCCGGGCAATCGGACAGCCAAACTTCGCCGGGATTCCCTACACCCCTCCTCCCCATATTGTAGGCATGAACCTCGCTCCTCTGGAAAACCTTCGCGGCAACTACGAAAGCATGGCGACCGACTGGACGGTGCCTCAGCGCGCCGCCGACTACTCGGCCGAGGACGAGGCCGTGTGGCGCCTGCTGGTCGAACGCCAGACCGCGCTCGCCAGGGCGCATGCGTGCGATGAGTTCGTGCAGGGCCTCGAGACGCTCGGCATCGGCGACAGCATTCCCGACTTCGCGGCGGTCAACGCCAAGCTCGAGAAGCTGACCGGTTGGCGTGTCGTCGGCGTGCCGGGCCTGATCCCCGACGCGGTGTTTTATGACCACTTGGCGCATCGGCGCTTTCCGGTGACGGTGTGGATCCGCACCCGCGCCGAGCTCGACTATCTGGTCGAGCCCGACCTGTTCCACGATTTCTTCGGCCACGTGCCGCTGCTCAGCAACCCGGTGTTCGCCGACTACATGCAGATGTACGGCCAGCGCGCCATGGAGGCTGGCGCCAAGATCGACCTGCTGGCTCGCCTCTATTGGTACACAGTCGAGTTTGGCCTGATCCGCACCTCCAAGGGTCTCAAGATCTACGGCGCTGGCATCCTGTCGTCGGCGGCCGAAGTGAAGCATGCGATCACGAGCAAGACCGTGGAGCGGCTGCCGTTCGAGGCGGCGACCGTCATGCATCGGCCCTACGAGATCGACAAGCTGCAGAACACCTATTTTGTGCTGGACGACTTCCGCCAGCTGTTCGAGGCAGCGCAGACGCGCGTGGCCTAGCGAGCGGGCCTCCGCTCACGAGGTAGACGCCGGCCGAGATCGCCATGATGGCCACCCAGTCCATGGTCGCCGGCCACTCGCCGAGGACCGGGATGGCCAAAAGCGCCGTCATTGCCGGACAGAGCGCGGCGAACGCAGCGCCGCTCGACGCACCAAGGATGCTCACCGCGCGCCCATAGAGGAGATAGGAGATCGTCGCCGTCAGGAGCCCCTGCACCAGCGCCTGAAGGGCGATGTCGGTCCAGGCAGCCTTCGCAAAGCCCGTCGCCCCATCGATCATCCAATAGACCGACACGTAGAACACGAGGCCGCCGACAGCCGCGATGGCAGCGGCGTGCAGCCCATCAAGCCGCGCCCGGCGCATGGCGACGGTATAGAAAGCGAAGGCAAGAGCTGACCCCAGGAAGAAGGCGTGGCCGATGCCAAGGGTTTCGTCCGAGAGCCAGGCGATCGCAAAAACGCCAGGCAGGACCAACGCGAAGCCAAGCCTCTTCGCTGCCGTGAATGACTCTCCGAGCTTGAAGGCCGCCAGAACCGCCACCATCAGCGGCATCACGCCGGGATAGAGCGCCCCGGCATGTGCCGCCGGCGCGAACAGCAGGCCTGCGTTGGTCAGCAGGACGGGCGCAGCGCCGCCGAGCACGATCGCAGCCAGGCCCCACGGGCCGAGGCGGTCAAGCGCGAGACCCTTGCTCAGCACATAGGGCAGCAGGAGCAATCCAGCCACGGCAAACCGCACCGCCGCGATGTCCCATGGCGTCAGGCTGGTGCGCAGACCGAGGCCGACGGCGACGATTCCTCCCGACCAGATGCTCACTGCGGCCAGGCCGAAGAGGGCGCCACGTGCATAGTGAGGCATTGCCCGAGCATCGGGCGTACTCGATACATGCGGCAAATAGATATATGATATGTCTATATAACTTTGAAGAATGTCGGTGAATCTAGCGGCAATCGACCTGAACCTTCTCGTGGCCTTCGACGCGATGCTGACCGAAGGCAGCGTGACCAGGGCTGCTCAACGCATCGGCTTGACCCAACCCGCGATGAGCAAGCGGCTGGGCCACCTGCGGGCGTTGTTCAGCGACGATCTTTTCGTGCGCAGTGGCGACGGCGTCAAAGCGACCGAGCGGGCACTCGATCTCGCCGATGCCATTCGCTCTGCGCTTCGCCAGATCGAGGAGGCGCTCGGCGGCTATGGAAAGTTCGACGCGACGCGATCGGGCCGCACGTTCCGCATAGGGGCAATGGACCACATGGCCTGCGAGCTGCTGCCGCCAGTCATGGCGGCGGTTCGCAGCCAGGCACCCCGCGCCACCATCATCGTCCGGGCGATGGACAGGGGGGAGCTCGTCAACGCCCTCGAGCGCGGCGACATCGACCTGGCGCTCGCGGTTCTTCCGGATGCGCCGGCGGCGATCAAGCGGACGCCTCTCTTCAAGGAACGCTATGTGTCGCTCGTTTCGGCGCGACACCCAGCGATCAAGCAGAGGCTGACGCTTCAGCTGTTCATCAGGTGCCCGCACCTGCTCATCACTCATGTCGGCGACCTCAAGGGCTTGGTCGACCGACTACTCGACGAACGCGGCCTCAAGCGGCACGTGGCGATGAGCCTGCCCTACCATCTCGCGGTGCCAGCCATAGTCGCCAGCACGGACATGATCGCCACCTTGTCTGAGCGTGTCGTGCGTCGGCTAAAGTGGCCGGGCGTGCGCGCGTTTCCCGTGCCGATCGCGTTTCCGGACTTCCACGAGACGATGCTCTGGCACCGGCGCAACGACAATGATCCGGCCCATGCCTGGCTGCGACACCTGATCCTCGCTACGAGCGGGACGCTCTGAGCACGACAAGGCCATCCACCGCCACCACATCCTCGCCGTCGCGCTTGATCAGCAGCGGATTGATTTCCGCTTCCGAGACAGCGGCGAAGGCCTTGTGCGCCAAGGTCGAAAACGCGGCGATCGCCTTGGCCAACGCCGTAACGTCGCCGCGCGGCAGGTTGCGATAGCCGCGGATGGTGGCGAGCCCCTTCACCTCGTCGATCATTTGCCGCGCCTCGGTCTCGTCGACCGGCGCGAGGCGCGTGGCGGCATCCTTGTAGATCTCGGCTAAAACGCCGCCCAGGCCGACCGTCACGGTCGGCCCGACCAGCGGATCGCGGCGGAAGCCCAGGATCACCTCGGCGAGCCCGCGCTCCATCTTCTGGACTAAAAAGCCGTCGAGCTTGGCGTGCGGGCTGTGGGCCCTGACGCGCTTCTCCATCTCGCGCGCGGCGAGCGCGGCGGTCTGACCGTCAGGAAGGCCGAGCGCGACGCCACCGGCTTCGGTCTTGTGGGCGATGTCGGGCGACAGGATTTTCAGCACCACCGGCGCCCCGATCTCGTTCACCGCAGCGACGACGCGCTTGGCGTCAGGAATGGCGAGTGCCTTGGCGAGCGGCACACCGAGCGCGCCGAAGAAATCGGCGGCGCGGCGCTCGTCGAAGCCGTTGACGCGGCCGGCCTCGAGCGCATCGAGCGCCTGGCGTGTCGGCTCGGCGAGTGCCGGGACCGGCTGCGGCATGGGCCGCAGCAGGCACGCCGCCATGGCCTCGGCGCAGGACTCGGGATGGCGGAAGGCCGGCACACCAGCCGCCGTCAGCAGGGCCAGCGACTTCTCGGCCGACGGAGTCAGCGCCACAGCGAAGGGTTTCGCCGACCTGGCGAACTTCAGCAGCGGCTCGACGGCCAGTTCGGGATTGAACTGCGCCGAGGACCCGACGACGAAGATCGCAGCATCGTTGGCATCGTCGGCCAGCAATCGCTCGATGGTGCCGGCCACGATCTCGGGCTTGGCGCCGGCCAAGGTGAGATCGACCAGCTTGCCCTCGCCTGCCGCGATGCCGAGCGATTTCAGCCAATCGACCAGCGCCTGCGGCGGACCCGCGATGTCGAGGCCCGCCATCGCCATGTTGTCGACCACCATCGCCGCACCGCCGCCCGTCGTCGTGGCGACAGCGACGCGCCTCCCCTTTGCCGGCGGCCGATCGACCAGCAGCGCCGGCACGTCGACCAGCGATTCGAACATCGATACGCGCGCGATGCCGTGGCGGCGGCAGAAGGCGTCGAAAGTGGCGTCGGAGCCGGCGATGGCGCCGGTATGCGACTTGGCAAGCTCCTGGCCGATATCGGAGCGGCCGAGCTTGTAGGCGATCACGGGCTTGCCTGCCGCGTGTGCGCGACGAGCCGCGTGCGCCAGCCGCTCGCCATCGCGCAGCGTCTCCATGAACAGCAGGATGGCGTTGGTCTTCGAATCATCGACCATCATGTCGGCAATCTCGCCGACGGCGAGATCGACCTCGTTGCCGACCGAGATCAGGCGCGAGAAGCCGATGCCGCGGGCGTCGGCGCGCGACAGCAACGCACCGATCAGGCTGCCGCTCTGGCTCACCAGGCCCCACGTGCCGGGCCGGAGCTTGTCGACGGCGAAGGCGGCATTGGCGGTCAGCGCCACCGCCGGGTCGGTGCTGACCGTGCCGATGCTGTTGGGCCCGACCAGCCGCACGCCGGTCTCGCGCACGATGCGCAAAAGATCGTCCTGCATCGACGCACCCGCCGCCCCGGCATCGGCGAAGCCGCCGGCCAGGATCGAGGCCACCTTCACGCCGCGCCGGCCGCAGGCCGCCAGCGCCTCGACCGCCGCCTTGCCGTTCAACAGGATGTAGGCGTGGTCGATGTCGCCGCTGACGGCATCGAGATCTCTAAAAGCCTTCTCGCCCAGGATTTCGGTGCGAGAGGGATTTATCGGCAGGATCTCGCCGGCAAAGCCATGCTTGCGCAGGAAGCGCTGCGGCCGCGATGTCGTCTTGGTGACATCGGCGGAGGCGCCGATCAGCGCAATGCGTTGCGGTTCGAACAGCGACGTGAACAGCTTGTCGGGATGGCTCATGGCCCGAGTATACTCAGCGCATGATCCCTCGCCGCACATTCATCGCCGCCTCGCTGGCGGCGGCCCTCCCGGCACAGGCACAAGCCTGGCCCTCGCCCATCAAGCTCGTCGTGCCCTACGCGCCCGGCGGCACGACCGACGTGATCGCCCGCATGGTGGCCGAATATCTCGGCCAGCGGCTCGGCCAGAACATCATCGTCGACAACAAGCCCGGCAAGGGCGCGATGGTCGGCACCGCCCTGGTCGCCAAGGCGCCGCCCGACGGTTACACGCTCCTGATGTCGACGATCTCGGGCCTGTCGATCTCGCCCACGCTCTATGGCGGCGCCGACTTCGACCCGATGGCCGACTTCATCCATGTCTCGATCGCCTCGCGCAATCCCAGCGTCCTGGTGGTCAATCCCGGCTTCAAGGTCAAGACGTTCAAGGAATACATCGAGATCGCCAAGGCCGAGCCCGGCAAGCTTATCTACGCGACCTCAGGCGCGGGCTCGAGCAACCATCTTTTAGGCGCGCGACTGGAGCAGGTGATCGGCGCGGCGATGGTCCATGTGCCCTATCGTGGCGCCGGGCCCGCCATGGTCGACACCATCGCGGGCAACGTGCCCTCGATGTTCGATTCCCTCCCGTCGGCCGCGCCGCACATCAAGGCCGGCAAGGTGAGAGCGCTCGCCGTCAGCAGCGAGGAGCGCAGTCCCGCCTTCCCCGACGTGCCGACCATGAAGGAATCTGGCTATCCCGACCTGATCTCCTATTCCTGGTTCGGCATCTCGGTGCCGGCCAGGACCCCGCAGCCGATCGTCGATCGCCTGGCGACCGAGATGCAGGCGGTGCTGAAGGAGCCGGCCGTGGTCAAGCGCTGGGAGGAGATCGGCGCCGAGGCGAGCACGGCGACGCCGGCCGAGGTCACGCGCTTCATCCAGGCCGAGATCGACAAGTGGACGCCGGTGGTGAAGTCTACCGGCGCCAAGCCCGAATAACGAAACGAGGAGACGTCCATGTCCATCCGCCGCGTGACATCGCCCCACGTGCCCGAGCCGCCGCCCGA
>JAKFVH010000253.1 GCA_021732285.1 Reyranella sp. | reverse complement strand
GAATCAGATCTCCTCCCCCGTATGACGGGGGAGGAGATCTGATTCCGATGTCTCCGAAGATCTCCCTCCGCGGCGTCACGAAATCCTTCGGGCCCAAGAAGGTCCTGCAGGGCATCGACCTCGACGTCGCCAAGGGTGAATCGATGGTGGTGATCGGCGGCTCGGGCACCGGCAAGTCGGTGCTGCTGAAGTGCATCCTCGGTCTGATGCGGCCCGACGCGGGCTCGATCAAGATCGACGACCAGGAGACCGTGGCGCTGGCCGACGGCGGCCGCGCCGACGTCATGCGCAAGTTCGGCATGCTGTTCCAGGGCGGCGCGCTGTTCGATTCGCTGCGCGTCTGGGAGAACGTGGCCTTCGGCCCGATCCAGAGCGACGGCATGAAGCCCGCCGAGGCGCGCGAGGTGGCGATCGCCAAGCTGGGCAATGTCGGCTTGGGGCCCGAGATCGGCGAGCTCTTCCCGTCCGAGCTGAGCGGCGGCATGCAGAAGCGCGTGGCGCTCGCCCGCGCCATCGCCCGCGAGCCCGAGATCATCTTCTTCGACGAGCCGACGACCGGCCTCGACCCCATCATGGCCGACGTGATCAACGACCTGATCGTGAAGTGCGTCAGCGACCTCGGCGCCACCGCCGTGTCGATCACCCACGACATGGCCTCGGCGCGCAAGATCGGCCATCGCATCGCCATGCTCTACGAGGGCAAGCTGATCTGGCAGGGCCGCACCGCCGACATCGACCGGTCGGGCGACGCCCATGTCGACCAGTTCATCCACGGCCGCGCCGAGGGGCCGATCCGCATGCAGGTCCGGAAGCTCTGACCATGGCCGCCCGCCAGCCCAGCCTCGCGCAGGCCCGCCGCTGGTTCGCCGAGGATCTGCGCGTCATCGGCCATCTCCTGGACGAACGCGTGGTCGACGCCTTCGCCACGGTGCCGCGCGAGCGCTTCGCCGGCCCCGGCCCGTGGCGCATCCTGCATTTCGCCGACGGCTACTGGACGACGCCCGACGACGACCCGCGCCGCCTCTATCACAACGTCCTGATCGCCCTCGACGAGGAACGCCGGCTCAACATCGGCGAGCCGCTGCTGTGGGCACGCCACTTTGACCGCATCGGCGTGAAGGAAGGCGATCGCGTGCTGCAGATCGGCACCGGCTCGGGCTACTACAGCGCCATCCTGGCCGAGCTGGTCGGGCCGAACGGCGAGGTCGAGGGCATCGAGATCGATGCGTCCCTGGCGGCAAAGTCCGAACGCAATCTGGAAGCCTGGCCGGCGGCCCAGATCCGGCAGGGCGACGCCAGCGAGCCCATCGACGGACGCTGGGACCTGATCGTGGCCTTTGCCGGCGCGACGGCGCCGCACGCCTGGTGGCTCGACGGGCTGGCCGAGGGCGGCCGCCTGCTGCTGCCGATGACCGCCGGCAATTTCTCACCTCGCAGCGGCTTCATGCTGCGCCTGGAACGTCGCGGCGGCGGCTTTGCCGCGCGCTCGGCCGGTTGGGTCGGCTTCTATCCCTGCGCCGGCGCGCGCAGTCCCGAGGGCGAGGCCGCGCTGGATGCCGCGCTGGCCGATCCGGTGGGACAGCAGGCCGTGCGCAGCCTGCGCCGCGATCCGCACGACAAGGACGAGTCGTGCTGGCTGCATCGCGACGGCTGGTGCCTGTCCAAGCACGAGCTGCACTGATGGCCAAGCCGCTGAAACGCTTCGTCTGCCAGGCGTGCGGCGCGGTCACGAGCAAATGGGGCGGCCGCTGCGAAGCCTGCGGCGAGTGGAACACCATCGTCGAGGAAGCGGCTCCCGCTCCGGGCCCGGCCGGCGGCGGCATGGCGCGCGCCGGCAAGGGCCGGACGCTCGAGTTCGCGGGCCTGCGCGGATCGACGCCGCAGCCCGAGCGCTATCGCAGCGGCATCAGCGAGTTCGACCGAGTCTGCGGCGGCGGACTCGTGGTTGGCTCGGCGCTGCTGATCGGCGGCGATCCCGGCATCGGCAAGTCGACGCTGCTCTTGCAGGTCGCGGCGGCGCTGGCGCGCCAACACACCGCCTGCGCCTACATCTCGGGCGAGGAGGCGCTCGACCAGGTGCGCCTGCGCGGCGAGCGGCTGGGCCTGGGTGACGCGCCGGTGCAGCTCACGGCCGCGACCTCGGTGCGCGACATCGTGGCGACCCTGGAGCGGCCCGACGCGCCCAAGGTGGCGGTGATCGATTCCATCCAGACCATGTGGCTCGACACGATCGACAGCACGCCGGGCACCGTGAGCCAGGTGCGCGGCTCGGCGCAGGCGTTGGTCGAGCTCGCCAAGCGGCGCGGCGTCGCGGTGCTGCTGGTCGGCCACGTCACCAAGGACGGCGCCATCGCAGGGCCCCGCGTGCTCGAGCACATGGTCGACACGGTGCTCTATTTCGAGGGCGAGCGCGGCCATCACTTCCGCATCCTGCGCACGGTGAAAAACCGCTTCGGGCCGACCGACGAGATCGGCGTGTTCGAGATGTCCGACCGCGGCCTGTCAGACGTCGCCAATCCCTCGGCGCTGTTCCTGGGCGAACGGCGCGGCCATGTCTCGGGCACCTGCGTGTTCGCCGGCATCGAGGGCACGCGGCCGGTGCTGACCGAGATCCAGGCGCTGGTCGCGCCCTCCTCCTTCGCCACGCCGCGCCATGCCGTGGTCGGCTGGGATTCCAACCGGCTCGCCATGGTGCTAGCCGTGCTGGAAGCGCGCTGCGGCGTGGCCGTCGGCGCCAATGACGTCTATCTCAATGTCGCGGGTGGCTTGCGCATCGGCGAGCCGGCGGCCGACCTCGCCGTCGCTGCAGCAGTAGTGTCATCTCTCGCCGACGAAGCCGTACCCGCCGACATGGTGGTGTTCGGCGAGATCGGTCTCGGCGGCGAAGTGCGGCCGGTGAGCCAGCGCGAAGCGCGCCTGCGCGAGGCGGCCAAGCTCGGTTTCCGCAGTGCCCTGGTGCCGCGTGGCCGCGCTGGCACAGGCCCTGCACCACGCACGGCAGAGGGCATCGCCATTGACGAAATCGAGCATCTATCGGACCTTGTGGCGCGTTTTCAGCCGGCCGACCGACCCATGAAACGGTCGCGCCGTGACAGCCCTTCCGATCGTGGGCGCGAGTAGAGAACGGAGTATTTGAGGGGCGATGGACAAGCTGGGAATCACTGTTTTCGATGTCGCCATCATCGCCGTCGCCTGCTTCGGCGCGCTGCTCGGCGCTTCGGCCGGTTTCGCCCATGCCGTGCTGTTCATCGGCTCGTGGATCGCCGCCGGCTGGGCGGCATGGAAGTACGCCAAGCTGATCCAGCCCGAGGTCGAGCAGCTGGTCGGCAGCACCGAGCTTGCCTATTTCCTGGCCATGCTGGCGGTCTTCGTCGGCGCCCTGATCGTGCTGGTGATGCTGACCAACGCCCTGTCGCGCTCGGTGCGGGCGAGCCCGCTCGCCAAGCCCGACCGCATCCTGGGCGCCGGCTTCGGCGTGCTGTGCGCCTGGGTGGCGGTCGGCGCCGCCTTCCTGTTCTACGGCTATCTCGCGCCGCGCGCCTTGCCGCCGGCGGTCGAAGGCGGCGCCACCTTCCCGATGATCAAGGAAATGGCCAATTTCATCGAACCGTACCTGCCGTCGGGCTTCCGCACCCGCCTGCAGGACCGCGGCAGCAGTGCCGGGCCCATCCCCTCACCCGCCGCTCCGGCGGCCCCGGCAGCCCCGTCCACGGACGATTCCAAGCCGGCTGAGACCAAACCGCCGCAGTGAGTTATCCTTGATGGCGCGGCCGGCGGTCCCCAGTTATAACCCCGCCGTGTCCAGTGCCCCGAACCGCCTCGACCACGACCTCGATAAGTTTCACGAGGAGTGTGCGTTGTTCGGCATCTACGGGACTTCCGATGCCGCCGCCCACACCGCGCTGGGGCTGCACGCCCTGCAGCATCGCGGCCAGGAAGCCTCGGGCATCGTCACGTTCGACGGCCGACATTTCCACAATCACCGCGCCGCCGGCCTGGTCGGCGACATCTTCGGCGAGCAGTCGATCATCGCCAAGCTGAAGGGCTATTCGGCGATCGGCCATAACCGTTACGCCACGACCGGCGGCTCGTCGGACCGCAACATCCAGCCGATTTTCGCCGACTTCGACTTCGGCGGCCTCGCCCTGGCGCACAACGGCAACCTCACCAACGCCTACCTGCTGCGCAAGGAACTGGTGCGGATCGGCTGCCTGTTCCAGTCGACCACCGATACCGAGGTCATCAACCACCTGATCGCCCGCTCCAACTACTCGACCGTCGTCGACCGCGTGATCGACGCGCTGGGCCGGGTCAAGGGCGCCTACTCGCTGCTGATGCTCACCAACGAGGCGTTGCTGGGCGTGCGCGATCCGATGGGCGTGCGGCCGCTGGTGATCGGCCGGCTGGAGGATTCCTGGATCCTGACGTCGGAGAGCTGTGCGCTCGACATCATCGGCGCGCGCTTCGTGCGCGACGTCGAGCCGGGCGAGATCGTCATCGTCGACGGCAATGGGCTGCGCTCGATCAAGCCGTTCACGAAAGAGAAGCGCCGCTTCTGCGTGTTCGAGCACATCTACTTCGCCCGCCCAGATTCCAAGGTCGAGGGCATCGGCGTCTACGATGCCCGCAAGCGCATCGGCATGCAGCTCGCCACGGAAAGCCCGGTGCCGGCCGACGTGGTCGTCCCGGTGCCCGATTCGGGCGTGCCGGCGGCGATCGGCTATGCCCATCAGTCGGGCCTGCCGTTCGAGCTCGGCATCATCCGCAACCACTATGTCGGCCGCACCTTCATCGAGCCGGCCGACCACATCCGCCATCTCGGCGTGCGGCTGAAGCACAACGCCAACCGCGCCCACATCGAGGGCAAGCGCGTCATCCTGGTCGACGATTCGATCGTGCGCGGCACGACCTCGATGAAGATCGTCGAGATGGTGCGCAACGCCGGCGCCCGCGAGGTGCACATGCGCATCGCCGCCCCGCCGACCACCGACCCCTGCTTCTACGGCATCGACACGCCCGAGCGCGAAAAGCTTCTGGCCTCGCGCTACGACGTCGCCGGCATGGCGAAGTTCATCGGTGTCGATTCGCTCGCCTTCCTGTCGATCGACGGCCTCTATCGCGCCATGGGCCTGCCCGGCCGCGATCCGAACAACCCCGGCTTCTGCGACGCCTGCTTCACCGGCGACTATCCGATCTCGCTCGACGACGTGATGGGCGTGGAAGATCGCCAGCTCTCGCTGCTCGTCGAATCCGCCTGAGGTTCTCTTCGTGACTGCGGCTTCTCCCGGTCGCCTGGCCGGCCGTCTGGCGCTGGTCACCGGCGCCTCGCGCGGCCTCGGCGCCGCGGCGGCCCTGGCCTTCGCTCGCGAAGGTGCGCATTGCGTGCTGGTCGCCCGCACCGTGGGCGGCCTGGAAGCGCTCGACGACAAGATCAAGGCCGAGGGCGGCTCGGCGACGCTGGTGCCGCTCGACGTCACCGATGGGCCGGGCATCGACCGCCTGGGAGCGGCCCTCTACGAGCGCTTCGGCCGCCTCGACGTGCTTTTGGGCAATGCCGCGATCCTCGGCGTCCTCTCGCCGATCGGCCATATCGATCCCGCCGTGTTCGAGCAGGTGATGGCGGTGAACGTGACGGCCAACTGGCGGCTGATCCGGTCGCTCGATCCGCTGCTGCGCCGCTCCGATGCCGGCCGCGCGATCTTCGTGACCTCGGGCATCGCCAACAAGGGCGTGCCCTACTGGAGCGCCTATGCCGCCAGCAAGGCGGCGCTCGATGTGCTCGCCACCACCTACGCCGCCGAAGTCGCGCACACCGCCGTGCGCGTCAATCTCTACAATCCCGGCCCGATGCGCACCACGATGCGCGCCCAAGCCTTCCCGGGCGAGCCAACCGAGCAGCAGGTGCCGCCCGAGGCGCACGCCGAGGGCCTGATCCGGTTGGCGCTGCCATCGTGCACCATGAACGGCCAGTGGGTTGCGGGCGACGCCGCCCTATCTTGAAGCCTTGGTCACGTCGGCAGCGAGGATGCCTTCCTTGTTGACGCGGTCGATCGCGCCGTCGACGCAGAACTTGAAGGCGGCAGCCGCCTTCCATCGCTCGACCTTGGGGTCGGACACGCCCGCGAGAGTCCTGTCCAGGCAGTCCTCGAACGCCTGACCGTGGCCGACGCCCGCCAGGAGTCGCGTCACCGTGGGGATGAGCGAATCATAGGGGCCGCCATCGGACGCCCAGGCCAGATAGTCCGCCAGCGAACCCAACGCCACCAGCAGGTGGCCGGTGTCGGGCGGCTGGGCGGTGCCGTACGTGAAGCGGTTGATGTAGCCAATCGCGATGTTGAGCACCGGGTCCGAGTTGCCCGGATCGAGGTCGGCGGCGCGCCGGTACTTGGCAATGGCGTCCTCGAACTTGCCCGTCGCGCGGATGATGTTGCCCCACTCGATCAACTCGGCGGGCGACATCGGCAGCTTGGCCGCCGCCTCATACTTCGCCACGGCGCTCGCCAGAGCGGCGAGTTCGGCCTGTTGTCCGATGGCAACGGTGACGGCACCGGACTTCGTCCGGCGATGCGCATCGATCATCCATCGCCGGTAGATCAGCAGGCCTTCGAGACGGTTGACGAGCGCATCGAGGCTGGCCGTGCGTGCGCTCGGGATTTGCTGCAGCTGATCGGCTGCCTCGGCGAAGGTCTTTTCGGCCAGCTCCAAGCGCGCCTGCAGCAGGGACTTGGGATCGTCGTCCCACGGGATGAGCGCCGTGCTCTGGTGGATCGCGGTGCCCTTGTCGAGGAACGCCTTCATCAGGACGGCGACGGCAGTGGGCGAATCGCGCATCTGTCGCTGCGAATCGAGGAACCGGCCAATCGCCTGGTCGAGCTCCTGGAGCCGCACTGGCAGGCCGAGGCCGGCCAGCGACTCGGCGCGCGCCATATGGACCTGGCCGTAGATGTAGGGCGCCCAGCGCAGGTCGGCCTTGTTGCCGCCGTCCATCACCTTGGCGATGAGCTTCAGGGTCTTGGCGAAGCCGCAACGGTCGCGGCGATCATTGATGCGATGTTCCTCGCGCTGCAGGTCAGGCAGGTTCGCCGTCCGCCCGAGGTCGACGGCTTTGCACTCCGCCTGCTCGCGCTTGAACATGTAGGACGCGGCCGTCTTGGGATCGGTGAAGGCGATGGCGCTGAAGGCGATGCATTCATAGATGTTGTCGAGTGTGTCCTCGCCACCCTCCGCGGGGCAGTTCGCCATCGATCCGTGATCGCCCGCCAAGCTCATCACCGCCGAGTAGCTACCTTTGTCGTTGCGCCGCAGGGCCGAACGCAGCGTCACCGGTGCAAGCCCGAACAGCGCCACGACCTCGCGCGCCGCACCGCGCAGGCTGAGCGGCGCTCCGGGAATCTGCAGATCCAGGGGATGGACGCCGTCATCGACGTGCACCTTGCGCCACTCCTTGGCGCCGGACCGTTGGACCCGATCGAGCTGTCGCGCGATCTGTTGCGCGGCGAGTTCGGGCGTCGGCGCATCGGGCGTGTCCGTCGCCTTGACGACCACGGCATCGATGGCGATGCCGCCCATGGCCAGTTCGCGCACGACGGCCGCGACCACGACGATGACGGCGACACTGACCGCAAGGGCTACCAGCACCTTGCGCAGGCCGTCGAACCAGTTGGCGACACGCTCGAACCGCGTCGGTGTATCCGGCATCGGAACCCCCCGGTGATGCCAAGGCCGCCCTTCGGGAGTGCGGCAACGTCGAGACTATCGCCGGTGTGAGCGACTCTTATGTGAGGAATCGCACACTCCGTGCACGAATCAGTTCCTCCCCAGCTTCGCTGCTAGGGTATCTACACATCTTCGCGCGTCAAATTGACTCGGCGGCCGCTTTGGACTTCCACCGTGGCCTGGAGTTGTGAGTCTATGTCGGGCACTTTGGTCAAGCCGGAGTGTCGCCATGGTGATCGA
>JAKFVH010000126.1 GCA_021732285.1 Reyranella sp. | reverse complement strand
CCGTTGGACAGCATGAGAAAGAGGCCGCCCGGAATGCCTTCTGCACGCAGCGCCTGCTCCAGCCGCTCGAGATAGATCTCAGCCAGCGGCCGCACATAGGCGTTGGTCACCGTCGTGCTGGCGCGCAGGTACTCGCGGATCTCGGGCGCGATGTCGGACGAGAGCGAGATCGACAGGTTCTGGAAGCGCTCGGCAACGGCAGCGCCGATGGCGCGTTCGTGCGCGGGATTGGCGTAGGCGTGCAGGAAGCAGATGGCCAGGCTCTCGACGCCCTGCTTCACGAGGTCGGCGACCTCGGCCAGCGCGGCATCGACGTCGAGCGGGATCTCCACCGTGCCGTCCTGCGCCAGCCGCTCCTTTGCCTCGCGCCGCCACGGCCGCGCCACCAGGGGCTTGGGCATCTCGATGAAGAGGTCGTAGAGCTCGTACTTGCGCTCGCGGCCGATCTCCAGCACGTCGCGGAAGCCCGCCGTGGTGAGCAGGCCGGTCTTGGCGCCCTTGCGCTCGATCAGCGCATTGGTGAAGAGCGTCGTGGCGTGCACGACGCGGCCGACCTGCTCGGGCCTGGCGCCCGCTTTCTCGAGCACGCGCCGCGTGCCTAAAAGGGCGCCGCGCGCCGGATCGTCGGGCGTGGTGCTCTCCTTCCAGATGATGGCGCGGCCGTCACGCGGATCGTGGATGACGAGATCGGTGAAGGTGCCCCCGATGTCGATGCCGAGGGAAAGTGGCGGCGCCGTCATCGGCCCGCCATCCCGACCGGAGCCGAGCGCAGCGAGGTGTAGCGGAGGGACCTATTTTTTGATCCGCGGCAGAAGAAGAGGTCCCTCGACTTCGCTGCGCTTCGCTCGGGATGACACTGCGTACTCATTCGGCTTTGATATTGCCCTGCTTCACCACCTTCGCCCAGCGTTCACGATCCTGCTTGATGTACGCAGCGAAAGCGTCCGGCCCCTGCCCCAGTGCGATCAGGCCTTGCTTGTCGAGGGTCTCCTTGTTCGAAGGATCAGCCATCGCAGCGAGAAACAGCTTGGCCAATGAGTCCTTTATGTCGGCCGGCAGCGCCGCCGGGCCGACCAGGCCGAACCAGTTGTTGATATCGAGGGCCGGAATGTCCTTGGTGAGCAATGGCAGTTCCGGCGCCAGCGCCGTCGGCTTGCTGGAGGCGAGCGCCAGCACGCGCACCTTGCCGCCGCGCGCCATGCCCATGATCTCCGACACATTGGCAAAGAAGAGGTCGACGTTGCCCGCCGCGACGTCGGCGATCGCCGGCGCGCCGCCGCGATACGGAATGTGAGTCAACTTCAGCCCGCCGGCTTCCGCCGCCAGAAACTCCGCACCGAGCTGGTTGGTCGAGCCGAGCCCGGTCGAGGCGTAGGTCACCTTGCCAGGGTTGGCCTTGGCGTAGGCCAAAAGCTCGGGAATGGTCTTGAACGGCGCGTCCATGCGCACGATCAGCGCCATCGGCACGCCGACGAGATTGCAGATCGGCGTCAACTCCTTGTCGAGGTCGAGCGGGATCTGCGAGCCCGGCACGACCGGCCCGACGGCGAGCTGGCCCATGATGCCGATGCCGACCGTGTAGCCGTCGGGCTTGGCCTCGGCGACCTGTTTCAGGGCGATGAAGCCGCCGGCGCCGGTCTTGTTGTCGACGACGACGGTGTAGCCATGCAGCCGCGAAATGGTGTCGGCGGCGATCCGCGCTGTGACGTCGGCGGTGCCGCCCGGCGGATAGCCGACCAAAATCTTTATCGGCTGCTTGGGCACCCATTGCGCAAGAACCGGTGCGGCGGCCAGGACCAACGGAGCAGCAAGCAGAGTTCGACGCAACATGACGACACCCTCATTTCTCGTGCGAGCCTCCAGCAAGCGTCGTGCCGGGTCAAGAACGCGGCGGCTTGAGATGAAACAAGCTTCAGGTAGTCTCCGCGCCGCATGCCGCTTACTCATCCTGCTGCCGATGTCTGGACGCTGCTCGCCGACGTCGCCGATGCTACGCCCGATGCGCCCGCCTTCATCCATGGCGAGCGGCGGCTGAGCTTCGCCGAGCTGCTCGACTGCGCCGCGCGCGCCGCGCAGGGGCTCAGCGATCTCGGCGTCGGGCCGGGCGATCGCGTGGCGCTGTGGCTGCCCAACATCCCGGCCTATCCGATCCTCTACTTCGCCTGCGCCCGGCTCGGCGCCATCGCCGTCGCGGTCAACACGCGCTATCGCGCGGTCGAGGTTGCCGACATCGTCGGCCGCTCGGGCGCCAAGGTGCTGGCCTGCGCGCCGGCCTTCCGCCGCATCGACTTTTTATCGATCCTGGCCGGCATCGAGCCCGACGCGCTCGACAGGCTTTCGGCCATCGTCACCGTCGGCGAGACACCCGAGCCGGTGCCGCCGGCCATCGAGCATCGCCGGCGCGTGCCGTTCGACCGCCTGCTGTCGCGGCCACCGCTTGGCGTCAACCACGCCTCGGCCCGCGCGCCCTGCAATATCTTCACGACCTCGGGTACGACCAGCACGCCCAAGTTCGTGCTGCACCGCCAGGGCGCGATCGCCGGCCACGCCCAGCAGGTCGCGCGCAGCTTCGGCTTCACCGCGCCCGAGACGCTGTCGCTTGCCATCCTGCCGATGTGCGGCGTGTTCGGCTTCAACCAGATCCTGGCGACGCTCGCCGCCGGCAAGCCGAGCGTGCTGGTCGAGTCCTACGAGATCGAGGAGATCGGCCGGCTGATCACCCAGCACAAGCCGACGACGATGTTCGGCAGCGACGACATGTACCAGCGCCTGCTCGAGCTGATGCCGGGCCGCTGGCCGTTCAAGTCGATCAAGTGGGCGGGCTACGCCGCCTTCAACGCCTCGCTGGAGGACCTGCCCGAGCGCGCGCAGCTGCGCGGCCTGAGACTGGTCGGCCTCTACGGCATGAGCGAGGTCCAGGCGCTCTATGCGCGCCAGCCCCTCACCTTGCCCGTCCCGCAGCGCAAGCGGGGCGGCGGCGTGCCGGTGTCGCGACTCGCCCATGTGCGCGTGCGCGACCCGGAGACCGGCGAGCTTTTGGGTCCGGGCCAGCCCGGCGCGCTGGAGATGGCGGGTCCGTCGCTGATGGTGGGCTACTACGGCAACGAGCAGGCGACGATGGCCGCGATGACGTCGGACGGCTACGTGCGCACCGGCGATCTCGGCCAGCTCGACGGACGCGGCGGCTTCACCTTCTTGAGCCGCATGGGCGACGTGCTGCGGCTCTCCGGCTTCCTGGTCAATCCGCTGGAGATCGAGACGCACATCCAGAAGGTACCGGGCATCACGGGCTGCCAGACCGTGGCCGTGCCGCGGCCCGAGGGCGTGCGCGCCGTCGCCTTCGTCATCCTGGAGCCGGGCGCAGCGCTCGACGAGGCCGCCACCATCGCCCACTGCAGGCATGGCCTCGCCAACTACAAGGTGCCGATGCGCGTCTTCCCGATCGACGACTTCCCCAAGACGCCCTCGCCCAACGGCTTAAAAATCCAGCGCACCAAGCTGCGCGAGATGGCGGAGACGTTGCTCAGCAAGGCCGTATGAGCGTCATCCATCATCTTTGCTGAGATGAATACGCACCCGGCCCGGCTCAACGATCCACAATGAGCCCACGACTGAATGTCGTTCGAGGACAGACAGGAAGTCCTTCAGACGATCGAGGATGGACCGAACGCTGACTCGAGGGCCGGCCTCCAAGATGACGATGCCTGTGCTCGTCGCAGGCGGAAAACGGGTTACCTGTCCGAAATCATGGTCGAGCGTGATAAGTGCTCGACCTTCGCTCGAGCATATCTCGAACAACTTTTCGTCTGTCGCTCCGCCGAGAGCTTGATCCCTGACGGTCATCACGTCGTGGCCAGCGGCGCTCAGAAGGTCCAAGCCATGGCGGCCGATGTTTTCATCGAGCTTGAACTTCACGCTTACTCAGCCGCAGATACCGGGACAAAACGCTCCCGCGATGCTTCGGCACCATAAGCGATCGCAGCCAGCACATCTTCATGTGCGAGCTGCGGATATTCCGACAGGAGCTGAGCTTCCGTCATGCCATCGGCAAGAAGGTCGAGAATCAGCGATACCCAGATGCGCGTGCCCTTGACGCAAGGCTTGCCGCCGCAAATTTCGGGGTCGATGCTGATTCTCTGAAGCAGCTGGTTCATGGCCGGTCCCTATCGATCCATCAATATGGGCCCGGCAGCCGGCCCAGGCAACGCTACCAGAGCTGCTTGCTCGCGATCGCTGCACCCTGCGCCAGCGTCTCGAGCTTGGCCCAGGCGATGTCGCGGTGGACGCGCCCACCCAGCCCGCAGTCGGTCGAGGCGATGACGCGCTCGCGGCCGACCAGCTTGGTGAAGCGGCCGATGCGCTCGGCGACCAGCTCGGGATGCTCGACCACGTTGGTGGCATGGCTCACCACGCCGGGCAGGATCAGCTTGTCGTCGGGCAGCTTGGCGTCCTGCCACACCGCCCATTCGTGCTCGTGGCGCACGTTGCCCGCCTCGAAGGAGTAGGCGCCGGCGTTGATCTCGAGCATCGGCGCCACGATCTCCCGCATCGGGATGTCGGTCGTGTGCGGCCCGTGCCAGCTGCCCCAGCAGAGATGGAAGCGGATGCGGTCCTGCGGCAGGCCGCGCAGCGCATGGTTCAGCGCCTCGATCTTGGGCGCCGTGAACTTGCGGTAGTCCTCGGCCGTCGGCTCGGGATTGATCTGGTCGAAGTTCTCGGCGATGGCCGGGTCGTCGATCTGCAGCACCAGCCCTGCGTCGATGATCGCCTTGTATTCCTCGCGCATGGCGTCGGCGCAGGCGAAGACGAACTCGTCGTCGCTCTTGTAGTGACGATTGCCGATGCGCGCGCAGCTCGCCGGCCCGATCGAGGTCATGAACCCCTCGCTGACACCGTTGGCCGCAAGCGCCGCCTTGAAGTTCGCGATGTCGGCGGCGATGGCCTCCTTGCCGGTATAGCGGACCGGCTCGACGCAGAACGGCCAGTTCATCGGGCGCGGGCCCGTCGTTATTCCCGAATCGGGGTCCGAATAGGCGGCGGCGAAACGCGCGCGATCACGTCGGTCGGCGAAGGTCGACAGCACCGCGTTGCCCGGCGTCGACCGGTGGACCGGCAGTGTGTCGCGATCGATATCCTCGATCTTCAGTCCGCCCAACCGCGTGAAGGAATAGCTCCACCAGGCGCGGTAGTTGACCTTCGAGCCCATCGACTTGCCGTACTCGCCGTCGCCCGGCACCGAGATGCCGGCCTCGACCTGGCGGCGCACGACGTCGGCCACGCCCTGGCGCAGCTTGGCCTGGAAGGTCGCCTCGTCGGCCTTGCCCGCTTCGTGCTCGGCGTTTGCCGCGATGAGATCGTCGGGCCTGGGCAGGCTGCCGGCGTGGCTGGTCAGGATGCGATAGCTGCTCTTCTTCATGTCAACGTCCCTTGAATTTGGCGGGCTTGCGCTTCTCGGCGAAGGCCCGCGCAGCTTCCTGGAAATCCTCGCTGAGATAAAGCCTCTCGGGCGCCCCCATGAACATGACCTCGCGGCTCAGCCGATCCATGTAGTGACGCCGCATGCGCACCGTCGAGCGCACGCTGAGCGGCGGATTTTTCAGCACCTGGTCGGCAAGCCCGCGCGCCACCTCGAGGTACTGGCCCTTGGGCGCCACGCGATTGATCAGGTTGGCCTTGTGGGCCTCCTCAGCGGTGAAGAAGTGGCCCGTCAGGGCTGCCTCCATGGTGAAGGCGCCGCCGCCGCGATAGTGCATCAGCGCCCAGTACTTGCCCGCCCCCAGGCCGCGCGAGGTCTCGGTGATCTGGAACTGCGTGCCCTCCTCGGCCACTATCAGGTCGCACTCCAGCACGATGCCGACCGACAGGCCGAGGACATAGCCGTGCGCCGCCGCGATCACCGGCTTCCAGTTCACCGCCTTGGTCAGAAGATCGGACGAGTGCGTGCCTCGGCCTTGCGGGCCACCCAACTTCAAAAACTCTTCGCGGCTGCGAAGCTGGCGTTGCTGCACGTCGGCGCCGCTGGAGAAGGCGCGGCCGTTGCCGCACAGGATGGCGATATGCGCCTCGTCATCGGTGTCGAAGCGATGCAGCGCGTCGCCCAGCAGGCCGACCAGCTCATCTGAGAAGGCGTTGAGCTTCTCGGGGCGATTCAGAGTGAGTGTGACGATCGGGCCGTCCCGCTCATAAGTCACGAGCGCCATCGTTTCCCCCTTTGCAGTCGCATATCGCTTCGCATGGTGCCATGCTCGCCGGCAAAATTGGGAGGAAACCATGCCATACACTCGCAGAGCGGCAACGGTCTTCTTTTCGCTCGCGCTGCTTGCAGCGCCGGCCCTGGCGCAGAAGAAATACGATCCAGGCGCCAGCGACACCGAGATCAAGCTCGGCCAGACCATGCCCTACAGCGGGCCGCTGTCGGGCTTCATCACGCTGGCCAAGGCCGAGATCGCCTACTTCCAGATGATCAACGACCAGGGCGGCGTGAACGGGCGCAAGATCAACATGATCTCGCTCGACGACGGTTTCAGCCCGCCCAAGACCGTCGAGCAGACGCGCCGGCTGGTCGAGCAGGACCAGGTGCTGGCGATCTCCGGCTCGCTCGGCACCTCGACCAATGCGGCAGTCCAGAAGTACCTCAACGGCAAGAAGATCCCGCAGCTCTTCATGGCGACCGGCGCCAGCCGCTGGAACGATCCGGAGAACTTCCCCTACACGATGACGCTGACGCCGATCTACCAGGCCGAGGCGCGCATCTATGCCACCTACATGCTGAAGGAGGTCAAGGATCCCAAGGTGGCCGTGCTCTACCAGAACGACGATTTCGGCAAGGATTTCCTGAAAGGCTTCCGCGACCGACTGGGCGACAAGGCCAATTCGACCGTGGTGCGCGAGGTGAGCTACGAGGTGACCGACGCCACGGTCGATTCACAGATCATCGATCTCGCCTCGACCAAGGCCAACGTCTTCCTCAACATCACGACGCCCAAGTTCGCCGTGCAGGCGATCCGCAAGGCGCACGAGCTCGGCTGGAAGCCGCTGCAGTTCATCGACAATCCCGCCGCCTCGATCGGCATCGTCATGCGGCCGGCCGGCGTCGAGGCGTCCAAGGGCATCGTCTCGGCGGCCTTCGTGAAGGACCCGACCGATCCGCAATACAAGGACGATCCGGAGTTCCTGGCCTGGGTGGCGTGGATGAAGAAATACTATCCCGCCGGCAGCCTGGAGGATCCGCAGAACGTCGTGGGCTACATCCAGGCGCAGACCATGGTGCAGGTGCTGAAGCAGTGCGGCGACAACCTCACGCGCGAGAACGTCATGCGCCAGGCCGCCAACCTCAAGAACTTCCATCCGGCCATGCTGCTCAAGGGCATCAATATGACCACGAGCCCGACCGACTATCAGCCGATGGAGGAGATGGCGCTGCAGCGCTTCAATGGCGAGCGCTTCGAAGTGTTCGGCGAGCTTTTAAGCGCCCGACAGGACTGAATGAAAACGGAGACAGGAGTTACTGCAAATGGCCAAGCGCAAGAGCATCAACTATCCCGGGTTCAAGCACGAGAACCCGATCCCCAACGCCAGCCGCATCGGCAGCATCCTGATGTCGAGCATCATCAGCGGCCGCGATCCGCAGACCAGCCAGATGCCGCCCGAGCTCGACGCCCAGGTCACCAACATTTTCAAGCAGATCAAGCTCTGCGTCGAAGCCGCCGGCGGCACGGTCGACGACATCATCAAGGTGAACTTCTGGATGAAGGACCCGGCAACCGGCCGCAAGGCGCTGAACGGCGAATGGTCGGCGATGTTCCCGGATCCGGAGTCACGGCCGGCGCGTCACACGCTCGCCCTGCCGCAGAATGCGGCCAATCACGTGACCTGCGATTTCACAGCGGTGATCGGGGGTTAACGGGAGCGCGGGCCTCCGGCCCGCTCATGGTCATGGTCTTCCGGACCGCGCGCCTCCTGGCGCGCTCATGAATCATGAGCGAGCCGGAGGCTCGCGGTCCAGAAGAGCATGAGCGGACCTGGAGGTCCGCTCATGCTCTTCTGG
>JAKFVH010000256.1 GCA_021732285.1 Reyranella sp. | reverse complement strand
GGTAAGGGAGGGGGAGAGCCCCGAAGACGATCTCGACGATTTCAGATCTGAAACTTGCCGATATCCCTACTGCGGCCTTCCCCCTCCGGCCCTTCGGGCCACCTCCCCCGTATGACGGGGGAGGTGATCGGCCTCTCAGCCTCTCACTGCCCCTGCGCCGCCTTGCTGACCGACGCAGCGTTGTCGGCCAGCGTCTTGGCGATGTCCTCGCGCTTGCCGGTCACCGCCTTGGTCACGGCGTCGTTGAACGCCTTATGCACGGCCGGCCACTGCGGGAAGTAGTAGGCGCCGCGCACCTTGTCGGGCGACATCATCACCGCCTCCATCAGGAGCTTCATGAAGGGATCCTGGGCGGCGATCTTGGGCCAGTAGGTCGAGTTGGGCGGCGGCGCGCCGGTCGCCTTCCACATCTTCATCTGGCCTTCCTCGTCGACCATCATCGCGGCCAGCATCTCCTTGGCGAGCGCCTTGCGCTCGGCCGGGATCGACTTGGGGATCGCCCAGCCCCAGATGTCGTCCCAGGCGAAGTTCTTCTGGCGGTTCGGCCCGAGCGGAAAGCGCGCCGCAGCGATCCTGGTGGCGACCTTGGACTTGGCCGGATCGGTGAAGGTGCCCCACCACAGCGAATCGGCCACGGTGAAGGCGGCATCCCCCGCCATGAAGATGGCGTTGGCCTCGTTGCGGTCGTAGGCCGGCATGCCGCGCGGCGAGATCTTGTGGGTGTTGATGGCGTCCCACCAGTACTCGACCGTCTGCTTCATGCAGGGCTCGCCCAGGCTCGACTTCCAGCCGTTCTGCGCCAGCACCTTGTTGTCGCGCTCATAGAACGGCATCAGCACGTCGCAATTGTTGCCCCACATCGACCAGAACCAGCTGAACCAGCTGTGGTTCATGGCCATGCCGCCGACATAGCCCCACTTCACCTTGTTGGCGGCCTGCAGCTTCTTGCTGACATCGACCACTTCCTGGAGCGTCTTGGGCACCTCGTTGGGCTGCAGCAGGTCGGTGCGATAGAAGAACACGCTGAAAGTCTGGCCCATCGGCACCACGGTGTTCTGGCCCTGGGCGTTGCCGAACACGATCTTGTCCATGCCCCACTTCGAGGCGAACTGCAGGCCGGGCACGTCGTCGGTCGGCTCGAGCAGATGCGCCCACAGCTGGCCCCAGTCGTCGTTATGCCAGATCACGTCGTACTGGTCGGAGTTCGAGGTGAGCGAGGCCGTCATCTTCTCGACGTAGACGCCGTAGGAATTCGGCACCTTGACGATCTTGATGCCCTTCTTGGCGCCCCAGGTCTCGAACATGGCGATCGAGGCGTCCTGGATGGGGCTCGGCTGATAGCCGATCCTGAGTTCCTTGACCTGCGCCTCGGCCGTCCCCATCACCGTCGTTGTGGCGAGGGCGCCGACCGCGAGAGCGGTCAACGTTCGTCTGAATATCCGATGCATGATGTTCCCTCCGGTTATTGCTTGAAAACTCAGAGCCGCAAGCCGCGGATCACGTACTTCTGGCCGAACAGGGCCAGCAAAAAGGCCGGCAGCAGCGCCATCACCGCCGTCGCCGCCATCAGGTTCCAGCGCATGCCCATCTCGGTGACGAACTGGGCCATCACCACGGTGATCACCGGCACACGGTTGCCGGTCAGGATCAGGGCGAACAGGAACTCGTTCCAGGTGAACAGCCAGCACAGCACGCCCAGTGCCGCGATCGCCGGAATGGCCGACGGCAGCGCCACGCGGATGAAGGCGCCCCAGCGCGTGCAGCCGTCGATCAGGGCGGCGTATTCCATCGACGGGTCGATGCCGTCGAAGAAGCCCTTCATCAGCCAGGAGAAGAAGCAGATGTGGACGGCGATGTGCGGCAGCAGCAGGCCCAGATAGGTGTCGTAGAGGCCCCAGCTCTGGGCCACGAAGTAGAGCGGCAGCACCCAGGAGATGTAGGGCACGCAGCGGAAGACGTAGATGGTGCCGAACCAGGTGCGCGCCGCCGGACCCTGGAAGCGCGACAGCATGTAGCCGCTCGACACCGTCACCAGCAGCGAGAAGACGGTGGCGAGCGTGGCGATCAGGGCGGAGTTGGCGAAGGCTTCGACGACGCGGTCGTCGTGAAACACCTCGACGAAGTTGCCCAAGGTGAATTCGGTGCCGCGATGGACGTAGTAGACGCCCGACTCGGGCCTGAGCGAGGTCAGGATCAGCCACAGCACCGGGAAGGCGAACAGGAAGCAGATCGCGAACAGCACCAGGCCGAACAGCGCGCGCCGCGCGTTGAGCGGCAGGCGGGCGAACAGCAGGGGTTCCTTGACCATCGCCATGGCGTCAGGCCCGCGCGATGCGGTCGACGACGCGGTAGAGCACCGCGCCGACCACCAGGATGATGAGGCCGCCGATGATTGCCGCCGCCGAGCCGCGGCCGAAATCGAGGGTCAGGAAGGCGAGCACATAGGCGTAGAGGCTGAACAGCTCGGTCGAGCGGCCGGGGCCGCCACCGGTCAAGGTCCAGACGATGTCGAAGGTGCGGAAGGCGTCGATGGCGCGGATCACCACGCAGACCACGATCACCGAGCGCAGCATCGGCAAGGTGAGATGGGTGAAGACGCGCCAGGTCGAGGTGCCGTCGATCGCCGCGGCCTCGAACGGCTCGCGCGGCAGGCTCTGCAGGCCGGCCAGCAGCAGCAGCGTGTACCATGGAGTCCAGAGCCAAATGTCAGTCATCACGATGACGCCGAAGGCGGTCCAGCGCTCGACCAGCCAGGGCTGGCCGTCGAGCCCCAGGCCCTCGAGCACGGCGTTCACGATCCCGAACTGATCGTTGAACATCCAGCGCATCATGATGGCCGCGATCACCGGCGCCACCATCAGCGGCACCAGCAGCACGGTCTGCACGATCTTCTGGCCGGCGAACGGCCGGTTGAGCAGCAGCGCGAGCGCGAGCCCCAGCACCAAGGCGCCAGCCACGCTCAGGATCATGAAGATGAAGGTGTTGGGCAGCACGACCCAGAGGAATTCGGGATCGCTCAGCACGGCCTCGTAGTGGGCCAGGCCGACCCAGGTCTTCTTGGGATTGTACAGCGCCCAGTCGCGGAAACTGGCATTGGCGCCGATGGCGATGGGCACGACCTGGAACAGGGTAAGCAGCAGCGCCGCGGGCGTGATCAGGAGCAGCATGAATCGCGTCTGCTCCCCGAACAGGGGTCGCCCTCTGCCCGCCATCAAATCCCTCCCCGTACGCGCCACACTTTGGCCCGGATGATGGTGGTTTTCGGAACTGGTTGGAAGCGACGTTTGGGAGTATTTGAGCGCCGCCATGCCGACCCTGCGCACCCTGAAGGCCCTCGAACGCGAGAGGCTCGTGACGCCCGACGCGCGCCTCGCGGAGGCCGCCGAGGCGATGGCGATCGCCATCACGCCCGAGATGCTGGGGCTGATCGACCGCGCCGATCCGGCCGATCCGATCGCGCGCCAGTTCGTGCCCAGCGCCGCCGAGACCGAGATTTTAGCCAACGAGCTTTCGGACCCGATCGGCGACGAGGCGCGTTCGCCGGTCAAGGGCATCGTCCATCGCTATCCCGACCGCGTGCTCTTGAAGCCGCTGCACGTCTGCCCGGTCTATTGCCGCTTCTGCTTCCGTCGCGAGAAGGTCGGGCCGGGCGGTGAGGCGCTGTCGGCCGCCGAGCTCGACGCCGCCGTCGCCTACATCAAGGCGCGGCCGGAGATCTGGGAAGTGATCCTGACCGGTGGCGATCCGCTGATGCTGGCGCCGCGGCGCCTCGCCAAGCTGATCGCCGCGCTGGACGCCATCGGCCATGTCGGCGTGATCCGCATCCATAGCCGCGTGCCGGTCGTCGATCCCGCGCGCGTGACGGACGAGCTTGTCGCGTCGCTAAAGCCGCGCCGCGCCGCGCTGTGGTTCGCCGTGCATTGCAATCACGCCCGCGAGCTCGGCCCCGCCGCGCGCGCCGCCCTGGCGCGGCTGGCCGACGCCGGCGTGCCGCTGATGGGCCAGACGGTGCTGCTGGCCGGCGTCAACGACGACGTCGAAACCCTCGACGCGCTGATGCGGGCTCTCGTGAGGTGCCGCGTAAAACCCTACTACCTGCATCATCCCGACCTGGTGCGCGGCACCGGGCATTTCCGGGTCTCCGTCGAGCGCGGCCAGGCCTTGATGAAGGCCCTGCGTGGCCGGCTGAGCGGGCTGGGGCAGCCGACCTACGTGCTCGACGTCCCGGGCGGCCACGGCAAGGTGCCGATCGGGCCGGGCTATCTCGGCGACGATCCGGATGCGTTGCTGGTCGAGGATGCCTTCGGCGGACAGCATCGCTATCCGCGGTGATGATGCTCCTCGTTGAGGATGGCCTCGCCGATCAGGCCGGGCTCCTCGACCGCGAAGTCCACGGCCACGGTCCCTGCCTTCTCGAAGGTCAGCGTGACCGGCAGGGTCGACCCCTTGGCCAAAGGCCCCTTCACGCCCTGCAGCAACAGATGGTAGCCGCGCGGCTTCAGAGCCATCGTGCTGCCGGCCGGGAGGGCCACACCGTTGGCGAGGGGCCGCATCTCGATGTCCGGGCCGACCACCCTGATGCCGTGCAGCTCGACGCGCTCGGCCAGCGGGCTGCTGGCCGCGACCAGCCGATCGTCGTCCGGGCCCTTGTTGGCAATGGAAAGGAAGGCGCCAGCGAAGTCGTTGGGCAAGTCGTGCGAGGAAGACCGGGCCCACGGCTTGTGTATCTCGAGCGCCCCATGGACCGCCGATGGGGCGGTAGGAGCCTCCTTGGACTTGCTGCGGAACCAGCTCACCACGCCTGACGCTCCATTAGAATTTCTTTCAAGTACATGTCCTTTCATCCGATCTTCCAGCCCTTCGTCCTCTCTGGCCAGCCTTGAATTTCTCTTGGCCTCAGCCCGGCTTCCGGCCGCACGCTCAGCGCCGGCCGACAGCGGCGATGGTGGCGCGGTTGGAGCGCGTCTGCGGCGCGTTCAGTTCCTCGATCAGCCACTCCTCGAAGGCCTTGGTCTTGGGCCGGCTGACCGACGCCGGCGGGCAGACGAACCACCACGCCTTGCCCGAGTCGACGATCTGCGGGAACGGCTGGAACAGCCGGCCCGAGGCGAGGTCCTCGCGGAAGAGCTGCGGCGGACCCACGGCCACACCGGCACCTTCCATCGCCGCCTCGACCGCGATCATGGTCGAATCGAAGGTGAGCACGCGCTTGGGCTTGAAGTCGCCCATGCCGACCGCGCGCAGCCAGATCGCCCATTCCGGATCGTAGGTCATGTCGATGAAGGGCACGCGCTTCAGGTCATCGAGCGTCTTCAGCTTGTCGCGATAACGGCGGCCGCAGAGCGGCGTCAGAACATCGGAAAAAAGCTTTGTGGCATGCAATTCCGGCTCCGGCTGCACGGTGAAGCGGATGGCGCAGTCGAAGTCCTCGCGGGCGAAATCGATGCGCCGCTGCGTCGTCGTCATGCGCACTTCGATCTCGGGATGCTTGGTCTGGAAGCGATGGAGCCGCGGCGCCAGCCAGCCCAGCGCGAAGGTCGTGACCAGGCTGACATTCAGCGTGCCCGAGTTGGCCTTGCGACCGACGCGCTCCAGCGCATTGGTCATGCGGTCGAAGGCGTCGCGCAGATCAGGCAGCAGCGCCTCGCCTTCGCTGGTGATTTCCAGACCGCGCGGACGGCGCACGAACAGCGCCACGCCGAGCCGCTCCTCGAGCGCCTTCACCTGGTGGCTGACGGCGGCCTGCGTGACGTGCAGCTCTTCGGCGGCGTGTGTGAAGGAGGCGTGACGGGCGGCGGCTTCGAAGGCACGGAGCGCGTTCAGAGGCAGTTGAGAGCGGCTCATTTAAGGCACCGACGGCATAGTTTTTTTAGGCCTCCCCCGAGCATTCGTCCTTTGAAGAACGCGTTACCTTAGCGCAAATAGGGCAAGCAAACGAGGTGCAACACGGCAATCCAGCCGCGACGCCTCAAACGGAGCTAAGTCATGTCGACCCTGTCCAGCGTGCGGGAATTCGCCCGCCCGGCGACCCTCTCCTTCTCCTTCGGCCGCGCCGTGGCGCTCCTGGCCGGCGGTGTCGTGGTCGGGATCGAGCATGTCATGACCCGCGCCGAGCTTGCCCGTTCGCGACGCCAGCTGGCCCAACTCGACGAGCGCCTGTTGCGCGACATCGGGCTCGACCGGGCGACCGCCCGGATCGAGGCCACCAAAGGCTTCTGGGCCTAACCCTGCTTCGCCAAGGCTACGCAGGGCGAGCCCCCATCCTTCACTGAGCCTTCGGAGGGCTTGCCCTCCGTAGCTGCGCAGCAGCGAAGGAGGGGAATTGCCGGCAACTAGCGGATAGAGCAGGTTGGGCCATGGTGCTTTGATGGCGCCATGACCCAACATTCTCTCTCGATGCCCACCCTGGCGCTCGCTTCAAAAACGCTTCCTGACGCCCTGCCGGACGAGGCGACTTGCTGGCAGGCCGTGCAGCGGCGCGACCGCAGCTACAACGGCCGGTTCTGGTTCTCGGTCCGCACGACCGGGGTCTATTGCCTGCCGTCGTGCGCGGCGCGTCCACCGCTCAGGCGCAATGTCGACTTCCACGCCTCGCCCGATGCGGCCGAGGCGGCGGGTTTCCGCGCCTGCAAGCGCTGCAAGCCACGCGACTGGCAGGCCGATGTCGGCCTCAGCAAGCCGGTGGCGCTGGCCTGCAAGCTGTTCGACGCGACCGACTGCGATACGCCGCCCTCGCTGGCCGAGGTGGCGCGCAAGGTCGGCCTGACCTCGGGTGCGCTCAGCAAGCGCTTCATCGCCGAGCTCGGCGTCAATCCGCGCGATTGGCTGGCGGCGCGCAAGCGCCAGCGCTTTCGTAAAGCGCTCCGCGAGGGCGAAGGGGTGGCCGACGCGCTCTACGGCGCAGGCTACGGCTCGCCGAGCCGCGTCTACGAGACCTCCGACAAGGCGCTGGGCATGACGCCCGCGACCTACGCCAAGGGCGGCGCCGGCGCGCATATCGACTACACGACCGTCGATTCGGACTATGGCCGCGTGCTGGTGGCGGCGACGCAGAAGGGCATCGCCGCGGTGTTCCTGGGCGACAACGACCGTACCCTCGAGAAGAACCTCAAGCACGACTTCCCGGCCGCCGACATCACGCGCAACGACAGTGTTCTGGCGCCGCGCGTAAAAGGCGTTTTAGCGCGACTGTACGGCCGCAAACCGTCGGCGCTCGATGCCGCCGACGTGCCGCTCGACATCGTCGGCACGGCCTTCCAGTGGAAGGTCTGGAAGGAGCTGACAAAGATCCCGCCGGGCCAGACCCGCACCTATGGCGAGATCGCCCGCCGCATCGGCGCCCCGGGCTCGGCGCGCGCCGTCGGCCGCGCCTGCGCCACCAACCAGGCGGCCGGCGTCATCCCCTGCCATCGCGCCGTCGGCTCGAGCGGTGCGCTGACCGGCTATCGCTGGGGCGTGGCGCGCAAGGAGCGGCTGCTGTCCGACGAGCGGCGCCGCAGCAGCACGTAGAAGGCGCCGCCGCCGCCATGGCGGGCGTGTGCCGGCCGCACGGCGCGCACGCGATGGCGGTTGTCGGCGCGGTTCAGCCAGCCCACGAATTCGCTGCGGATGCGGCCGCCCAGCATGCGGCCGCCCTCCAGGCGCAGGCCCTTGCCGGTGACGATCAGCACGACGCGCAGGCCGCGTGCGGTGACGTCCTCGAGGAAGGCCGCAACGGCGCGCTCGGCGGCGGCCAAGGTCATGCCGTGCAGGTCGAGTGAGGCCTGGGGCACAAGCTTGCCGCGCGAGAGAGACCGCGAGATGTCGCGGTCGAAATTCTGATCGTCGGGTGAAAGTTCGGGCTCCTTTGTCATCCCGAGCGCAGCGACCGCCCCCTCCCCGCCTCCCCCGCGACGCGGGGGAGGTGCCCGAAGGGCGGAGGGGGTTCGCTTGTGACCTTTGAGCGGCTTCACCCCGGACATGGCAGCAGCGAACAGGTCGACATCCTTGGCCATGGCGTTTCGTGTAAAGCACATCCCGTTCGGCTGGAAGCAGCCGAACGGGATGTGCCCGTTGCAACAACTATCCCCGGGCGCGCATTCCCGATTTGATGGAGCCGCAAGCGGTTCCATCAAATCGGGAATGCGCGCCCGGGGATAGTT
>JAKFVH010000068.1 GCA_021732285.1 Reyranella sp. | reverse complement strand
GGCCGGAGCCGTCACCGGGAAGCTTAGAACCAAGCTCCGCAGGGGGCCGTAACGAGCCGTCGGCGGCCATGCGAAAGCCTGGTGGATCCTCGGATGGCGGCTCGAACCGAATCCAAGGCCAAAGCTGATCGGGCCTGACGTTGAACATGCGCCCACCCTCAGAAAACGTGATGCGAACGCTCTTCTCCGGGGCCAGGCCGATGCCGTGAGACCGGAGCGAACCTGCAGACAATACTATGAATGATAACTTCAGTAAATAACTAAAGTGAGCTTGTCATTACCCTTGTTATTGAAAAGGAGAACGGCTACGCCTTAATCTTCGGGACTCAAAGGAGCAACCCATGCATATCGGCGCCGCCATGTTCTTCACCGACTACTCCATGACGCCGGCGGAGCTCGCCACGGCGCTGGAGGAGCGCGGCTTCGAATCGGTGTGGGCGCCCGAGCACTCGCACATCCCGCTGACGCGCAAGACGCCCTTTCCCGGTGGCGGCGATCTGCCCAAGAAGTACTTCGACGCCATGGACCCGTTCGTGAGCCTGACGGCGGCGGCTGCGGTCACCAAGAAGCTGAAGGTCGGGACCGGCGTCTGCCTGGTCAACCAGCGCGATCCCATCCAGACCGCCAAGGCGGTGGCCTCGATCGACCAGGTCTCTGGCGGGCGCTTCCTGTTCGGCGTCGGCAACGGCTGGAACCAGGACGAGATGGAGAACCACGGCACTGACTTCGAGAGCCGGCACAAGCTGGTGCGCGAGCGCATCGAGGCCATGAAGGTCATCTGGACCAAGTCCAAGGCCGAGTATCACGGCGACATGGTGACGTTCGATCCCATGATGGCCTGGCCCAAGCCGGCGCAGAAGCCGCACCCGCCGATCCTGGTCGGCGGCGCCTTCCCCTACGGCGCGCGCCGCGCCGTGCGCTACGGCGACGGCTGGATGCCGCTGCGCCGTCGCAAGACTTATAGCGAGGTGCGCGACCTGATCCCGAAATTCCAGGCGATGGCCAAGGAGGCCAACCGCGACCTCGCCTCGCTGCCGATCTCGATCTGGGAATCGAAGGAGGACGAGGCCGAGTTGAAGCGCGACCAGGACGCGGGCGTGGTCCGTGTCATCGTCAGCCTCGACTCGGAGAAGTCCGACAAGATCCTGCCAATCCTCGACCGCTGGGCGAAGCTCGCACAGAAAGTGGCCTAGTCATACGCGGACCGCGGGCGTCCCGCCCGCTCATGATTCATGAGGCGGGCGGGACGCCCGCGGTCCGCGCTTCGCTACACCAGAGCCAGCACGTCTCGCTTGAACTTCTGCATCTCGCCCAGCATCGCATCGACGGTGCTGCCGCTGAAGCCGAAGTCTAGACAGCCGACGCCGAGTTCCTTGAGCGCCTTGATGTCGGCGGCGAGCTCGGCCGGCTTGCCCGAGAACAACCGCCGCTCGCCGTCGCCGGCCTTGGCCGGTGCGTTCTCGCCGAACTGCGTGACGCGCAAGGTGAGCCCGACGGCGTCGGGCTTGCGCCCGGCTTCCACGGTCATCTTGCGCAGCCGGTCGACCTGCGTCTTGAAGCGCTTCAGGCTGTCGAGCGGATTGGCGGGATTGGTGCCGATCGGATACCAGGCGTCACCCAGCTGGGCGGTGCGACGCAGCGCCGGCCCGCTTTCGCCGCCGACCCAGATCGGCGGATACGGCTTCTGCACGGGCTTGGGGTCGAGCAGGATGTTGTCGAAGCGCACGTGCTTGCCCGCGAACTTCGGGTTGGGCTTGGTCCAGAGCTCGATGAAGGCCTTTAGGTACTCGTCGGTAACCTTGCCGCGCTCCGCGAAATCGGGCGCCTGGATCGCCTGAAACTCTTCCTTCATCCAGCCGGCGCCGATGCCCAGCACCAGGCGGCCGCCCGACAGCACGTCGATGGTCGACAGCATCTTGGCGGTCAGTACCGCGGGGCGATGCGGCACCACCATGACCGACGAGACCAGCCGCAGCTTCCTGGTCTTGGCCGCAATGAACGCCATCTCGATCAGCTGCTCGTGCCGCTCGACGCGCGAGCCCGCGGGAAATTCCCCGGTGTTGCTGTAGGGGTATTTGGCCTCGATGTCGGTCGGGATCACGACATGGTCGCTGAAGGTGGCGTAGTCGAAACCCATGGCCTCGCCCTCGACCACCAGCTTCACCAGTTGGTCGGTCGCCGACATTGGCCCGGCGGTCGGCGCATTGAAGCCGAACTGCATAGCTGATCTCCCTTTGGCTGCCCGTGTTGCCTGTCATACTACACGATGCGGGCGATCCGGATTGCCGCTATCGTCGCGACCACGGGCGTACAGTTAGAGGATTGGCCATGTCCGAACTTTCCGAGCTGATGGCGGACGCCGCGCGCCTGCGCGACCGCGGTCATGGCCGGCTGATCTCGTATTCGCGCAAGGTCTTCATTCCGTTGACCAAGCTTTGCCGCGACGTCTGCCACTACTGCACCTTCGCCGAGACCCCGCACGCCACCCAACCGGCCTATCTCTCGCCCGATGAGGTGCTGGCGATTGCTCGCGCCGGCAAGGCCGCCGGCTGCACCGAGGCGCTGTTCACCTTGGGCGACAAGCCCGAGCTGCGCTACCGCGCGGCGCGCGAGGCGCTGGCCGAGCTCGGATACGAATCGACGATCGCCTACCTGACCGCGATGTGCGCCCTGGTGCTGCGCGAGACCGGCCTGCTGCCGCACGCCAATCCCGGTGTCATGACGCGCGAGGAGATCGCCGCTCTTCGCGAGGTCACGGCGAGCCAGGGCATCATGCTGGAATCGACCAGCGAGCGCTTGTGCGAGAAGGGCGGCGTTCATTTCGGCTCGCCCGACAAGCATCCTGCCGTGCGGCTCGAGACGATCCGGCTCGCCGGCGAGCTGAAGGTGCCGTTCACCACCGGCATCCTGATCGGCATCGGTGAGACGCGTGAGGAGCGCCTCGAGGCGCTGCGCGCCATCGGCGATCTCCATAAGAAGTACGGCCACATCCAGGAAGTGATCGTCCAGAACTTCCGCGCCAAGTCCGACACCAAGCTCGCCGACGCCGACGAGCCCGACCTCGACGACCTTTTATGGACCATCGCCCAGGCCCGCCTGATCCTGGGACCGGAGATGAACATCCAGGCGCCGCCCAACCTGTCGCCCGGCGTCTATCAGCGCCTGGTCGTGGCCGGCATCAACGACTGGGGCGGCGTTTCGCCGGTCACCCCCGACCACGTGAATCCCGAGGCGCCGTGGCCCGCCGTCGAGGAACTGGCGCGCAAGAGCGCCGAGACCGGCAAGGTTTTGGTCAATCGGCTTGCCGTCTATCCGTCCTATGTGCGCCAGCCCGAGCTCTGGCTGGCACCCGAAGTGGCGACGCAAGTGCGCCGCATGGCCGATGCCGAGGGCCTGGCGCGCGACAACGACTGGGCGCCCGGCAACACCGAGCCGCCGCCCGCGCCGCAGGTGCTGCTCAGCGACGTCGATCCCGAGATCGTGCGCATCGTCGATCGCGCGACCGGCGGCAAGCGACTCGACCATCCCGAGATCGAGCGCCTGTTCACGGCGCGCGATGCCGACTATCGCCACGTCACGCAGGCGGCCGACGCGCTGCGCCAGGCGGTGAGCGGCGACGTCATCCGCTACGTCGTCAATCGCAACATCAACTACACCAACATCTGCTACTTCCGCTGCCGCTTCTGCGCTTTCTCCAAGGGCCGCACGCACGACGACCTGCGCGGCAAGCCCTACGATCTCGCGCTGGAAGAAGTGTCGCGCCGCGCCGTCGAGGCGTGGGAGCGCGGCGCCACAGAGGTCTGCCTGCAGGGTGGCATCCATCCCGACTACACGGGCGAGACCTACGAAGCGATCTGCCGCGCCATCAAGGAGGCGGTGCCGGGCATGCACATCCATGCCTTCTCGCCGCTCGAAGTGACGCAGGGCGCGGCGACGCTCGACCGTCCGATCGACACGTTCCTCGCCGGCCTCAAGGAAGCGGGACTGGGCACGCTGCCCGGCACGGCCGCCGAAATCCTCGACGACGAGGTGCGCGCCATCATCTGCCCGGACAAGATCAACACCCAGGAATGGCTCGACGTGCAGCGCGCCGCCCACAAGCTCGGGCTGCGCACGACCTCGACCATCATGTACGGCCATGTCGAGACCTCGCTCGCCTGGGCGCGCCATCTCCTGGCGCTGCGCGACCTGCAGGTCGAGACGGGAGGATTCACCGAGTTCGTGCCGCTGCCTTTCGTGCACATGGAAGCGCCGATGTACCGCCAGGGCCTGGCGCGCCGCGGTCCGACCTTCCGCGAGGCGGTGATCATGCATTCGATCGCCCGCCTGGTGCTGCATCCGGCCATCACCAACATCCAGACCTCGTGGGTGAAGATGGGCCCCGCCGGCGCCGCGATCTGCCTCAACGCCGGCGCCAACGATCTCGGCGGCACCTTGATGAACGAGAGCATCTCGCGCGCCGCCGGCACGCAGCACGGCCAGGAGTTCCCGCCCGACGCGATGGAAGCGCTGATCCATTCCATCGGCCGCACGCCGCAGCAGCGCACCACGCTCTATGGCACGGTCGACGAGGAACGCCGCGCCGCTTCGTTCGTCGCGGCCGACTTGGCGCCGATCGTGCTCACCCCGCCGCGCAAGCGGGTCGCGGCTTAAGGGAGCGCGGGCCTCCGGCCCGCTCATGATTCATGCTCTTCCGGACCGCGAGCTTCCAGCTCGCTCATGAATCATGAGCGAGCTGGAAGCTCGCGGTCCGGAAGGCTATGAGCGGGCCAGAGGCCCGCGCTCCCAGCAAGAGTGCTAGCGCTCGCTCAGCAGCTTCGGCACGCCCATCTCTTCCAGCAGCGCACGCGTGCGCGTGCCGATGGACTGCGGCAGCCGCAGGAACATCGCGAGGTCGGCCGGATGGTCGATGTCCATGGCGATGCCCGGCTGATGGATCACCGTCGGCTCGATGTTGCAGCGGCGCGCGGCGTCGAGATGCGGGTAGTAGCTGTTGTCGCCGAAGCGCAATGGCACGGCGTCGGGCGGCGAGCAGATCACGGTGTTCGAGCCCTGATGATCGTGCGCCGGCGAGATGGTAAAGGACGGCCCCGGCAGGTGCGCGCTCACGACCAGGCTGATCTCCTGGGAGGTCACGGCGGGAATGTCGGCCGGCAGGGTGAGCATGGCGCCGCGCTTTTCCTGAGCCAGCAGCTTCAGGCCTGCGGTGACGCTGCCGGTGTGGCCGTCGCGTGCGCCGTCTGTCACCACGCGCGCGCCCAGCCGCTTCGCCAGCGCTGTCGCATGAGCATCGACGGTGACGACCATGACGCCGGCCAGGCTCGGCGTCGTGACCACCGCCTCCAGCACCTCGCTCATCATCACCTCGATCAGCGCACGGCGCTGCGCCGGCGTGAGCAGGGGCGCCAGCCGCTGCTTGGCGCCGTCGAGTTCCTTGATGGGCACGACGGCCCAGATGTCGTTGGTGCTCACGAAAGGGAATCCGCAAAAGAGAGAACGGTGCGCGCCAGCGCTTCCTTTTCGGCGATGCTGGTCATCAGGGTAGGGGCGACATGCACCTTGCCGGGCACGCCCTCGGCATCGCCCTGATCGACGATGTAGCCGTCCAAAAGGTTGCCGTAGCGGTTTGCAACGGATGCAGAGGTCACGGCAAGGCCGAGTTCTTGCATCATCTTGGCGGTCGGGCCCTTGACCGCCTTGCCGCCGACAATCGGCGAGATCGCCACGACGGGCGCGCTGCTGCCTTCGATGGCGGCGCGCAGGCCCGGCACGGCGAGGATCGGCTCGATGCTGATGAAGGGATTGGACGGGCAGATCACGACGGCGCGCACCTTGCCGCCCAATGCCTTGATGATATCGGGCTGCGGCCGCGCCTTGGCGGCGCCCTCGAACACCAGCTCGCGCACGACCGGCTTGCATTGCTGGCGCACGAAATAGTCCTGGAAGTCGATCCAGCCGTCATCGCTCAGCACGCGCGTCGGCACGGGATCGTCGCTCATCGGCAGGATGCGATGGGCGATGCCGAGGCGGCGCGTGATGTCGGTGGTGATCTGCGACAGCGTCTCGCCGGCGCGGAGCCGACGCGTGCGCTCGACATGCATCGCAAGGTCACGGTCGCCCAGCCGGAACCAGTCGGCGCCGCCCACCGAGGCGATGGTCGCCATGAACGACCACGTCTCGTCGCGGCGGCCCCAGCCCTGCTCGGTGTTGTCGAGGCCGGCCAGCACGTAGGTCAGCGTGTCGATGTCGGGGCAGATTCTTAGGCCGAGATGCTCGAAGTCGTCGCCGGTGTTGGCGATGACCAGAAGCTCGTCGGCCGGCAGCACGCAGCTCAGGCCCAAGGCCAGCTTTGCCCCGCCGACACCGCCGGACAGGGCGACGACCAGGCCCTTGCTCACCGGAACATGTCCTCGGCCGCGGGCCGCACCAGCTCGGAGGCCGGATTGTCGGGGGCCGTCCAGGCAAGGCCGCGCACCAGGATGACAGGCTGCGCCTCGTTGCCCTGGCCTTGGACCAGCGAAGCAGCGGCCGCGATCTCGTCGGCGAAGCCCGAAATGCTGACCTGCAGGGTGCGGCCGAACAGGTCAGGATTGCCGCGCAGATCGAGCAGGGCAGGCAGGCCCGAAGCACCGATGGCGATGCCCTGGGTGCCGCGCCGCCACGCGCGGCCGAAGCTGTCGGTGATGATCACGGCGGGGGTGGCGCCCAAAAGCTCGCCGAGGCGGGTGCGCAGCTTCTTGGCGCTGCCGTCGGGATCGACGGGCAGCAGCAGCGCGCGCTCGACGCCGTCGGTCGGTCCGACATTGGACTGGTCGATGCCGGCATTGGCCATGACGAAGCCGAGCTTGTGCTCGACGATCAGCACGTTGGGCCGCGAGCGCACCACGCGCACCGACTCCGACAGGATCAGCTCGACCAGCCGCGGATCCTTCTGCACCTCGGCGGCGAGGGCGACCGCGCGCTCCGAGGGCTTCACCTTGGTGAGCTCGATGCTGCGGCCCTCGGCCTTCGAGACGATCTTCTGGGCGAGCGCCAGCACGTCGCCCTTCTGCGGCCTGAGCCCGGCGCGCGAAAATCCTTCGGCTATAAGGGCCGCCAGGTCGTCGCCTGCCTTGATCATCGGCAGGCCAGGGATGGCCAGCAGCTCGAGCTTGGTCGTGCTGCTCATCCGAAGCGCTTGCGCAGGCGCGGCAGGACCTCTTTGCCGTAGAGGTCGAGGAAGCGCGCCTGGTCGGGGCCGGGCGCGTGGAAGACGAGGTGGTTGAAGCCCAGGCCCACGTAGTAGCCGATCTTCTCGACCTGCTCGTCGGGATCGCTGGACACGATCCAGCGGCTGGCGGCGCGCTCGAGTGGCAGGGCATCGGCCAGACGCTGCATCTCGACAGGATCCTCGACCGACATCTTCTCCTCGGGCGTCAGCGCCAGCGCCGCCCATTGGCGCGTGTCCTGCAGCGCGCGCTCCTTGTCGGTGTCGAACGACACCTTGACCTCGATCATGTGGTCGTAGGGCTGCGCCTTCGGGCCGCCGGCGGCAATGCCCTCGGCGACCTTGGGCAGCAGCGTCTCGGTGTAGAGCTCGCGCTTCTTGCCGCTGGTGCAGATGAAACCGTCGCCCGTGCGGCCGGCGTACTTCGCCACCAGCGCGCCCGCGGCCGCGACATAGATCGGGATCTCGACATCGGGCCGGTCGTAGATCGTTGCCTTCTCGGTCTTGTAGTATTCGCCCTCGAAGCTGACGCGCTCGCCGCGCCACAGGGTGCGGATCAGGTTCACCGCCTCGCGCAGCCGGGCGAAGCGCTCCTTGAACTCGGGCCAGGGCTGGCCGGTCGACGGTACCTCGTTCAGCGATTCACCGGTGCCGATGCCCAGGATGACGCGTCCCGGGAACATCGAGCCCAAGGTGCCGAAGGCCTGGGCCACGATCGAGGGATGGTAGCGGAAGGTGGGCGTCAGCACGCTGGTGCCGATGGCGACCTTCGCGGTGCGGGCGCCCAGCGCCCCCAGCCAGGCCAGCGAGTTGGGCGCATGGCCGTCGATATGCTTCCACGGCTGGAAGTGGTCGCTGACGAATACCGATTCGAACCCGGCCTTCTCGGCGTGAACGGAGAAGTCGAGCAGCTTGCCGGGCGCGAATTGTTCGGCCGACGCCTTGTATCCGAGCTTGAGCACGGTGATGCTTCCTTATGGAAACGGGAGGTCAGGCGAAGTCTTAATGGACCGGCATGCTGCTCACAACCGCCCGCTGGCCCAGCCTATGGTCCTGGTCATCATGGGGGTTTCGGGATCCGGCAAGACCACGGTCGGCAAGCT
>JAKFVH010000210.1 GCA_021732285.1 Reyranella sp. | reverse complement strand
AGCGTGATCACGCCCAGCCCGTCCTTCACCTCGAACAGAATATCCGACTCAGCCATCACTCATCCCATCAACAAGCGCCGCGAAATGATGACGCGCATGATCTCGTTGGTGCCTTCGAGGATCTGGTGCACGCGCAGGTCGCGCAGATAGCGCTCGATGGGAAAGTCCTTCAAGTAGCCGTAGCCGCCATGCAGTTGCAGCGCTTCGTTGACGACCCGGAAGCCGACGTCGGTGGCGAAGCGCTTGCCCATGGCCGCGGCCTGCGTCGCCTCGGGCGACTTGGCGTCGAGCAGCGAGGCGGCGCGCCAGATCAGGAGCCGCGCCGCGTCGAGCTCGGTCGCCATGTCGGCGAGCTTGAACTGCGTCGCCTGGAAGTCGGCGATCGGCTTGCCGAACTGCTTGCGCTCGACGACGTAGCGCGACGCCGTCTCCAGGCAGGCCCGCGCGCCGCCGAGCGAGCAGGCGCCGATATTGATGCGTCCACCGTCGAGGCCAGCCATCGCGATCTTGAAGCCGTGGCCCTCGGGACCGAGACGATTGGCGACCGGCACTTTGCAGTTCTCGAAGATCACGGCGGCGGTGGGCTGGCTGTTCCAGCCGAGCTTCTGCTCCTGCTTGCCGAAGGACATGCCCGGCGTGCCGTTCTCGACCACCAGGGTCGAGATGCCGCCCGCGCCCTTCCCGCCGGTGCGCAGCATGACGACGTAGATGTCGCTGCGGCCGCCGCCCGAGATGAAGGCTTTGGTTCCGTTGATGATGTAGTGGTCGCCGGAAAGCTCGGCGCGCGTCGACAGTCCCGCGGCATCCGAGCCGGCGCCGGGCTCGGTCAGGCAGTAGCTGGCGAAATGCTCCATCGAGCAGAGCTTGGGCAGGAAGCGCCGGCGCTGCCCGTCGTCGCCGAAGCCGTCGATCATCCAGGCGGACATGTTGTGGATCGAGATGTAGGCCGCCGTGCTGGGACAGGCGGCCGCCAGCTCCTCCATGATCAGCGCCGCGTCGAGCCGCGACAGCCCGCTGCCGCCGACGTCGTCGCGCAGGTAGATGCCGCCGAAGCCCAGTGCCGCGGCCTCGCGCAGCACCTCCTCGGGGAAGATCTTCTCGGCATCCCAGCGCGCCGCCTCGGGCAGCATGCGGTCGGTCGCGAATTGCCGTGCCGTGTCGCGGAAGGCCTGCTGGTCTTCGGTGAGGGTGAAATCCATGCGCGGCGGATCATATCGGGGGGTCCTAGCCAGTCAATGAAACCGCTATGATGGCGCCATGGCCTGGCGGGACATGACCGAGCAGGAACTGGCGACGCGGCCCGAGGCGCGGCTGGGCGGCGCGTTGCTGTGGGTCGTGCTCGCGGCCGCCGTGGTCTGCGTCGTGGCCATCGGCGGCGCCCTACTCGCCTTCGACCAGCTCCGCGGGATCGGCGTCCGCTACACGATCGCCGTCGGATTCGCCGGCATCTGGTCCGCCGTCTTTGTCGTGATGACCCTGCTGCGCTTGCCGGCGACGCCAATGGTGGCGAGTGCCGGCTTCGTCGCCTGGATCGCCTATCGCTTCGCCGTAGCGCTATGGAGCCAGGCCGGCTGGCCGCTGGCGGTGGACCTGTGGGCCGAGGCCGTGCTGGCCGCGGGGTTCTGCGGCTACATGGCCGACGGGGTGCGACCCAATGCCTATTATCGCCGTCGCCTTCCGGCGGCCTGAGCCGCTATAAACGGGCGCCATGGGGAAACGCTTTACGACCTTGGGCCGCTATCCGACGACGCGGCTGCGCCGCAACCGCCGCGAGGACTGGTCGCGCCGGCTGGTGGCCGAGACCAAGCTCTCGGTCGATGACCTGATCTGGCCGGTGTTCGTGCAGGAAGGCACCAACGCCCGCACGCCCGTCGAATCGATGCCCGGCGTCGATCGCCTGACGGTCGACCTCTTCGTCGAGGCCGCCAAGCAGGCGCGCGATCTCGGCATCCCCGCCATCGCGATCTTTCCTGAGACCGATCCGGCCAAGAAGACGCCCGATGCGCGCGAGGCCTACAATCCCGACGGCCTGGTCTGCCGCGCCATCACCGCGGCGAAAAAGCATGTGTCGGGCATCGGCGTCGTCTGCGACGTGGCGCTCGACCCGTTCAACAGCGACGGCCATGACGGCATCGTGCGCGACGGCTACGTGCAGAACGACGAATCGCTGGAAGCCCTGGTCAAGCAGGCGATCGTGCAGACCGAGGCCGGCGCCGACATCCAGGCGCCGTCCGACATGATGGACGGCCGCATCGGCGCCATCCGCCAGGCGCTCGACGCCAAGGGCTTCATCCACGCCCAGATCATGAGCTACGCCGCCAAGTACGCCTCGGCCTTCTACAACCCCTTCCGCGACGCCATCGGCAGCTCGGGCGCGCTCAAGGGCGACAAGAAGACGTACCAGATGGACTACGCCAATTCCGACGAGGCCTTGCGCGAGGTCGGTCTCGACATCGAGGAAGGCGCCGACATGGTGATGGTGAAGCCCGGCCTGCCCTACCTCGACATCGTGCGCCGCGTGAAGGACGCCTTCGGCGTGCCGACCTACGCCTACCAGGTGAGCGGCGAGTATTCGATGCTGCGCGGCGCCGCCGACCATGGCTGGCTCGACTGGGACAAGGTGCTGATCGAGACCCTGACCGGCTTCAAGCGCGCCGGCTGCGACGGCATCCTGACCTACGGCGCTGTCGATGCCGCGAAGTTGTTGAAGAGTAAATGATCGAGCGTCCTTCGGCGCGGCTGATCCTGCTCGATCCCGCCGACCGCCTCTTCCTGTTCAACGTGCACGACCCGGGCGTCTTCGACCCGGCCAATCCGCATTCCGATCCGTTCTGGGTGATGATCGGCGGCTTCGTCGACCCTGGCGAGGATTTCGCCGACGCCGCGGTGCGCGAAGCCCGCGAGGAGACCGCGATCGTGGTCGACGGACCGGTGCGCTGGGTGTGGAAGCGCGAACGGCACATGAGCTGGCGCGGCAAGGACGTGCTGCACCGCGAGCGCTTCTTCCTCGGCCGCACCGCCCGGACGGAGATCGACACATCCGGCCTCGACGAGCGCGAACGCAGCTGGACGCTCGGCCATCGCTGGTGGCGCGCCGACGAGATCGCGGCCTCCAAGGAGCGGTTCGAACCGCTCGACCTTGCTCTGCAATTGCAGGCGTTGCTGAAGGACGGACCGCCGGCCGAGGCGGTCACCATCCGCTAGACGTCTAGTCGCTTCCTCCCCAGCTTTGCTGGGGAGGTGTCGCCGTCATACGGCGATGGAGGGGTCATGGGCGACAAAGAGTCTGTGGCTCATGACCCCTCCGCCCGCCACGCGGGCACCTCCCCTTCGCGGTCTCCGCGAAGGGGAGGAAGCACTTCTAACGACCGTCGCGCTCCTGTTTCTCCCGTTTGCGCTCTTCATGCTCGGCCTCGGCGCTGCGATAGGCGCGCCACGCCAGCACGAGAGCGACCAGCGAGCAGGCCACGCCGACGATCATTGCCATCTGGTCACCCATGGTCGAAGAACCTCGCTACCACGAGGTCGCTCCACGGCTGGCGGTTGCCGATGCCATGGAAGCCGACATGGCCACCATGGTCGGTCAGCACCGGCGTGAGCGACGAGTTCGCGGACCAATCATACGCCTGATAGAGCGTTCCGGGTATCCAGGGATCGTCGAATGCCGCCAGCACCAGGGTCGGGATGCCGATGCCGCACATGAAGCGTGTCGGCCGGCAGCGCTCGTAGTAGTCCACGGCGTCGGCGAAGCCGTAGCGCGGGGCGATGAAGACGTCGTCGTAGTCCCAGACCGTGCGCGAGCCCATGATGGCGGCGCGCTCGGCCGTGGAGACGACGGCGCCGTCGCCCGTTGCCTCGACCTTCATCGTATCGAGGATGTAGCGGTGATAGAGCCGATTGCGCGGCCGCATCATGTAGCGGCAGGTGACGGCAAGGTCGATCGGCGCCGACACGCTGGCGGCGGCGAGCAGCGGTGCCGCCTTGCCCTCCTCGCCGAGATATTTCAACAGCATGGCGCCGCCCAGCGAGTAGCCGACCGCGACGATGCCATCGGCCGTCAGCCCCTTCGGCAGCACCGACAGCAGGGTGCGAAAATCCTGGCTGCGGCCGGCGTAGTAGTGCTGGCCGCAGACGCCGCGCGAGGGGCCCGCGCCACGCAGGTTGAGCCGCAGCACGCGGCTGCCGCGATCGAGCAGCAGGCGGGCCATGCTGAAGATGTAGCGGCTGTCCTCCGATCCGGTCAGGCCGTGGATGAGAATGGCAAGCGGTGCGCCGGCACGCGGCGTCGCCGGCCGGTCGAGGCTCGCCAGCAGCGTGTCGCCCGTGCCGTCGGGCAAGGGGAACTTCAGCCGTTCGCTGGTGTGCGGCGCCAGCGTGTCGGCGCCGCGAAAGCGGTTGGCAATGGTCTGCAGGTCGCTGGTCCACCAGGGAAAGCGCGGCTGGAATGGTTCGTCGGGTCCGAGGCTCACGGCCGGATACTATCAAACCCGCTTCAGGAGTTTCATCCGCAGATGCACTAGCAGTGAATATTAGCACAACCCATCATATTATTATCGCAAATAGATTCTCGTCATTTGAGTGCCATTTCTACGTCGTGTATGTTTTGAGGTGTTCTCCGGCTCCGCACTTGAGGTCATTGCAATGGATCGATTTGTTGCATCAACCACTGCCATTGTTTTGCTACTTGCCGCGTCTCCGCTCTTGGCCCAGTCCGACCAGACACTGAATCGGACCGTCAAGAAGGACACCGAGTCCATGGTCAACGTCCACGCCAATGCGTTCAAGCCGCGTCCCGGCATGCAGAACTGTGAGCAGGGCGGCGCGGTCGTCATTGAAGTTACCTCGCCGCCAAAGAACGGCACGGTGTCAACGCGCCCCACGAAGACGAAGGACAAGGACTGCTCAAATGAGCTGATGGGGACAGGTATCTACTACAAGCCGAAGCCTAGCTTCACAGGCACCGACACCTTCACGTATGTGCGCACCGAAGAAAACATGCGTGCTGTCTCCAAGGCTGGCGGCCCCCAAGGCAATCGGGTCGTTAAGATTACGGTCCAGCCCTAGCCATCCGCTCTGACGCGGCGTCCGGCCGGAAGTCCGGACCCGCCCGCAGAACTACTTCAAACCCTCTCCAGGAATTTCTCCAGCACCGTGTCGCACCACGGACGGTCGCTGTCGGCCGAATGAAAACCGAGATGCCCACCGCCCTCGGCCATCACCGACAGGAGCGAGGGATTGTCGGACCATTTGAAGTCGCGATAGTAGCCGGCCGGGATCCACGGATCGTCGCTCGCCGCCAGGACCAGGGTCGGCACACGGATCTCCGGCATGTAGGCCAGCGGCGTGCAAAGCTCGTAGTAGTCGTCGGCGCCGCGGAAGCCGTAGCGCGGCGAGATGAAGCGATCGTCGTATTCGCGGACGGTGCGTGCCGCCCGCACGATCTCTCGTTCCCCATCCGACAGCTTGCCGCCCGCGCCCAGCGTCTCCTTCTTGAGATCGGCCAGGATGTAGCTGTGATAGAGCCAGTTGCGCGGCCGTTGCATGTGCTCGCAGGTCTGCTGCAGGTCGAGGGGCGCGCAGATCGTGGCGGCTGCCCGCAGGGGCGAGAACGAGCCCTCCTCGCCGAGATACTTCAGCAGCATCGCGCCGCCCATCGAATAGCCGACCGCGACCACGCCGTTGTCGGTCAGCTCGTCGGGCAGTTGCGACAGCACGCGGCGGAAATCGGCCGTGCGCCCGATGTGATAGTGCTCGCGGCAATGCGGACGCGACGCGCCGCAGCCCCGCAGGTTCAGTCGCAGGACACGATAGCCCCCATCCAGCAGATGCCGCGCCGCATTCAGGATATGGGAGCTGTTCTCGCAACCGGTAAAACCATGCACGAGGACGACCAAGGGGCGGCCCGCTTTCGGCACTGCAGGGCGATCGAGCATGGCCACCAGGATGTCGCCGCTACGATCTCCCATGCAAAAGCACATGCGCTCGCTGGTGTGCGGCGACAGGTCGGACTGATAGGTGCCGAGCAATACAGCGATCGTCTGAAGGTCGGCGCTCCACCAGGGAAAGCGCGGCCGGAACGGCGGCAGGTCGAGGGAATCGATGGACGGGGGCACGGCGAATCCGTATTCAAAGTTTCTTGCCATGAAAACGCGCGCCACTTCCCGGAGTTCCACCGCTGCGGTCGGCGTGCTGTATGCCGTCGCAGCGGCGACAATTTTCAGTACGGCAGGCGTCATTGTGCGCCGCATCGATCTGCCGGCGTGGGACGTGTCTTTCTGGCGATCCGCCCTTCTTGTCGCCACGATGTTGCCACTGCTTCTCTGGCAGCACCGCGGCGTGCTGGTCGATGTTCGCAATGCGGGAGCAGCGCTGGTCGCAAGCGCCGTGCTGCTGGCGGGCGCTTTCGTCGCCTTCATCCTGGCGCTTGGCCTCGCGCCGGTCGCCAACGTGCTGCTGATGTTCGGCGCCACGCCCTTCATCACCGCCCTGCTGGCGCGCGTCTGCCTCGGCGAGCCGCTGCATGGTCACACGATCCTCACGATGGCGGCCGCCGTCCTGGGCCTCGCCATCAGCGTCGCCGGTTCCCTGCAAGCGGGCGCGCTCGCCGGCATGGCGGTGGCCTTCATCGTCGTGCTGTGCATGAGCGGCAACTATGTCGTGGTGCGGCATCGACGCGATGTCGGCATGGCGCCGGCGATCTGGCTGGCCGGCGTCATCTCAGGTCTCGTCGCCCTGCCCTTTGCGCATCCTGAGAACGTCGCCTGGGCGCAGCTTCCCTGGCTGCTGGCGCTCAGCCCGGGCCAGCTCGTGGGCGGGCTGCTGCTCTACATGGCGAGCCTCAAGCGCATCCCCGCGGGACAAGCCGCCCTGCTCGGCCTGCTCGAACTGGTGCTGGGCCCGATCTGGGTGTGGCTGTTCGACGGCGAAAAGCCGGACGATCTGACCCTGCTCGGCGGCGTCATCGTGATTGGCGCGGCAGCGGCGAATGTGTGGCTCAATTCGCAGAGAGCCGCAGGGTAAATCTTGGCGCCCGGTGCGGTGAAATGATCTGCTCAGCCGGCTGGATTCGCGGCGGGCCACTGGCTAAGAACCCTGCATGACCCAAGCTTCCGTCTCCCAAGTTCATAAGGGCCCGTTGTCGGGCGTTGTCGTCGTCGACCTGTCGCGCATCCTGGCCGGCCCCTACTGCACCCTGCTGATGGCCGAGATGGGCGCGCGGGTGATCAAGGTCGAGCCGCCCAAGGGCGGCGACGATGCGCGGGCCTACGGGCCGTTCGTCAACGGCAAGTCGACCTACTTCGCCTCGGTCAACCGGGGCAAGGAAAGCATCGCGCTCGACCTCAAGGCCGAGGCCGACCGCAAGATCTTCGAGAAGCTGCTCGAGAAGGCCGACGTGATCGTCGAAAACTTCCGCCCCGGCACCATGGAGAAGCTGGGCTACGGTTGGGACACGCTGCACAAGAAATATCCCAAGCTGATCTACGCTTCGGCCTCGGGCTTCGGCCATAGCGGCCCCAACTCGAAGGACCCGGCCTACGACATGGTGGTCCAGGGCATGGGCGGCATCATGAGCATCACCGGCAACGAGGGCCAGCCGCCGGCGCGCGTCGGCATGTCGATCGGCGACGTTGGCGCTGGCCTGTTCACCGCGGTCGCGGTCAACGCCGCGCTGGTGCATCGCCTCAAGACCGGCGAATCGACCAAGGTCGACATCGCCATGTTCGACTGCCAGCTCGCGCTCTTGGAGAACGCCATCATGCGCTACACGGTCGAGGGCGAGGTCCCCGGCCCACTCGGCGCGCGCCATCCCACCATTACGCCCTTCCAGGCGTTCGCCACGTCGGACGGCGCCATCATCATCGCCGCCGGCAACGATGGACTCTTCATCAAGACCTGCGAGGCGCTGGGCCGTCCCGACATGGCGAGCGACCCGGGCTACAAGACCAACGCGCTGCGGCAGAAGCACCATGGCAAGCTAGAGCGCGAGATCGAATCCGTACTGAAGGGCAACACCACGGCGCATTGGCTGACCGTCATCGGCAAGGCCGGCATACCGTGCGGGCCAATCAACAACATCAAGCAGGCGCTGGAGCATCCGCAGGTGGCGGCGCGCAACATGCTGATCGAAGCGCCGGACGGCAGCGGCGGGACGCTGAAGCTCGCCGGCAACCCGCTCAAGATGTCGGCCTTCGAGGATCCCAAGACTCGGCGGCCCGCGCCCGACCTCGACAGCGACCGCGACGCCATCCTCTCCTTCCTCGGCGGCTGAGCAGCAGATGCAGCGCTCATGGTCTTCCGGACCGCGCGCATCCTGCGCGCTCATGAGCTTGAGCGCGCAGGATGCGCGCGGTCC
>JAKFVH010000030.1 GCA_021732285.1 Reyranella sp. | reverse complement strand
AGGCGTGCACCCAGGCGTGCGCGGCATCGGCCGAGACGAACTGGAAGCCGAGCGCGCCCATGCCCCATTCGCCGCACTTGGCCAGGGTCTCGAGCTGCGAGCAGGCGACCCAGAGCGGCGGATGCGGTTTCTGCATCGGCTTGGGCACCACCATGCGCAGGGGGAAGTTGAAGTACTTGCCCTTGTGCTCGGAGGGACCGTCCTTGAACATCGGGACGATGGCGCGCACGGCCTCCTCGAAGACCTCGCGCTTGTTCTCCATGGTGATGTCGAAGGGCTCCAGCTCGGTGATCGAGGCGCTCTCGCCCATGCCGAACTCGGCGCGGCCGCTCGACAGCAGGTCGAGGCAGGCGACGCGCTCGGCGATGTGGGCGGGATGGTTGGTGGTGAGCTGCAGGATGCCGTGGCCCAGCCGGATCTGCTTGGTGCGCTGGCTGGCCGCCGCCAGGAACGAGGCCGGCGAGGGCGAGTGGGAATATTCCTCGAGGAAGTGGTGCTCGACTTCCCAGGCATAGTCGTAGCCCAGCTTGTCGGCCAGCTCGAGCTGGGAGAGCGCATTCTGGTAGAGCCGATGCTCGTCGCCCTCCTTCCAGGGACGCGGGAGCTGCAACTCGTAGAAGATGCCGAACTTCATGCGCTGTTTCCTTCGCGGTGCTTGCCCCTGAGCATGCGCGTAAATGGAAGGGATGCAAGTAGCCGGCTGTCGTCTCGTTTCACTCTTCAAGACGAGAGTGGGTAGCTCCAGCGAGGGCCTCGGGACTGAGTTATGGCTCCGATTGCTATAACTCAAAATTGACGATAATATGAGTTATAGAAAGGACACCTATAGCTCATGAAGTGGAACTGGGAACAGCCCGGCTGGCCCGAGTTCAGCTACGATCCCGCGGCCATGGAGCCGTTGGAACGGCAGTTCCTGCTGCATTCCGGTGAGTTCATTGGTGCGTGCAAGCATGTCAGCACGGCTGACCAGAATCGACTCAAGATCGAGCTGATCAGCGACGAAGCCGTCAAGACATCCGAGATCGAGGGTGAACTTCTTAATCGAGACAGCGTTCAGTCCTCGCTCATTCATCAGTTTGGTCTGGGACCGGACAAGCCGCGCATTTCTCCGGCGGAGCGTGGCATCGCCGAGATGATGGTGGATCTCTATCGCACCTTCGCGTCACCAATTTCCGACCGGATGCTGTTCCGTTGGCACATGATGCTGTTGAAGGGAAACCGGGAAGTCGCGGTGATCGGCGGCTACCGGAAGCGTGGCGATCCCATGCAGGTCGTTTCCGGACCGCTGTATCGAAGGAGGGTGCATTTCGAAGCGCCGCCCGCGAATCAGATGTCCAAGGAGATGAAGGCGTTCAATGCGTGGTTCAATGAATCCGCCCAGCGCGGGAAGAACGCGCTATCGTCGATCACCCGGGCGGGAATGGCGCATCTCTACTTCGAGAGTATCCATCCCTTCGAAGACGGCAATGGTCGCATCGGACGGGCGATCTCGGAAAAGGCGCTGGCGCAAAGTCTCGGTCAACCAAGCCTCATTGCACTGGCGCAGACGATCGAACGTGGACGCAAGGACTATTACGCAGCTCTGGAGCGGAACAACAAGTCCGGCGATATCACCGATTGGTTGACGTACTTTGGCCAGGTCATCCTTGATGCGCAGGCAACGTCCATCAAGCGGTTGGAGTTCTACCTCGCCAAGGCAAAGTTCTACGAACGGATGCGCGGCCAGATGAACGACCGCCAGGACAAGGCCGTCGCGCGAATGTTCCGGGAAGGAATTGACGGTTTCAAAGGCGGCCTGAGCGCCGAGAACTACATCACCATCACGCGAACATCGCGCGCAACGGCGACGCGCGACCTGCAGGACCTCGTTTCAAGAGGGGCACTCACGAGGACAGGACAGCTGAAGCAGACGCGGTATCATCTGAACCTTCCGCGTCCAGGCGAGACAAGCCGATGAGCCTGCCCCCGGCGGAAAATCAATGCTTCCAGGTAAAGGGGAAAAGCTGCTGCCGGATGTAACTTCCCGGCATGTAGTCGCCCAGCACGCCGTACTGCCCCGGGAAGCGCCGGTCCGATTTCACGGCGGTGCCGAACAGATAGTCGATGAAGGCGAAATGGGCGGCGTAGTTGCGGTCGATGGCCTCGCGCTCGGAGCTGTGATGCCAATGATGGAAGTCGGGCGTCACGATCAGCCACTTCATCGGCGCCCGGGCGAAGACGGCCGGCAGCGCGACATTGGCGTGGTTGAACACGGCCTGGAAGCCGACGATGACGATGTAGACGTTCATGACCGCTTCGGTGAAGCCCAGCACGTAGAGAACGCCCAGGATCGACACGCGCGTGGTCAAAAGCTCGAACAGGTGCAGCCGGGAACCGGCCATCCAGTCCATGTGCTTGGCACTGTGATGCACGGCGTGGAAGCGCCACAGGAACGGGATCTCGTGGTACGCCCGGTGCGTCCAGTACTGGACCAGATCGGCGACCAGCAGCGCTAAAAACAGCGCGGCGAAGAACGGCAGCCCGCCGACCCACTTCTGAAGCGGCGCCCAGACCAGCCAGCCGAACAGGCGGTGGATGGCGAAATTGACGATCACCAGCGCCAGCCCGACGAGAAGGTGGTTCACCACGAAATGCGTGAAGTCGACTTGCCAGTCCGGCCTGAAGACGGGCTGCCCGCGATGCAGTGGAAACAGCTTTTCGATCAGGATGAACACCAGGCTGGAGCCCAGCAGGTCGAGGACGAACCAGTCGAGCCCGATATAGGGGGTGTTGTCGGGAAAGTCGCCGACCGGCACGCGATGGCCGCCCGCGGCGGCGGCGATCCCGATCAGGACCAGGGCGGTGCCGTTCAGCCAGCGATTGCGCAATCGGATCAGGTTGGCGAGGGCAAGCCCGCCGCCGATCACCATCCCGACGAGCAGGATCTCGCGCAGCACGTTCACGTCGTACTTCTTGCGGAGATCCGGCGTGGTCAGGTACTCGGGAAAGTGGAAGGCGAGCACCGACAGGACGGCGAGGCCGCCCAGCGTCAGGGCGATGATTCCAGTGATCTTGCCCTGACCGACGTCGAGGGGACCGGACTGGACAAAGACGGCGGTAGGCTTCTTCAGGATCGACGTCGGCTTCATGGCACCCGCGCTGGTCGGCACTCTCCTGCACCGATCCGTTTAATCCCTTAGCGTATCGCGGCCATGTTATGACCGCCGCCAATTGTGTCGTCTGTATTGTCACACACTGCTAATGCTGGTCCCCGGATGCTAGCTCGTGTGACCTTGCCGCTGGCCGCGGCAAACTTCATGAACCAGGCCGCGCGCACGGTGATGGCGATCGCCGGCCCCGTGCTCGCCGTGGAGCTCGGGCTGTCGGCCATCGAGCTCGGCGTGCTGGCAGCCTGCCTGTTCGCTGCCTATGCGGCCGCGCAGCTGCCGCTCGGCGTCGCGCTCGATGCCTTTGGCGCGCGCCGCGTGCAGGCCGCGCTGACGCTGCTTGCGGCGCTGGGCTTCGCGCTGTTCGCGCTGTCGCCGGGCTTTGCCGGGCTCGCCGTGGCGCGGATCGTGCTGGGCATCGGGGTTTCGGCCGGCCTGATGGCGGTGATCAAGGCGCACGCCGATTGGTTCGAGCGCAGCCGGGTCGCCTACGTGACCGGCATCGCGACGGCGATCGGCGCGCTCGGCAGTGCGCTCACGACGTCCCCCGTCCAGGCCATGCTGCCTGCGTTCGGCTGGCGGGGCGTGTTCTGGGTTCTGTGCCTGCTGGCGCTCGGCGTGGCGACCTGGATTTTCGTGGTCGTGCCGGACAAGCCGCGCGCGCCCGGCCCGGCGCGAACCCTGCGCGGCGACATTGCCTTGAGCGGCCGCATCCTCGCCTCGCGGACCTTCTGGCGGTTCGGTCCGGCGGTGGCGACGCTTTCGATGTTCAACTTTGCCTACCTGGGTCTTTGGGCAGGCCCCTGGCTGCGCGACGTGGCCGGCATGGACGGACCGGCCCGAGCCGGCGTGCTGTTGCTCTACACCTTCGCGATGGTCGCGGGCAGCATGCTGACCGGCAGCGCCGCCAGCCGGGCGAACGCGGCCGGCTTGCCGTCTTTCCTCGTTCCGATCGTGTGCCTTGTCATCATGGTGCTGCTGCAGGCCGGCCTCATGCTGCAGCCGAGCCAGCCCTCGGTCGTGTTCGCGCTTTGGCTGGCGATCGCGGTGTTCGGTACGGCCGGACCGGTGGGCTACATTGCGATGTGCCAGATGTTTCCACCCGAGCAGACCGGGCGGGTCTCGACGGCCGTGAACACGCTGACGCTTGGGGGCGCGTTCCTGGTCCAGGCGGCGATCGGCTGGGTCCTCGATCTTTGGCCGCGCACCGCGTCGGATGGCTGGGATCCGGACGGCTACAGCTGGGCACTGGTGCTGACCGCGGCGCTTCAGGCGCTCGCTGCGCTCATCATGGCGACGGCCCACCGACGCGGGCGCGCCATTTCACTGTGATGCGGTTAGCACCGGGAAATCGCGCACCACGACCTCTTCCGTCACCGTGTCCAGCACGGCGCAGCTCAACTGCCGGCCGTTGCGCGGGTCGCGGGCCTCGCCGGCCGAGCCGGGATTGACCACCAGCACCCGACCGACGCGACGGACGACCTGCCGGTGCGTATGGCCGTAGAGCACGATGTCGGCGTCGGCCTCGCCAAAGCGTTCCAGCTCGGAGCTGGTGGGCATTATGTAGCTGCCGCGCGGCTCCCACGGCGTCGAGTGCACCATCAGGATGCGCTTGCCGTCGATCCGCAACTCGCGCCGATGCGGCTGCCCCGCGAGCCAGCCGAGCAATGGCTGGTCGATGTCCGCCCGGGAACGCGCCCGGCCGCCGGCCGCGCCGAGGAAGACCTCCTCGTGGTTGCCCAGGATGGTGAGCGCGTCGAGCTCGCGCAGCCGGCCGATCACCGCATTCGAGAAGCTGTACTCGTAGATGCTGTCGCCGAGGCACAGCAGCGCATCGATTGCGCCCATCGTCTCGATGGCCCGATCGAGGCCATCGATGTTGCAATGCAGGTCGGAGACGATGCCGAGCTTCAACGCACGCCTAAGCCGGCAGCGGCAGGTCGAGCGTCGTGGTGCGGCGCAGCTCGCGGCGGTGGGTCTTGTCGTCGAACGGCCGCGCGCGATGCATGGTGCAGCGATTGTCCCAGATCACGAAATCATGCGGCCGCCAGACGTGGCGGTAGATGAATTGTGGCTGCGTGGCATGGTCGATCAGGTCGCGCAGCAGCAGCCGGCCTTCCGGCACCGGCCAGTCGACGACATGGGCGGCGTGCGAGGCGAGATAGAGCGCGCGGCGGCCGGAGCCCGGGATCGTGCGGACCAGCGGATGGACCGCGCCTTTCAGCTTTTCCTGCTCGTCCTCGTTGAAGTCGAAGCCCAGCACGTGGCGCGAATAGACGATGGAATGAAAGACCCGCAGCCCTTCGATCGAGGCGCGGGTCTCCGCGTCGAGCGCATCGTAGGCGGCGCGCATGTCGGCGAACTCCGTATCGGCCCGCACCGGCGGCACCACCCGCGCCGACAGCATCGAGTAGCGGCCCGGCGGATCGACGAACGATGCATCGGTGTGCCACAGGCGGTTGGCAACCGAGGAGGCGCGCATGCGGTTGTTCGCGTCCCGGATCTTGCCGTCAGGGCCGACGTTGGAGACGTCGGCCAGCGCCTCGTTGCCGAACCGGTTGCTGCCGATGGCCGAGGAGGACGTACGGGCATGCAGCGTGCCGTCGAAACGCTGGGCGAAGTCGAGCTGCTCTTGGTTGGTGAAATCCTGGTCGCGGAACACCAGCACGGCGTACTTGTCCATGCCGGCGCGGATCGCCTCCAGCGAGGAGCGATCATGCACCTGGCGCAGGTCGATCGCGCCCACTTCGCCGGCGAATACGGGCGTGAGCGGCGTGATGGTGACGGGCATGGGGATGGCCTTCGTCGAGAACGAGGGGATCATCCTGATCGAAGTCCGCACGACAACCAACACTGATCTTTTGTCAGGCGAAGGCTCGTCCCGGATGGCCGTTCGTGATCGGCTCCAGGTGGGCTACGATGGCCCGGCAAGTCGGATAGCCCCCGGGTGAGGAGACGCGAGCGATGCGCACGAGCTTTTCCGTCAACGACATGACCATCCATCGGATCGTCGAGCAGGAGAGCGGGTTCACGCCGATGCTCGACTTCCTGCCGACATTGTCGAAAGAAACCCTCGGCGAGAACCTCTCCTGGCTGGCGCCCGGCGGCTATGACAGCACGAGCGGGAATGTCGTGTTGTGCTTCCAGTCGTATGTCGTCAAGACGCCGCACCATAACATTCTGGTCGACAGCTGCATCGGCAACGACAAGAACTTCCCGCTGCGGCCGACCTGGAACAAGAAAACCGACGGCAACTGGATGGGTGCGTTGAAGGCTGCCGGCCTCGGGGTCGAGGACATCGATTTCGTGATGTGCACGCATCTGCACGGCGATCACGTCGGCTGGAACACGCGTCTGGAGAATGGCCGCTGGGTCCCGACCTTTCCGAAGGCGCGCTATCTGTTCTCGAAAAAAGAATACACCTATTGGAGCGAGATCCATCAGAAGACGCCGCTCGACCAGATCACCGACAGCGTGCTGCCGATCATCGAGGCCAACCGGGCCGAACTGGTCAGCAGCGATCATGCGCTCAACGACCATGTGCGATTGAGCCCGACCCCGGGCCACACGCCCGACCATTTCGCGGTCTGCGCCGGCAAGGGCTCCGACGCCGCGGTGTTCACCGGCGATCTGATCCATTCGCCGATCCAGGCCCGCTATCCCGAACTGGTCATGCGCGTCGACACCGACCGCGACCAGGCTGTCCGGACGCGCCGGAATTTCCTCGAGCGCTACTGCGACACCGACACGTTGTGCTGCACGATGCACTTCCCGTCGCCCTCGGTCGGCCATATCAAGCGCTGGGGCGACGGCTTCCGTCTGGAATACTCAAAATTCTGAAGGCGCTAGGTGGGAAGTCCTAAGGCTCGATAAGGGTCGTCAATTGTGCGCCTTCGTCAGCGACGAAAACGGCAATCAATTCCGCCCACTCGGTGTTGCTCGCGTTTGCCGACACGAGATGGGTCGCGCCCGGCGGTTCGAAGAACGACTGGCCGACCTCGAATATCTCGACCGGACCGCCTTTGAGCTGTGACCTGATCCGGCCCTTGGTGATGTAGGCTGTGACCGTGCCCGCATGACGGTGAGGCGGCGTAAAGCCGCCCGGCCCGTAGGTCACGCGGACGATCGTTACGCGCTTGCCTGGTATGTCCGGCAGCGCATGCGAACTGATCAACTCCACTTTGTTGAGCGATGAGCCGGAGGAGGCATCGGCGGCGCATAGCGGGAGCGGAAATTCCGAAATCGCGTCCATTTTCGTGTGCCAGGCTTTCGCGCTCACGACGGCGCAGGCGAGGGCCACAGAGAGAACGAGCAACAGTCCGAGCCGCGCTCGATCCGCGATCGGCGTAGTCATTTCCAGTGCGATGCTCATCGGTATCTCCTGGTGGACTTTACCTCTGCGACGAGATCGAGCAACAGCCTCAGCGTCCCGGATGCCTTGATCTCGTCAGCCGAGGGCCTCGGCCAACGCCTTCCGTGTCGCGACGATGGTCGGCAACGCGGCCCGCGGGTCGCGGTCGGGGGGCGCCACGATGTTGATGTGGCTTACCCCGGCCGCCGCCAGCGTGCGGCCCCTGTCGATCGTGCCCTTCAGGTCATCGCCGACGACGAGCGGTCCGCGCACCTTCAGCTTCGACGGATCGCGTCCAGCCTCGCGCATGTACTGCTGCAGGCGCGGGATGTCGGGGAGGGGATCTCCCAGCGACATCCAGCCGTCGGCGCAGCGCGCCACGCGGCGCAGGGCTTCTTCTCCCGACTCGCTTCCCATCCAGATCGGGATCGGCGGAATGGCGAGGCGATTGAGTCCGACCTTGTCGAGCGTGTGGTAGCGTCCCTCGAAGGTGACATAGGGCTCTGACCAGAGCCGCCGCAGCACGGCGATCTGCTCCTCGATCCGCTTCCCGCGACCGTGGATGTCCTGCCCGAGCGCGCGATACTCGGCGGCGTTCCAGCTTATGCCAATCCCGAGCTCGAAGCGTCCGTGGCTCAGGATCGCGAGCTCGGCGGATTGCTTCGCCGCCAGCGCGGTGGGCCAAGCCGGCAGGATCAGGATGCCGGTGATGAAGTGGATGCGCCGCGTCATGCCGGCCAGGTAGGAGAACGTGACCATCGGGTCGTAGAACGGCCCGACATATTGGCGGTCCGGCCGTTGTGGATTTGTGCCGGACGGCTGCGCGAGGACATGGCCGCTGGTCGAGGTGAAGTCAAAGCCCTCGCCCTCGAGC
>JAKFVH010000168.1 GCA_021732285.1 Reyranella sp. | reverse complement strand
GTTCCGACGCCGAATTTCTGCGTTCGCAGCGGACCGACGAAGCGATGCAGATCCGCCCCAGGACGTTGGCAGCCGCAGCATAGTCGCCTTGAAACCAGTGAGCCTGACCCAGGATGTAGCTGGCGCCGATGAGGAGGCTAAGCTGACCGGCGCGTTCGGCGTGCCTGAGGGCATGGCGCCCCTCGGCAACGGCGCTGTCGAGACGTCCGGCGAAATTGCCCATGATGCTCTTGCCGATGTGGATCGCGGCGAGGGTCGGGGCATCATCCAGCTCCTCGGCGAGAAGCTGCGCCTGGCTCAGGCAATCGGATATCCGCGCCGAGTCGCCGGTGGGCGTGAGCGCATCGCGCAGCCGCATGCGCGCTTCGAGCGCGAGCCTGGTGTTTTCGGGGCTTTTGGGAAGATGGCCCACGGCCTCGATCGTTTGCTCGTAGAACTTGATGGCGTCCTTGAAAGCGGAGCGTGACAGGGCCTTCATTCCCGCCTGACGGGAGAAATCCGCCGCCTGGCGCCAAGCCCGACCGGCCATCGCGTGCTGTGCGACCTGCTCGACCCGCTCGTCCAGGCGATCGCGATGGAGTTCCTCGATCATTTGCGCGCAGCGCACGTGGATGGATCGCCGACGCTCGCCGAGCAGGCTTGCGTATGCCGTCTCCTGGGTCAGCGCATGCTTGAACAGCAGGTTTCCCTCCGGCGGAAGCCCGACCTGATACAGCAATTCCGCCGCCTGCAATTCCCCGGAAATCGACGAGATCTCGCCCGTCGACAAGCCCGATGTCAGCGCCAGCAGGCGATGCGGCACCTCGCGACCGATGACGGCGGCCGTCTGTAGCAGATCCTTCTGGCGCTGTGACAGACGATCGATGCGCGCGGCGAGAAGGGCATGGACGTCCTTGGGCACGTCGAGTTCCGAGACCGGCCGGCACAGGACATGGTTGCCGCGCTCGCCGCGCAAGGCGCCGCCGGCGACCAGCGAGGCGACGGACTCCTCGATGAACAGCGGCGTGCCGTCGGCCCGCTTGAGAAGCAGCTCCTTCAGGTCGTCGAGGTCCGGATCGCGACCCAGGACGAGGTCGAGGAGGTTGCCGGCCTCCAAGAGGTCGAGCGGCTCCAGCGCGATATGGGTGTAAGCCGGGCTGTCGTTCCACTTCCCTGCCGGTGCCTCCCGCGATGTGACGACGATCAGCACCCGGTGCTGCGAAACGACCTCGACCAGGCTGTCGAGCACGGCCAGGGTCTCGGCGTCGGCCCAATGCAGATCCTCGAAGAAGAGCAGCAAGGGCTGCACCTGCGCCCGGCGCACCACGATCTGCTTGATGAGATCGATGATCCGTTGCCGCCGCTGGGGAGGTCCGAGCTGCTGCCATTCCGGGTCCTCCACGGGAAGGTCGAGCAGGGCGTGCATCGCCGGCAGGGCCGCTTCGAGCGTCGCGTCCACGGCGCGGATGCTCTCGCGAATCTTCGCGGCGATGCCTGCCCTGGCCTCCTGCTCTCCGATGCCGAACCAGCCCCGGAACATCCTGCTGATCGGCTGGTAGGAGGCGTTCATGCCGTCGGGAAAGGCGGAGATCTCGAAGACCGACCAGTTCGCGAAGACGTCGCTCTCCAGGAATCGGCGGATCAGGCGGGACTTGCCGATGCCCGGCCCGCCGACGACGGCCACCAGATTGCCCTCGCCGGATCGCGCCCGCTCGAGCGCTCCTCTCAGGATTTCGGCTTCGCTGCTGCGGCCAACGAACGGGCTGAGGCCGCGCGCGACACGGGCCGCCCAGCGGCTGCGCTGCTCCACGCGGTCCTGCAGGTGATAGGTCTTGACCGGCGTGCCTACCCCCTTGACCGAGATGTCGCCCAGCGAGCGCGCCGATATGTGGCCTTCGGCCAGCTCGTACGTAGCGCCTGTGATGTAGATCGCGCCCGGCTGGGCAAGGCTTTCCATGCGGCTGGCGAGATGGACGGCCGGACCATCGGCTTCATACTCGGCGGTGAGGTCGCTCCTGAGGTACCGGACGATGACCTTGCCCGAATGCAATCCGACACGGATGGTGAGATCGTTGCCGTGTGCCTGCCGGATCCTCTCCTGCATGGCGAGAGCGGCATAGCACGCCCTGACGGCATGGTCCTCGTGGGCAATCGGCGCCCCGAACAGGGCCATGATGCCATCGCCTTGCATCTTGTTGACCGTACCTTCGTAGGCGTGCACGGCATCGATCATCGCTTCCAGGGCGGGATTGAGCAGCTCTATCGTTTCTTCCGGATCGAGGCCGTCGACCAGCGCGGTCGAGCCCACGATGTCGGCAAGGAGGACGGTGACGAACTTCAGTTCGCCTTCGGTGCCTTGGCCCGAGCGACGCACATGGTCAGGCAGGTGTTGTGGCTGCAGGTCGCCAGGAGACCGGCCGTCGAGCAGCCTGGCTGCATTGCCGAGCGACGAGCCGCACGCGCCGCAGAATCTTTGTGCCGCGCCAACGGGCGCGCCGCAGGCGCCGCAACTGGCATCGAATTCCATGCCACACGCGCTGCAAGAACGCGCGCGATCGGCCAGTGACGAATTGCAACGCGGGCAATTCACTGTGGACCCCCCACCAGTCCGCTCGGTGTCGAAGACCATCTCCCGGAGTGACCTCGAACCGGGCAGCGAGGGTATAGCACGGCGTGTCCGTGCAATGTGGCCAAACGCACAAATTCATCCGGAATCGGCTGGATGGATTGCGCCTCCCGCACAGTTCCATCTGATTGCATTCCGCTTTAGCATTCCGGGATGCCAGGCGACGTCATCGATGTTTGGGCTCAAGCCGCACCCGGCGCAGCCTTTGCTGGACCGCAGTTCGCTCGGCTGATCCAGCAATCCCACGCCGAGGACCGCGTCGAGGCCGCACGTTCGGGCGACGGCGTGATCGCGGCGATGGATGCGGCGGAGGTGGGGACGGCGCTGCTGAGCGCGTGGTACCTGCCCGGCCACGCGATGATCAGCAACGAGCAAGTGGCGTCGCTCGTCGAACAGCATCCCAAAAGGTTTGTCGGTGTGGCGTCGGTCGATCCGACCGACCCGGTCGCCGCGACCGCCGCGGTCGACCGCGCCGTGCGGGTGCGGGGCTTCAAGGCATTGCGCGTGCTGCCCTGGGTCTGGAGCCGTCCGCCCACCGATCCGCTTTTCTATCCGCTTTACGTAAAATGCGTGGAGCTGGATATCCCGTTCTGCACCCAGGTCGGTCATACCGGCCCGTTGATGCCATCGGATGTCGGCCGGCCCATTCCCTACATCGATCAGATCGCACTCACCTTCCCGCGTTTGAAGATCGTCTGCGGGCACATCGGATACCCCTGGACGGACGAGATGATCTCGCTGGCCTGGAAGCATCGAAATGTCTTCATCGACACGTCGGCCTACCGGCCGCGCTACTACCCGCCCCAGTTGCTGACCTTCATGTCGAGCTATGGCCAGGACAAGGTGATGTTCGGCACCAATTTCCCCATGCTGTCGTTCGAGGACTGTGTCGGGGACGCAAGGGCGCTGAAGCTGCCACAAGACATATTGACCAAATTCCTGCGCAGGAACGCGGAAACGGTGTTCGGTCTGACAGAGGGAGCCTGAAGGCCTCCGCCGTTGCATGCCGCCTTGAAGACCGCCGCCGCGCGACGCCGGACGAACCGGCATCGACGCACCTCTGTGGTTTCGCGGCCGCGCCGTACGGTCATGGCAGCGCATCCGGCGAGAACCCGTCCGGAACCTTGAGGTCACGTCGCTTGGCGAACAGGCGCGGCCAGGCGGTGTTGGCGACCTGCTGGGCCTCGGCCAGGACGGCCTCCTCGTCCAGGCAGAGCACCTTGCCGGCCTTCATCAGCCATCGGCCGTCGACCATGACGGCCTCGACGTCGCGCGCCTGCGCCTGGTGCACGAAGGTCGAGACGGCGCGCAGCACCGGCACCATGTGTGCCCGCGTGAGGTCGACCATGATGAGGTCGGCCTTGTTGCCGGCCTTGAACCAGCCGCCGTCGGGCACGCCCAGCGCGCGATAGCCGTTGCGCGTCGCCCAGCGCAGCGCCTGCTCGGGCGTCGGGTTGCGGCCGTCCTCGCGGCGGATGCGCTCCATGAACAGGCCGGTGCGCAGCACCTCGACCATGTCCTCGGCCATGTTGTCCGAGCCCATGGCGATGGTGCAGCCGTAGTCTTCGAGATCGGCGATGCGCGGGCTGAGGCCGCGGCGCGCGGCGATGGCGGCGTTGAAGGCCACGGTGACGCCCGCTTCGCCCAAAAGCTTCTCCTCGGACGGTTCCATGCAGCGGCAGTGGGCGCAGACCAGCCGGTCGTGCAGGAAGCCGAGATCGGCCAGGTATTCGGTGGGCAGGCGATTGCGATGCGCCTTCACTGCCGCGACCTCGCCCCAGATCTGGTTGCAATGGATGGTGGCCCAGGTGTCGAGCTGCTGCTGCAGGGCGCGCAGGTCTTTTAGAAGCTCGGGCGAGCACATGTCGGGCGCCCAGGCGGAGGCGGCGATGCGGATGCGGCCGTCCGCCTTGCCGTTCCACTTCTTATGGGCATCTTCGATGGTCCTGAGATGGCGTTGCCCCAGCGCCCGGTCGAGCTTGAACGGCGCGGGATCGCCGATCGACGTGCCGACGCGATCGTAGGCGCGCTCGCTCAGCAGGAAGCGCAGGCCCGTGCCGGCCAGCGCCTCGGCATAGTCATCGACGTCGTTGGTGTCTTCCAGCACCAAGGTCGTGCCGCTGCGCAACGCCTCGAGCGCGCCCAAAAGCGCCATGGCGCGACGCTCGTCGGGCGTCATGTCGGGCAAGGGGATGGGCGAGAGCCCGCCGGAGAAAGGCGGCTTGTGCGGCGGCGAGAGATCCTCGAACACGCCGCGCGCCAGGGTCATGGTGAAATGCGTGTGCACGTTGGCGAAGCCCGGCATCACCATCCTGCCGGTGCCGTCGACCGTCTCGGCACCGGGGTGGCGGGCCAGGATCTCCGCGCTGGGCCCGATCGCGGTGATGCGGTCGGCGTCGATGGCGATCGCCGCGCCGTAGTGCAGCGAATTCCTGTCATCGACCGTGGCGATCACGGCGTCGTGGATGACGATGGTCACGGGCTCCCTCGCGGCGTGTTGCCTGCGAAGGATGCCCCTTGTCGGCGCTCAGGTGAACAGGAAGCTGTCGCCGGTCCAGCGCCAGCCGACGAGCTCGGCGATGGCGTTGGAATCGAGACCCGCTTCCGCAGGTCGATGTTTGACTGTGCGTCCCGAAATCTTGACTGGGTGTCTCAGCCACAACAAATCATACAAATCCGGCGGCGCGCGCTGCGCTCCTTGATGCTGAATAGAGTGCCAAGGCCGACCGGACATCCCCCGCATGTTCCGAGCCTCGACGAGATTGAGGAGGCCTCCATGCCGCTCTACTGGGTCATCGATTCGCGCGCCGAGCTCGTGACCGCCGCGGCCGAAGGCGACGTGTCGCTCGACGAAGCCATGACCTTCCTGCGGGCGCTATCCGGCGCCAAGGTCACCAACTATCGCAAGCTGTTCGACGGCCGCGCCGGCAGTTCCTCGATGACCGCGCAGGAGCTGCTCATGGTCACCGCCGAGATCCGCTCCCATCACGGCCTGGGCAAGGTTGGCGCGCTCGCCATCATCGCCAATCACGACCAGACCGAGCCCTTCGCCCGGGTGCTGGGCGCGCTGGCGCTGGCCGACCGGCCGATGCGGCTGTTCGACAGCCCGACGCGGGCGCGCAACTGGCTCGACGCTCAGCCGCGCGTCTAGATCAGGCGGCTTCGGCCTGCGCCTGCTCGGCCTGGCGCGCCGCCGGCAGCAGGATCTCGAAGCAGGCGCCGCCCTCGGCGCGGTTGGCGGCGGAGATGCTGCCGCCCATCTCCTCGATGATGCGCCGGCAGATGCGAAGCCCGAGCCCGGTGCCGGTGCCGCGCGGCTTGGTGGTGACGAACGACACGAAGAGCTGCGGCAAGAGCTCGGGCGCAATGCCATGCCCGCTGTCCTGCACGGCGATGCGCAGGAACAGCCGGCCGTCGCGCTCGGCTGAGTGGGCCACGACCTCGACGGTGCGGCCGCCGGCGTCGCGCGCGTTGTTGAGCAGGTTCACCAGGACCTGCTCCAGGCGCCCGACGTCGCCGGTCACGGCCGGCAGCGTCTCGGCCAGCCTGGCCGATGCCGCGATGCCCTGCTGCCGCATGCCGTACGCCGTCAGGTTGACGGCGCGCTCGATTGCCGGGCCGGGGTCGAACGGCGCCGGCTGGCGGTCGGCCTCGCCGCGCACGAAGGCGCGCAGGTCGCCGACGATGCGGCTGGCGGCATCGACCTGCTGGGCGATGCGGTCGAGCTTCAGCTTGAGATAGTCGGTGTCGGCGGCGGCGCCGCGATCGCCGGCATCGTCGAGCTCCTCGGCTGCCGCGGCGCAGGCGAGGTTGATCACCTGCAAGGGCTGGCTGAGCTCGTGCGCCATGGTGCCGGCCATCTCGCCCACCGTGGCGAAGCGCTCGCTGTCGTGCAGCGCCTGCTCGGCATGCCGCCGCTCGGTCTCGTCGACGCCCATCAGCACGACGTTGCAGATGCGGCCCTCGGCATCGGCCACCGGCGTCGCCGTCACCGAGACCAGTCGTTCGCCGGCCGCGCCGAACCTGACGGTGAAAAGCGCCGGCGTGGCGGCGGCGCGGGCCGGCGCCTGCTGCCAGTTGTCGAGCGCCGGCAGCAACGGGCCTGCCATGACCGGGTCGATCGGCCGGCCGATGGCGTCGGCCGCGGCGATGCCGGTCATCGCCGAGAAGCCGCTATTGACCATGACGACCTTGAGATCGCGATCGACCAGCGCCACCAGCGCGCCGCTCGATTCGACGATCGAGCGCAGCCGCGCCGTCTCCGCCGCGAGCCGGCGCTCGAGCTGCACGCGCTCCTCGATATCGCGGATGACGCCGGCGATCGCCTTGCGGCCCTGCTCGTCGACCACTTTGCGATAACGCACTTCGACGTGGCGCAGCGCGCCGCCGGCCGCGATCATGCGGATCTGGACGGTATCGCCCACGTCGCCCTCGCTTTGTGCGGCGCTGAGGGCGATCCCGGCGACGATCGGCCGGTCTTCCGGATCGACGCAGTCGAGCACCGGCGTGCCGACGATCGCGGCCACCGGCCGGCCGAAGAAATCCCGGGCGGCGGCGTTGGCGAAGGTGATGAGGCCCGAGTAGAAGTCGACCTTGAACACCACGTCGGTGAGCGAATCGACCAGCGACTGGTACTCGGCGCGGGCGTGCTCGAGCGCCTCCTCGTGACGCTTCTTCTCGGTGATGTCGACCCTGAGCCCGACCGTGTAGCCGCTCGGCGTCAGCCGCTCGGACCAGTCGAACCAGCGGCCGTCCGAGGCCTGGCGCGTGGTCTGCGTGTCCTTGGCCCGGAAGCGCGCCACCCACGCGTCGACCGGCTGCGGGCCTTGGCCCATGCCTTCGAGCTTGCGCCCGTTCTCGGCGGCGAGCTCGGCGTAGGTCCGGCCGATGCTCTTGGCGAGGTCGGCGCCCGGCGAGATCTCGTCCGCCAGGCTGTTGAACATGACCAGCCGTTCCTTGTTGTCGTAGAGCACGACGCCAGCGGGCAGCGCCTCGATGGTCTCGCGCAGGAGGTCGCGCCGGTAGGGATTGGTCACGCGCAGCACCAGCAGGGCCGCGATCAGGCTGGCACAGACGAAGCCCACGACGCCGCCGATCAGCTCCAGCAGGGCGTTGCGGTTGCTGCGCGCCATCGATTCGATGTGCGCCGCCGCCTCGACGTCGTTGCGTTCGGCCAGGCGGTCGACGTCGGCGCGGATCGCCACGACCTCGCGCATCGTCGCCTCGTCGAGGAAATTGGAACGACCCCAGACCGCGATCTGCGGCGCCATGCGCTCGACCATGCTGTCACGGTCCTGGCACAGCCGGCCGAGCAGGGCGCGGTAGGGGCTCTCCGCGTCGAGGCCGCCGCAGGCGCGGTCGAGCGACGTGGTGAAGCGGTTCCAGGCTTGCAGCGCCGCCGGCTGGTTGTCGGGCCTGGCGCTGGCGATCACCCGCCCGAGCTCGCGGCCGCTCGCCACCAGGGCGCGGATCTCGGCGGCCTCGGACCGGCGGTCGACCTGGGCGTTTTCCAGGGTGAGGGCGGCGATCAGGATCAGGCCGCAGGCCAGCAGGCCCGCGATGCAGGCGGCGCCGAGCGCGCCCTCGCCGCGCGCGATCCTGCCGAGCAGGTCGCGCACGGGTTAGGGTCTGTGACGAAACAAACGCTTCACTTTGGCGCGGAGCGGATCAGTCGGGGGAGCATGGAGTAGTTCCAGTCTGGATGGAACGCGTCGTATCGGATGTCGAGGGCCTCGAGCTGGGCGTCGGAGACCTTGCTGCCTTTTGGGTAGCATGCGGCGTCGATG
>JAKFVH010000243.1 GCA_021732285.1 Reyranella sp. | reverse complement strand
TTGTCCCAGGAGCCGGGCCAGTTCGGCGGGTAGTGCTTGCCCACATCGGACAGGTAAGGCCACTTGCGCGTCTCGTATTTGCTGACGTTGCTCTGGATGCAACGCGCCGCCAGGCCGAGCGGAAACGCCGCCGATGCCAGCGCCGTGCGGCCGTACTGCTGCCAGTGTTCATAGGAGGCATCGCGCGTCTTGTCGGTCCGCGGCGCGGTCGTGATCTTCAGCACATCGAAGTCATCGTCGGCCAGCCACTTGTTTTCCCCGCGATGCACGCCAATGCCCTCGAGGACGTAATGGGCGCGATCGCCATGGCACATCATGTGGTGACCGCGGGTCTGGCCACTGCCTTCGAAGCCGACGAAATAGGGCACGCCGCGCATGTTCGAGAGAGTAAGATAAAGGTGCAGGCGCTCGGCGAAGTAAGGCAGCGGCTTGCCGCCGTAGGCTGGACCGGTTTCGCCGCCTTCAGGCGGCGGCGGCAGATCGAGCGCCTTGTCGGTGAGGGCATCGAGGATCCCCGCATTGAGGATCGACTGCGGCGACACGCCCTCCGTCAGATCATTGGTCGCCAGCAGATCGGGTGTGCCGGGATGCTGTGCCGCCATGTCCGGCATCGTCACCCACGCCTGGTAAAGCGCCGGCAAGACGTTGCGGTATGGCTGCCTGTCCTTCTGTGGGTCGGCGACCTTCTCCGGCCGCAAGCCGCCCGCCACGGCCACCGCGGCCAGCGCCGCCGTGATCGAGCCGGCCGAGGCGCCGGCGGCAGCCCGGATGCAGACGGAATGATTGGGCACGTGGTCGGCATCGTCTCGCTTGGCGAGCTCCCACTCGTGCAGCGCCTGGAACAGGAAATCGACGACGCCGGCGGAGTACGCACCGGCCGAGATGGCGCCCGCCATGGCAAGACCGATCTCGTAGACATTCTTGTTGTCAGCCATGTCATCCTCCGCTGGTTACACGGATTGCCCGAACGCTCGCTCGAGGCGACACTGCGAACCCACTCAACACTGACGGCTGGTCCGATGAGAAAACCAACACGCGCCCGCCCCCTGCTCGCCTATGTCGGCAGCTACACGACGCCCGAGCGGCACGGCGAAGGCGACGGCATCAACGTCTATCGCGTCGACCGCCGCACCGGCGCTTTCAGCCACCTGCAGCACCTCGGCGGTCTCGAGAATCCGTCGTTCCTCGCCATCAATGCCGCCGGCACGCGCCTCTATTCGGTCCATGGCGATCGCAGCGAGATCAATTCCTTCACCATCGATCCCGGCACCGGGCACCTGGCGCCGCTCAACCGTCAGCCGACCGGCGGCTACAATCCTGTCCATCTCGACTTCGACGCGACCGGCCGTTTCCTCGCGGTGTGCAACTACGGCACCGATTCGCTCGCCGTCTTCCCACTCGCGGACGACGGCGGCCTGCTGCCTTACCGCACGCTCACCACCGTGACCGGCACGCTCGGCCCACATCGCACCCAGCAGCGCACCATGTGCGTGCACCACATCCCGCTCGATGCCCAAGGCCGCTTCTTCTACGTGCCGTGCAAGGGCTCCGACGTCGTGATCGCTTATCGTCTGGACACCAGGCGGAAGATCCTGGTCGAGGCCGCCCGCGTGACGGCGCGGCCGGGTGCTGCGCCTCGCCATATCGATTTCCATCCCGCGAAGGCGCTGGCCTACGTCATCAACGAGCTCGATTCGACGATCACCACCTATCGCCAGGACCGGCAGAGCGGCGCGCTCACGCCCCTGCAGACGATCCCGGCCACGCCGTCGGAATTCACCGGCTACAGCACCGGCGCCGAGATCTGGGTCGATCGCGCCGGCCGCAACGTCTACGTCTCCAATCGCGGCCATGACAGCATCGGCGTGTTCGGCATCGATCGCGCCAAGGGCACGCTGGCGCCGCGCCAGTGGGTGCCGACCCATGGCCGCACGCCGCGCTTCTTCGCTTTCGATCCCGATCAGCGCTTCCTCTACGTCGCCAACCAGGACAGCCAATCGATCGTCGGCTACCGCGTCGGCCGTGACGGCCGGCTGGCGCCGACCCGCATCCGGGTAAGGGTCGGGAGCCCGGCCTGCATCGTCTTCTCGCCGGGCTGACGTCCGGAAAAAGGGCGCAGGCCGATGATGCTCATCTCGCCTCCTGCCGCAGGATCGCCGCCCGCACGATGCGGTTCGCCCGGTCCGTGCCCTGCTCCAGCTCGACCAGCAGGTCGGTGATCGGCGCGCCGCCATGGAGTCGACGCCGCGATTGCCCGTTGCCCTGCTCGAGGGCGCCCAGCTCGGCTTCCATGTCGTCCGACACCTCGACCAGCCCGTCGGCTGCCGCGTCGGCATAGGCCCGTTCGGCCCTCTCGAGGTTCACGGCCAGGCGGCTCCTGACGGTCTCGGGGGCGTTCCCGGAGCATTGATCGACGCCGGCGAGCGCTAGCAGATAGTTTTCCAAGATGGGATCGACACGCTCCTTAGAGACAGGTGGCACGTCGATCCCCCCATTATTTGTTGCCACACACATGAAGTGATTCTGCCCAAGCGGTTGTTACGCTCTGTGGTATTTCTCACGTTGCGCCACACGATTTGCGAAATTGCCGTGTCTACAAAGAGTTGAACCGGCCGGCCGCCATGTCATGCTGCAGCGCGACATGAGTGACGAGCCCCCGCTTCGCTCCATCTCCCTCTTCGAGGGCCTGTCCGACGCCGAGCTGTCGGCAGTCGCGGCATCGTGCTCTATCCGGACGTTCGAGAAGCAAGCTCAGATACTGGGTGAGCAGGAACCGACGACGGACGTGTTCTTCATCCTGTCCGGCACCGTCCGTTCCACCAGCTACACCTCGGCCGGCCGAGAGGTGATCTTCAACGAGTTCGAGGCGGGCGAGATCTTCGGCGAGTTCTCCGCGGTGGACGCCCTCCCCCGCTCTTCGTCGGTCGTCGCGATGACCGACTGCCGGGTCGCCCGCATGACCAGGGAGAAGTTCCTGCACATGCTCGAGGGCAACGGCAAGATCGCCGTCCGCCTGATCGAGCTTTTGGTCGCGAAGACCCGGTCGATGTCGGAACGCGTGTTCGAGGTGAGCGCACTCGCCGTGCGCGAGCGCGTGCGTCGCGAGCTGCTGCGGCTGGCCAAGGACGGCGAGGCCTTCCGCAACGGCATCGTCATCCGGCCCGCGCCGACGCACTACGAGATCGCCGCCCGCATCGGCTCGCACCGCGAAGCCGTGACCCGCGAGTTCAATCGCCTGGAGGCCGACGGCATCGTCGAGGTCCGCCGCCGGCAATTGCGGATCGTCGACATCAAGCGGCTGCAGGAAGGCGAGGAGCAATAGCGAAGGATCACCTCCCCCGTCATACGGGGGAGGCCGGGAGGGGGAAGGCATCAGTGCGATACCTCTTCTAGAAAAAGATCATGATCTTCTTCATTCGCCAGGGCTTCTTTGCGACTCTCCCCCTCCCTGCCTCCCCCGTATGACGGGGGAGGTGAATGAAAATCGCATCCGTTTGACGCCTCCCGCGACCTGTGGTCGGAATGCCGGTCTTCCAGCAGGGAGCGTCAAGTGACCGACAAGACCTACGGCTTCGAGACCCTGTCCGTGCATGCCGGCGCCGCCCCCGATCCGGCGACGGGCGCACGAGCGCTGCCGATCTATCAGACGACGGCCTATGTGTTCGAGGATGCCGACCAGGCTGCCGCCCTGTTCAACCTGCAGACCGTGGGCTTCATCTATTCGCGGCTGACCAATCCCACCAACGCCGCGCTGGAAGCGCGGCTGGCGACGCTGGAAGGCGGCCGCGGCTGCACTGTCACGTCGTCGGGCCATGCCGCGCAGGTGCTGGGGCTCTTCCCGCTGATGGCGCCCGGCGCGGAGATCGTCGCCTCCTCTCGGCTCTATGGCGGCTCGCTGCAGCAGATGCGCAACACCTATCCGAAGTTCGGCTGGGCGGCGAAGATCGTCGACGCCGACGATCCGGAAAACTTCAAGCGCGCCGTCACGCCAAACACGAAAGCCTTCTTCATCGAGAGCCTGGCCAATCCGGGCGGCGTCATCAGCGACATCGAGGCGATCGCCCGCATCGCCGAGGCGGCCGGCGTGCCGCTGCTGGTCGACAACACGCTGGCCACGCCGTGGCTCTGCAAGCCGATCGACTACGGCGCTACCCTGATCGTGCATTCGACGACGAAGTTTTTAAGCGGCACCGGCACCTCGATGGGCGGCGCGGTCATCGATTCGGGCAAGTTTGACTGGGCCAAGAGCGGCAAGTTCCCGAGCCTCGCCGGACCCGAGCCCGCCTATCACGGGCTCAATTTCTTCGAGAGCTTCGGCGACATGGCCTACACCTTCCACAGCCATGCCGTCGGCCTGCGCGATCTCGGCCCCAGCCAGGCGCCGTTCAACGCCTGGCTCACCATGCTGGGAATCGAGACCCTGGGGCTGCGCATGGAGCGCCACTGCGCCAACGCCCAGAAGGTCGCGGAATACCTCGCCAAGCACCCGGCGGTCGCCTGGGTCAACTACGCCGGGCTGCCGAACAACAAGTACCACCAGCTCGCCAAGAAATACCTGCCCAAGGGCGCCGGCTCGATCTTCACCTTCGGCGTCAAGGGCGGCTACGACGTCGGCATAAAAGTGGTCGACTGCGTCGAGCTGTTCTCGCATCTCGCCAATATCGGCGATGCCAAGAGCCTGATCATCCATCCCGCCTCGACCACCCATCGCCAGCTCTCCGACGAGCAGCGAGTCGCTGCCGGCGCCGGGCCCGACGTAATTCGCCTGTCGATAGGGATCGAAACGGTCGACGACATCATCGCCGATCTGGAGCAAGCTTTGGCAAAGGCGACTTCCTGATGCTGAGCAAGCAAGACAACGCGTTCCTGACGGAGAGCAGCCCCGGCACGCCGATGGGCGACCTGTTGCGCCGCTTCTGGATGCCGGCCCTCCTCTCCGAGGAACTGCCCGAGCGCGATGGGCCGCCCAAGAAGATCAGGATTTTGGGCGAGGACCTGCTGGCCTTCCGCTCGACCGACGGGCGCGTCGGTATCGTCGAGCCGCACTGCCCGCACCGCGGCGCCAACCTCTATTACGGCCGCAACGAGGAGTGCGGCATTCGCTGCGCCTTCCACGGCTGGAAGTTCGACGTCGACGGCAACTGCGTCGACCTGCCGACCTCGCCGCCGGAATCGTCTTACAAGGATTCCATCAAGCTGCTGTCGTATCCGACGCGCGAATGGGGCGACATGATCTGGGTCTACATGGGCCCGCGTGACAAGATCCCCGAGCTGCCGCAGCTCGAGATGGGATTGCTCCCGGCCTCCAGCCGCTACGTCACCAAGAAATGGCAGGACTGCAACTGGGTGCAGAGTGTCGAGGGTGCGCTCGATACCGCCCACTTCTCCTTCCTGCATGCCGTCCTTGCCAAGGACGAGGTCGCGGCGCGCGCGGCACTTGCCAAGGCGGCGATCGCCGACCAGGCCGCGCCCGACGATCGCATCCGCTGGATCCACAACGACCCCAGGCCGCGGTTCACGATCCTCGGTCACGAGGCCGGCCTGCTGATCGGTGCCGCCCGCAAGACCGACGGCGCGGATCTCTACTGGCGCATCTCGCAGTTCCTGATGCCCAACCACGCCTACACGCCGACCGCCTTTCCCGGCGAGATCTACTATGGCCAATGCTGGGTGCCGGTCGACGATCGGTCGTGCTGGATCTACACCTACTGTTGGCAACCCGACCGGCCCTTCAGCAACGCCGAGCGCACCAAGTTCGACGGCGGCTTCAACGTGCATGCCGAAGTCGACAATGACTACATGCCGCTGCGCAACCTGCGCAACGACTACCTGATCGATCGCAAGGTGCAGAAGTACACCACCTTCACCGGCATCGAGGGCGTGAGCGAACAGGACGCCGCCATCCAGGACAGCATGGGGCCCGTCCAGGACCGCACCAGGGAGCATCTCGGCCCGACCGACGTCGGCGTCGTTGAGTTCCGCAAGCTCCTGATGGGAGGAGCGCGGTCGCTCCAGGCCGGCGTCGAGCCCAAGGCAGCCGCCGCTGCCGCGCGCTATGCCGTGCGGGCCGGCGGCGCAGTCGCCGCACCGGCAAAGAATCTCGAGACCGTCATGACCGAACGCTTCGGCCACGCGCGCGGATACATCGGCCAGCAATACGGGTTGAGCGACTGATGCTGAGCAAGACCGATAACGAATTCCTCACCCGCAGCGGTCCCGGCACGCCGATGGGCGACCTGCTGCGCCGCTTCTGGATGCCGGCCCTCCTCTCCGAGGAACTGCCCGAGCGCGATGGGCCGCCCAAGAAGATCAGGATCCTGGGCGAAGACCTGTTGGCCTTTCGCAGCACCGATGGGCGTGTCGGTATCATCGAGCCGCACTGTCCGCACCGCGGCGCCAACCTCTATTACGGCCGCAACGAGGAGTGCGGTCTGCGTTGCTCCTTCCATGGCTGGAAGTTCGACGTCGACGGCAACTGCGTCGACCTGCCGACCTCGCCGCCGGAATCGACCTACAAGGACACGATCAAGCTCGTCGCCTACCCGACGCGCGAGTGGGCCGACATGGTCTGGGTCTACATGGGCCCGCGCGAACACATGCCTGAGCTCCCGCAACTCGAACTGGGCCTGGTGCCGGCGGGCAGCCGCTACGTTTCCAAGAAGTGGCAAGATTGCAATTGGGTGCAAAGCCTCGAGGGCGCGATCGACACTGCCCATTTCTCCTTCCTGCACAAGGTGCCGGCACAAGACGAGAAGACCAAGCTGGAAATCTTCCGCAGCACGTCGGCAATCGGCGCCGGCCAGGAACTGGCGGATCGCATCCGCTGGGTGATGGACGACCCGAGGCCGAAGTTCGCGATAGCGGGCCACGACACCGGGCTGGTCATCGGCGCGGCGCGCAAGACCGACTCGGCCGACAAGTACTGGCGCATTTCCCAGTTCCTGATGCCCAACCATGCGCTGGTCCCGGTCGCTTTTCCGGGCGACGTCTATCACGGCCAGTGCTGGGTGCCGGTCGACGACGTCAACTGCTGGATCTACACCTACAGCTGGCTGCCCGACCGGACATTCACCAACTCCGAGCGCGAGAAGTACGCCAAGGGGCTGAGCCTGCACGCCGAGGTCGATGTCGACTACGTGCCTGTGCGCAACATTCACAATGACTATGGGCTCGACCGTGCGAAGCAGAAAACGGAGAGCTTCACCGGCATCATGGGCGTGAGCGAGCAGGACGCCGCCATCCAGGACAGCCAGGGTCCGATCCAGGACCGCACCCGGGAGCATCTTGGACCGACCGATATCGGCATCGTCGAGTTCCGCAAGCTCGTGATGGGTTCTGCGCGCGCCCTGCAGCAGGGCAATGAGCCGAAATCGTCACAGGCTGCGAAGAAATATGCCGTGCGCTCCGGCGGCTGGGTCGCCGATCCGGGCAAGGATCTCGGTGCCGTCATGACCGAGCGTTTCGGTCATCGGCACGGCTATGTCGGAAACGAGTATGGGCTGGGAGAATAGTTAGACCGGCTGCACGCTCTGCTCTATCGTTCCCGGGAAAGTTCGAGACCCTGGGAGACTTCACAGTGACCGTCAAAATCTATGGGCCCACTGCTTCACGTGCGGCACGCGCGCTGTGGATCGTGCATGAACTCGGCATACCGTTCGAGCACGTCGCGATGGAGATGAAGGATCTCAAGAACGCCGACTACCTGAAGATCAATCCCAACGGCAAGGTGCCGGCGTTGGTCGACGGCGACTTCAAGCTGTTCGAATCGATGGCGATCAACCTTTATCTTGCCGCCAAGCACGGCAAGGATGGCTTCTTCCCGGCCAGCCTCGAGGACCAGGCGGTCTGCCATCAGTGGAGCTTCTGGGGCATGACCGAGGTCGAGAAGCCGCTGCTCACCATCCTGATCGACATGTTCATGACGGCGCCCGACAAGCGCAAGCCCGAGGCCGTCGCCGAGGCGCAGAAGGCGCTGCCCAAGCCGTTCGCCGTGCTGAACGGCGCCCTGCAGGACCGCGAGTATCTTTTAGGCTCGAAGTTCACCGTGGCCGACCTGAACCTGGCGTCGATCTGCAGCTGGGCCAAGCCGATCAAGTTCGACTTCGGTCCCTTCCCCAAGGCCGGCGCCTGGCTCGACCGCTGCCTGGCGCGGCCCGCCTACAAGGCGGCGCGCTCGGCGAAGTAGTCATATTCGGACCGCGGGCGTCCCGCCCGCTCATGATCTTCGTCTTCCGGACCGCGCGCATCTTGCGCGCTCATGAATCATGAGCGAGCCAGGAGGCTCGCGGTCCAGAAGAGTATGAGCGGGGTAGAGTCGAGGACGGGCGCGGTGTCGACGCTGAAGTCGCTCCGTCTCCCGTCCCCGCTCATCAAACCGGACGTGCGGATCTCCCGCATCCGGCTTACCGACAGGCTTCATTGCCAAGCTCACGGC
>JAKFVH010000275.1 GCA_021732285.1 Reyranella sp. | reverse complement strand
ACTTCCTCGCAGGCGCGCACGCAGCGCGAGCAGACGATGCACTTCGACGGATCGAAGGTGAAGTACGGGTTGGATTCGTCCTTGGCCTGCTTGGTGTGGTTCTCGCCGTCGTAGCCGTAGCGCACGTCGCGCAGGCCGACGGCGCCTGCCATGTCCTGCAGTTCGCAGTCGCCGTTGGCGGCGCAGGTCAGGCAGTCGAGCGGATGATCGGAGATGTAGAGCTCCATCACGCCCTTGCGGATCTGTTTTAGCCGCTCGGTCTGGGTCGACACCACCATGCCGTTGCCAACGGGCGTAGTGCACGAAGCAGGGGTGCCCGGGCGGCCCTGGATCTCAACCAGGCAGAGCCGACAGGAACCGAAGGCATCGACGGAGTCGGTGGCGCAGAGCTTGGGCACCTGGGTCCCGATATCCATCGCCGCGCGCATGATCGAGGTGCCGGCGGGCACCGTGACGGCCTGGCCGTCGATGGTGAGGGTCACCATCTCGGACGACTTGCTGGCTGGCGTGCCGTAATCGGTCTCGTGAACGAGAGACATGGCCTGCTCCTATTCCGCCGCAGCTTTTAGGCGCGGGCGGTCGAAATCCTCGGGGAAATGCCGGATGGCGCTCATCACCGGATACGGCGTGAAACCGCCAAGCGCGCACAGCGATCCGAACTTCAGCGTCTGGCAAAGGTCGGTGACCAGCGCGAGGTTGGCCTCGACGCGCTCGCCGCGAATGATCTTGTCCATGGTCTCGGTGCCGCGCACCGAACCGATGCGGCAGGGCGTGCACTTGCCGCAGGATTCAATGGCACAGAATTCCAACGCGAACCGCGCCTGATGCGCCATGTCGACCGTGTCGTCGAACACCACGACGCCACCATGGCCGATCAGCCCGTCGAGGCCGGCGAAAGCCTCGTAGTCGAACGGCGTGTCGAACAGTTTGCGCGGGAAATAGGCGCCCAGCGGCCCGCCGACCTGCACGGCGCGCGCTGGCCGGCCAGTACGGGTGCCACCGCCGATATCCTCGACGATCTCGCCCAAGGTCAGGCCAAAGGCCGCTTCGAACAGGCCGCCATACTTGCTGTTGCCGGCGAGCTGGATCGGCATGGTGCCGCGCGAGCGGCCCATGCCCAGCGCCGCATAGTGCTCGGCGCCGTCGGCCAGAATGGCCGGCACGGTGGCGAGCGAGATCAGGTTGTTGATGACCGTGGGCTTGCCGAACAGGCCCTTGTGCGCCGGCAATGGCGGCTTGGCGCGCACTTGGCCGCGCTTGCCTTCGAGGCTTTCCAGCAGCGAGGTCTCCTCGCCGCAGACATAGGCGCCGGCGCCGACGCGCACTTCGAGATCGAACCTGGCCTCTGCCCCAAGCAACCCCTCGCGCTCTGCCAGCACGATGGCGCGCTCCATGACGCGGATGGCGTCGGGATATTCGGAGCGGATGTAGATGTAGCCCTTGGTCGCGCCGACCGCGAAGCCCGCGATCGCCATGCCCTCGATCAGCAGGAAGGGATCGCCTTCCATGATCATGCGGTCGGCATAGGTGCCCGAATCGCCTTCGTCGGCGTTGCAGACGATGTACTTCCGGTCGGCCGCGGTGTCGGCCACGGTCTTCCATTTGATGCCGGTCGGGAAGCCCGCACCGCCGCGGCCGCGCAGGCCGGACTTGGTCACCTCTTCGACCGTGGCCGCGGGACCGAGGCTCCTCGCCCGCTCCAGCCCGCGCATGCCGCCATGAGCGCGATAGTCGGCAAGAGACAGCGGATCGATGATGCCGCAGCGGGCGAAGGTGATGCGCGTCTGCTTCTTGAGGAAGGGAATCTCCTCGGGTCGTCCGACGCACAGCGCATGAGACGCAGCCGGCAGGCCGTCAGCGAACAGGCTCGCCACGTCCTTGGCCGCAACTGGCCCGAAACCGATGCGGCCGGCCGGAGTCTCGACTTCGACCAGCGGCTCCAGCCAGAACAGGCCGCGCGAGCCGGTGCGCACGATTTCGACGGCGATGCCCTTGCGTTTGGTCTCTTCGGCGATCGCCGCCGCGACCTTGTCCGCGCCGACGGCACGGGCCGCGGCATCGCGGGGAACGAAGATGCGCGTGGCCATCACCCGACCTCGCGCGCGATGTCGTCGATCGAGTCCTTGGTGAGCCGCCCGATCACCTCGCCGTCGAGCATCGCCGACGGCCCCGAGGCGCAGAGGCCCAGGCAGTAGGTCGCTTCGATGGTCAGTCGGCCGTCCGGAGTCGTGCCGCCCCACTCCACACCGAAGCGATCGAGGAACTGCCTGGCCAGGCGCTCACCGTTCACCGACTGGCAGGCCTCGGCGCGGCAGAGCTTCAGCACATGGCGGCCGGCCGGCTTGTCTCGGAAGTCGTGATAGAAGGAGACGACGCCGTGCACTTCCGCGCGCGTGAGATTGAGCGCCTCGGCGATGACCGGCACGGCCGGCGTCGGCACGTGACCGAAGGTGGCCTGCATGTCGTGGAGAATGGGCAGCAGCGCACCTTCGCGGCCCGCGTGGCGGCGGATGATGTCGTTGCCCTGCGCTTCGCTCCACGCCGGCATGTTGAGATGCTCCAAAATGGCTACCGGCCGGACCACGGCCATTGCTGCCTAGCTATTGAGCCGTGGTCAGTCCGCACGCAATAAAGCTAACGCGTGCTGCGATAGAACAAATCTATCAATTCGGAAACCTATTGCCAATTTTACCTATGATGAAATCCCAGATATTGAAAACTACAAGGCCTCTATACCACTAATGGTATTCAACTCATCTTGGTGGCCAGATGCGTGGCCTCGGCCACAAGGGCAGACACTGTCGGCGTCATGGGCTCGCGCGGCGGCACGACCAATCCGATCTGATGGACTGCCTCAGGTTCAACGATTGGGATCGACCGCAGTTTCTCCGTCAGGCCAAGCGTATCGGCGAGCTTCTCCGGCATGACGCTCGCCCAGCGGCCGGTCCGCACATGCGAGAACAGCACGATCATCGAATTGGACTCGAGCGTCGGTTCCGGGCGGCCGCCGGCGGCATGCAACAGGCTGTCGATGATGCGCCGGTTCTGCATGTCCGGCGTCAGCAGGCAAAGTGGGATGCGCCCGACCTCGGCCCAGGTGACCTGGTCGCGTTCGCCCAGGGGGCTGTCCGCCGAGGTCAGCAGGCGGTACTGCTCGAGGTAGAGCGGCACGGCACGCATGCGGCCCAGCGGCTCATTGTCGATATAGGTCAGGCCGGCATCGACCTCGAGATTCTCAAGCATCGACAGCACATCCGACGACGTCCTCGACAGGATCGTGAACTTCACGTTGGGATGCTTGGCGCGGTAGGGGGTGGTGAGCGCCGAGACCATGGCCAGCGCCGTCGGGATGGCGGCGATCTTCAGGTGACCACTCAACCCCTGCTTGAGGGTGCGCACCTCCTGCCGCATGGCCCGCGTGTCGGCGACGATGGTGCGCGCCCAGTCCAGCACCCGCTCCCCTTCGGCGGTGAAACCAAGGAAACGTGATGTGCGTTGAACAAGCATGACACCTAGCGTGTCTTCGAGTTGCTTGATGCCTGCGGAAAAAGTCGGTTGGGTCACGCCGCATTGCTCGGCGGCCTTGCCGAAGTTCTTTTCCCGCGCCAGGGCAATGAGGAACTCGAGCTTGTCGATCATTGGTTCGTCGGCGCTCGACCCGTCATCGGGATCATTGTAGAGTTTTCACAGAATTAGCACAAAAAAGTGCATTGGGAGGAACCAAGGTCATGAGTCACACGCTCCGTAGGCGGGCGGTCGCTGTCGCTTTGACGGCAGTGGCGGCTGGTCTTTACGTTACACCCGCGAACGCTTGGGAACCGACACGCAACGTCGAATTCATCGTACCTGCCGGCACTGGCGGCGGGGCTGACCAGATGGCGCGCATGGTCCAGGGCATCATCACCAAGCACAACCTGATGAAGCAGAGCGTGGTGGTGGTCAACAAGGCCGGCGGCGCCGGCGGCGAAGGCTTCCTGGACATCAAGAATTCAAAGGGCAACCCGCACAAGCTCGTCATCACCCTGTCGAACCTGTTCACCACGCCGCTGGCCACCGGCATTCCCTTCTCGTGGAAGGACATGACCCCGGTGGCGATGCTGGCGCTCGACGAGTTCGTGCTCTGGGTCAATGCCGACTCCCCCTACAAGACGGTCGCCGAGCTGGTGACGGCCATGAAGGCCGCCCCGCCGGGCCAGTTCAAGATGGGCGGCACGGGATCCAAGCAGGAAGACCAGATCATTACCGTCGCGCTTGAGAAGGCGACCGGCACCAAGATCACCTACGTGCCCTACAAGGGCGGTGGAGAGGTCGCGGTCCAGCTCGTCGGCAAGCATGTCGACATGACGGTCAACAACCCGATCGAGGCCGTGGCGCAGTGGCGCGCCGGCAAGGTCCGCCCGCTCTGCGTGTTCGACAGCAAGCCCCTGGCGGGCAAGGAGAAGATTGCCGGCGACCTGTCGTGGTCCAGCATCCCGACCTGCAAGAGCCAGGGTCTCGACATCGAGTACCTCATGCTGCGCGGCATCTTCATGCCGGCGAATGTGCCGAAGGACGCGGTCGACTACTACGTCGAGCTGTTCAAGAAGGTGCGTGCCACGCCGGAATGGGCGCAGCTCATGGCTGACGGCGCCTTCAACCAGTCCTTCATGACCGGCGCGGACTATACCAAGTGGGTCGAGGCCGAGGAGAAACGCCATCGCGACCTGATGAAGGAAGCTGGCTTCCTCGCCACCAATTGATCACGGATTTCACAGCCATCTGCGCCGGGAGCACCACGATGCTCCCGGCATTCTTGCGCGCAGCGTCGACGGGGCAATAGAGGGTTCATGTCCAATTCGCCCAATGACTCATCTTCCGGACCTCGCCAGCATCTCGTGGAAGTCGGCGTTGCCGCCTTCATGGCACTGCTGGGCGTCATCACCGTCATCGGCAGTCTCCAGGTCGGCATCGGTTGGGGGGCGGAAGGTCCGAAGTCGGGCTTCTTCCCCTTCTGGATCGGGCTGATCGTCGTCGCCACCAGCCTCTACAACCTGGTGCGCGCCTACACGCACGGCAGCCGCAAGCTCTTCGCGAACTGGCACGAGCTCACCCAGGTCCTCAAGGTCGTCCTGCCGCTCACGATCTATGTCGGTGTGATCCCGTGGATCGGCATCTACATCGCGTCGGCCCTGCTGATCGCGGGCTTCATGCGCTGGATCGGCCGCTACAGCTGGCTGTTGACACTGACCATCAGCATTGCCCTGCCGGTGGTCACGTACATCACGTTTGAAATGTGGTTCCTCGTGCCGTTGCCCAAGGGGCCGCTCGAGGACCTGCTCGGCCTCTAGGCCGGACAAGAGCAAAGGGATCGGCGGGGATGGATAGTATTGGCGATCTGATGGCGGGCTTCGCCGTCGTGTTGAGCTGGCAGAACCTGCTCTACATGGTGATCGGCATCGTGCTGGGCGTGATCATCGGCGTGCTGCCCGGCCTCGGCGGCGCCAACGGCGTGGCGATCCTGCTGCCGCTCACCTTCAGCATGTCGCCGACATCGGCGATCATCCTATTGTCCTGTATCTACTGGGGCGCCCTGTTCGGCGGCGCCATCACCTCCATCCTGTTCAACATCCCGGGCGAGCCATGGTCGGTCGCCACCACGTTCGACGGCCATCCGATGGCGCAGAACGGCAAGGCCGGTGAAGCGCTGACCGCGGCTTTCACCTCGTCCTTCGTCGGGGCGCTGTTCGCCGTCATCGTCATCACGCTCGCCGCTCCGCTGGTGGCGAGCTTCGCCCTGCAGTTCGGACCGGCTGAGAAGTTCTCGGTGTTCTTCCTGGCGTTCTGCAGCTTCGTCGGCATGGGCAAGGAGCCGCCGACCAAGACCATCGCCGCCATGATGCTGGGCTTCGCGCTCGCCGCCGTCGGCACCGATACGGTGACCGGCCAGCTTCGCCTGACCTTCGGGTCGCATGAACTTCTGAGCGGCTTCGACTTCCTGGTTGCCGTGATCGGCCTGTTCGGCATCGGCGAGATCCTGCTGACCATGGAAGAAGGGCTGTCCTTCAAGGGCAAGGCCGCCAGCATCAATCCCACGGTTGTGTGGCAGACCTGGAAGGAGCTGCCGCGTTACTGGATGACCTCGCTGCGCTCCTGCCTGATCGGTTGCTGGATGGGCATCACGCCCGCCGGTGCGACGCCCGCCTCGTTCATGAGCTACGGCATTGCCAAGCGCACCTCGCGCAAGGGCGACAAGTTCGGCAGCGGCGAGATCGAAGGCGTGATCGCGCCCGAAACGGCGGCACACGCTGCCGGCACGTCGGCCCTGCTGCCCATGCTGTCGCTCGGCGTGCCGGGTTCGCCCACCGCCGCCGTGCTGCTGGGCGGCCTGCTGATCTGGGGCCTGCAGCCCGGACCGCTGCTGTTCGTCGAGCAGAAGGATTTCGTCTGGGGCTTGATCGCCAGCATGTATCTCGGCAACATCGTCGGGCTGATCATCGTGCTGACCATGGTGCCGTTCTTCGCCGCCATCCTGCGCGTGCCGTTCAGCATCATCGCGCCCATCATCCTGGTGATCTGCGCCATCGGCGCCTACACGGTACACAACAACACCTTCGACGTGGTGATGATGCTGGTGTTCGGCGTCGCCGGTTACTTCCTGAAGAAGTGCAACTACCCGCTGGCGCCGCTGGTCCTGGCGATCGTGCTGGGCGACAAGGCCGAGGAATCCTTCCGGCAATCCCTGCTGATCTCCCAAGGCGGGCTGGGCGTCTTCTTCTCCAACGGCCTGGTCAGCACGATCATGGTTCTGGGCCTGGTCGCCCTGTTCTGGCCCGCCCTGTCGAACCTCTACGCTCGCCTGCTGACGCCCGCCCGGCCGACCTGAGCAGGGCGCTGTGGCCTCGCCGCCACAGTGCGACAGCCTCGTTGTGGAATCGATCGAGGTGCCCTTGATTGAAAGGGTAGCCGGGCCTAGTTTGCGCGCCCTCGATGCACACCCAGCCAGGGAGACGTTGATGACCGTTATCATGTTCAACGCCACCACTCCCGTCGGCTGCGCCTCGGACCTCGCCCTCTTCAGGCATTAGGTCCGGCCGCGGCCGCCGCGCAGGCCGCTTGCATCCGTTTTCTGAAAATTCACGTCGTCGAACGTCATCGCGCCTCATCGTGGCGCACGGTCGGACGACCTTTTGAGGAGCCGCCGCCCTTGTGGCGCGGCATCGAACAATGACTTCTCGCAGAACTGAGCGAAGCACAGACCCGTTGCTGCGCACCCTCCGGTTCGTTGCCGGCCAATGGCGCCGGCAGTGGCGCCTGGCACTGGTCATGGCGGCGGGCCTCGTATTGATCGCGGCGGCCGAGCTCGCCGTGCCGCTGTTTGCCGGCCAGATGGTCGACGCCTTGGCCGACGTGGCGCGGTCGCGCGACGTTGCCATGCTGGATGCGCTCGGCGCGTTCGCGGCGATCGTCGGCCTCGGCGTGGCGCTGGTCGTCCTGCGCTATGGCCTGTTCAAGGGCATCGTGCGCTTCACCTTGCGCATGATGAGCGAGGTGGCGCACGAGTCCTTCTGGCGCGTCCAGCGCTTCTCGACGGACTGGCACGCCAACAGCTTCGCCGGCGCCACGGTGCGCAAGGTGACTCGCGGCATGTGGGCCATCGACGTGCTCAACGACACCGTGCTGGTGGCGTTGTGGCCGTCGTTCGTCGTGCTGCTTGGCGCGACGGCCCTGTTCGCCTGGCATTGGCCGCTGATGGGCCTCGCCGTCGGCGTCGGCTCGGTCGCCTACGTGCTGGTGACGGTGAAGCTGTCGCTCGACTACGTCACGCCTGCTGCCCGGCGCTCCAATGCCTGGGACAGCCGCCTCGGTGGCGCGCTGGCCGACGCCGTGAGCTGCAATCCCGTCGTCAAGGCGTTCGGCGCGGAGGGTCGCGAGGACACCCATCTTGGCCGCGTCCTGGGACGCTGGCGGATGCGCACCTGGGTCACCTGGACGAGGCACATCCTCACCGGCACCCTGCAGCAGTCCATCCTGATGGTGCTGCGCGTCGTCGTGATCGGCCTTGCCCTGCTGTTCTGGTGGCAGGGCACGGCGACGCTGGGCGACGTCACCTTCGTGCTCACGGCCTATGGCGTGATCAACGGCTACCTGCGCGACATCGGCCACCATGTGCAGAACGTGCAGAAGTCGACCAGCGACCTGGAGGAGCTCGTTGCCTTCCATGAGCGGCCGCTCGGCGTGGAAAACCGGCCCGGTGCCGGCGAGCTCGTGATCGCGCGCGGCGACATCGAGTTCGACCAGGTGCGTTTTCGTTATCCCGCCCTCGATCGAGAGGTCTATGATGGGCTGTCGATCCGCATTCCCGCGGGCCAGCGCGTCGGCCTCGTCGGACGGTCGGGCTCGGGCAAGACGACCTTCGTCAAGCTGGTGCAGCGGCTGTACGACCTCGATGGCGGTCGCATCGCGATCGACGGGCAGGATATCGCCGGCGTCCGCCAAGAGAG
>JAKFVH010000182.1 GCA_021732285.1 Reyranella sp. | reverse complement strand
GGCTGGAGGGCGGCGTGGCGGGCGGCGGCTCCTCCCATTGCGGCAGGCTCTTCCAGACATCAAGGCCGGCGCCATGCCTCGGTTTCTTTCCCGCGGGATCGATGCCCAGCGCTGCCAGCACGGCCTCGCCCCACGGCCACTGGCCGCGCGCCATGGCGAGCGCGGTCTCGGTGAGCTCGCGCGAGGCCAGTGCCGCCATGTCCTCGAGCTCGTCGAGCAGGGCGGTCGCGGCCTGCGGCAAGGCGGCGACCTCTTCTTCCGGTGTCGTCGGCAGGGCGAGATCGAGTGCCTCGCAGAGCCCTCGCGGCGTGGGCAGGCAGAACGTCGCCGGCCGCACGAAGGCGAAGAGCTCTAGCAGATCGAGCGCCGGCAGGTCGTCCAGGCCAAGCCGCGCCGCCACCGCCGGCGCGTGGCAGACAAGCGGTGGGTTGGCCGCCGCACGCATCGCGGCGTCGGCTGCCTTCAGCCGCTCGACCTTGTCGCCATTGGGCGCGCCATCGGGCCCGCGCCACAGCGCGCCGCGCGCGGTTGCGACCAGGGCCGTCCAGTTGTGAGAAGGCAACACCATCAACAGGCCGATAGCATACACTGTCAGTCAAATGACGCTCAGTCGTCGTCTCTTCCTGTCCACCTTGATGGCAGGAACAGCACTTCCGGCACTACCAACGTGGGGGGCCGCCGATCCCGACGTCGTCATTGTGGGCGCTGGCGTCGCGGGCCTGGCCGCCGCCAAAACCCTGATGGCGACGAACAAGAACGTGCTTGTGGTCGAGGCGCGCGAGCGCATTGGCGGCCGTGCCGTCACTGACAGCACCACCTTCGGATTTCCCTTCGATCTTGGCGCCCAATGGATCGAGGCGGGCCGCACCAACCCCGCCATGGCGATCCTGAAGGAGATGAACGTGCGGCCGGTGCCCGACCGCCAGGAGCAGGCGATCTACATCGGCGGCACCGAGGCGCCCAAGGAGGAATACGCACGCTTCGAGAAGATCGCCATCGATGCCTCGCGCAAGCTGGTCGAGGCCCTGAAGAAGGCACCCGACGTGCCGGTCGGCCGCGTGCTGGTGGCGCACGATCCGCTGGAGCGGCTGGCCTATGCCATGGTCGGGCCGCTGGAATCGGGTGTCGAGCTCAGCGAGCTGTCGGCGCGCGACTTCATGCGACAGCCCGAGACCGAGCCGCAATATTCGGTGGCCGAGGGGCTGGGTGCGCTGGTTGCACGCTGGGGCGCCAAGGTGCCGGTGAAGCTCGGCACCAAGGTGGTCCGCATCGATTCGACGAGCCCTCAGGTGTTGATCGTCACCACCAACGGCCAGTTGTCGGCCAAGGCCGTCATCGTGACGGTGCCGACCGGTGTGCTGGCCGCCGGTCCGTTCGGCTTTGCCCCGCAGCTCAGCGCGGCCAAGCGCGAGGCGATCGCCCAGTTGCCGATGGCGCTCTACAACAAGATCGCGCTGTCATTCGGCCGCAAGGTGATCGACGCGCCCGCTGGCCGCAGCATCCTCGGCCTCAACCGCAAGCAGGAGCCGTTCGACGCCATCGTGCGGCCCTACAATCGCGACGCCGCCATCGTGTTCGTGGGCGGCGCGCAGGCGCGGCAGCTCGAGGAGGAGGGCACGGGCGCCGCCCTGGGCTTTGCCATGTCGGCTCTGGCCGAGATCTACGGCAACGACTTGCGCGGCCTGATGGCGCGCTCGTCGGTGACGCGCTGGGGTAAGGACCCGTTCGCCCGTGGCTCGTGGTCGATGGCAACGCCAGGCAACGCCGACAAGCGGTCGGTGCTGGCCCAGCCGCACCATGACCGCGTGTTCTTTGCCGGCGAGGCGACCGATCCGGTGTGGGCGACGCGCGTCGGCGGCGCCTATGCGTCCGGGCTACGCGCGGCGCGCGAGGCGCTGGCTGTGCTAGGCAAGAAGTAGCGGGCACGCTGGCCGGCGTGCGGGTTGGCAAGGTGCATCGAAAGTGATACACCTTGAAATTGGAGCAAACCGATGCCTTCTTCAAACCCTCGACTGAACGTCGTCCTCGATCGCGAGCTGCAGAAGGATTTGCGGATTGCAGCGAAGAAGCGTGGAAAGTCGCTCTCTGCCGCGGCGGCAGAGCTGCTGCGCGATGCGCTCGAACGCGATGAAGATCTGTTCCTGGCTCGCTTGTCCGAGCGCAGGGAGAAGACGAGCAAGCGTACCTACTCGGATGAAGAAGCCTGGAAAGCGAAGCTCGGGTGACGGCCTTCCGGATCGTGTATCTCGAAGGCGTGGTGACCGAAGACATTCCCGAGTTGCCGACAGCCATGGCGACGGTGATCAGGCGTGCCATCAATTCGCGCTTGACCGTCGATCCGATTGCCTACGGAAAGCCGCTTAGACACAGCTTGAAGGGTCGCTGGCGGCTGCGCGTGGGTGACTGGCGTGTCGTGTATCTTGTCGACTTGCCTCGGCGGGTCGTCACAATCACCGCAATCAGGCATCGAAAGGACGTCTACGAAAGCTGACGGCGGCGCCGGAAGTCTGCCGACATCGAAAGCAGCGCCGCCAGGATGAGGCCCGCTGCCGCCAGCAGCGAGGGCCAGACCAGGCTGCCGGTGGCGTCGTAGACGACGCCGGCAAAGACCGGCCCGATGATCTGGCCGAGGCTGAACGCCGCCGTCATGAGGGCGATGCGGCCGCGCGGATCGCCTTCGCCCGCCTCACGCGCGCCGATCAGGCCGAGCGCCGTCAGGCCCATGAAGGTGCCGCCGAGGAAGAGGGCGGCGATCACCACGCCCAGGGTCCGCAGCCACAGCACGCTCGCCAGAACGCCGGCCGCCTCGACCAGGCTCGCCACGGCGAAGGCCGGCAGGATGCCGATGCGCCGGCCGAGCGCGCCCCACAGCACGACCGAAGGCGCCGCGCCCACGCCGACCAGCACCCAGGCGTAAGGCTCGAGATGGCGGATGGTGGGCGAGCCGCGCACGATGTCGATGAGGAACGTCGCGGTGATGATGTAGCCGATGCCGAACAGGAAGTAGGCGACGGCGAGCATGATGAACGCCGACGAGAGTTTTGTGCGCGGAGCCCGGCCAGCGGTGGGCGAGGGAGCGGTGTCGGCCGGCACGATCATCGCGGCCGCGACCGCTGCGAGCACGGCGAGGGCGGCACTCGCCAGCCACATACTGCGCCAGTCGCTGAGGGTTGCGACCAGGGCCGCCGACGCGGCGATGCCGATCCCGACACCCGAGAAGTGTAGCGCCGACAGGCCGCTGCGTCCCGTGGCGGCGAGCCGGTCGAGCACCAGGGCGGAGCTGAAGATCAGGCAAAAGGCGCTGGCGATACCGGCTAAAAGCCGCAGCAGCAGGAAGAGCGCCAGCGATGTGGTGACGGCCATCGCCGCCAGGCAGAGCGCGTTCAGCGCCAGGCCCGCGAGCAGCCAGGTGCGGCGCGAGCCCGGCAGGCGCACCGCCGCCAGCAGGGCGCCCGCGAGGTAGCCCACGAAGTTGGCCGAGGCGATCAGGCCCGCCTCTGCCTTGCTGAGCGACAGCGCCTCGACCATCGGAGGCAGGATGGGGGTGTAGACGAAGCGGCCGATTCCGATGCCGGCGGCCATCGCCAGAAGGCCGCCGAAGGCCAGTGCGAGGGGGCTTTTGTTCATTGTGCGCGGCACGGAGTACCCGAGCGAAGTCGAGGGGCCTCGCCGCAGTCATGCTCAAGAGAACGAAAGCTGCGCCTCGACACCGGCAAAAGGTGCCAACAGCCCGTCTTCATCCTCTTCCAGCAATCCGGCCGCTTCGAGGGCGCGGATATCGCCATGCACACGCTTGTAGTCCCGGCCAAGCTCACGCGCGACGGCGGCAATCGAAAGATGTGGATGACGCCGGACGAAGCGCACCAGCTCGATGCGCTTGGGCGTCAAGGTTGCCAACAACCCCTCGAAACTCTCGAAGGAGAGATGTTCCTCATGAACTGTCTCGCCGCGTTCCGCACGGCGCCACGCATCGACGAAGCGCCGGCCGGACGTCGCCAGGTCTTCGACATGTACCTGCATCTTCCGTTGCTTCTTCATCGTCTTCTCCTCGTTTCCTCGACGTCCGCCAGAAAATCTTCGACGAGTTTCTCGGGCGACACGAACTGGTACGCTTGTTCGGCGCCTCGCAGATGGCGATGGTCGCCCTTTCCGCGCTCGTTGTCGTAGCCGACGATTCTTTTGCCACCCCTGCCGAAGTAAAGCCTGTACTTGAACTTGTGTTGGCTTGCGGGAACAGGCCGCGGCAGGTCCCAGATGACCATTTCGACGATGGCGCCACCATCCAGCTCGTATTTCAAGCGGAACAACGGGGCGGCTTTCATATGGCATTTGATGCCATAGATTGCCTATGGCGTCAAGAGCCATAAGACGTGAGGTCCGCATGGTGATGGACTGTTGCGCGCTTTGGGTCGCATTGACGCAAATGGCCGCCGCACCTAGTTTGGCCCGTTCCATGTCCCAGATCGATCGTTCCCTCGCCGAGGCCGCGCGCGCGTGGCCGTTTGAAGAAGCCCGCAAGCTGGTCGCCCGTATCGGCGGCAAAGCGCCGGCCAAGGGATACGTGCTGCTCGAGACCGGCTACGGCCCGTCGGGCCTGCCGCATATCGGCACCTTCGGCGAGGTCGTGCGCACCACCATGGTCCGCCAGGCCTTCAAGCGGCTCAGCGACGTGCCGACGCGGCTGTTCTGCTTCTCCGACGACATGGACGGGCTGCGCAAGGTGCCCGACAACGTGCCCAACAAGGAGATGCTGGCGGCCAATCTCGGCAAGCCGCTGACCTCGGTGCCCGATCCGTTCAGCAACGAGCATCCGAGCTTCGGGGCGGCCAACAACGCTCGCCTGCGCGCCTTCCTCGACTCCTTCGGCTTCGAGTACGAGTTCCAGTCGGCGACCGATTGGTACAAGTCGGGCCGCTTCGACACGATGCTGCTCGCCATGCTTCAGCACTACGACGAGGTGCAGGCCGTCATGCTGCCGACCCTGGGCGAGGAGCGGCGCGCGACCTACTCGATCTTCCTGCCGATCTCGCCCAAGACCGGCCGCGTGCTGCAGGTGCCGGTGATCAAGACCGATGCCCAGGCGGGCACCATCGTCTATCGCGACGAGGACGGCACCTTGGTCGAGACGCCGGTGACCGGCGGCAACGTCAAGCTGCAGTGGAAGGCCGACTGGGCCGGCCGCTGGTTCGCGCTCGGCGTCGACTACGAGATGCACGGCAAGGATCTCATCCCGTCGGCCGAGCTCTCGGCCAGGATTGTGAAGATCCTGGGCGGCACGCCGCCGGAGGGCTTCAACTACGAGCTCTTCCTCGACGAGGAGGGCAAGAAGATCTCCAAATCCAAGGGCAATGGCCTCTCGGTCGAGGAATGGCTGCGCTATGCGCCGCCCGAATCGCTGGCGCTCTACATGCAGCAGCAGCCGCGGCGTGCCAAGCGTCTCTACTTCGACGTCATCCCGCGCGCCGTCGACGACTATCTCGCGGCGGTCGAGAAGCTGCCGGCCGAGGAGCCGGCCAAGGCGCTGGAGAACGCGGCCTGGCACATCCATGACGGCAAGGCGCCGACCAACAGCGCGGCCGGCGTCAATTTCGGCATGCTGCTCAACCTCGCAAGCGTGGCGCACACCGACAGCAAGGACGTGCTGTGGCAGTACCTGCGCCGCTACGTGCCGGGCGCCACGCCGGAGAGCGCACCCTATCTTGATCGACTGCTGACCGGCGCGGTGGCCTACTATCAGGACTTCGTGAAGGCTTCGAAGAAGTTCCGGCTGCCCGCGGGCAAGGAGCGCGAGGCATTGCAGGATCTCGCTGACACGCTCAGCAAGCTGCCGGAAGATTCGACGGCCGAGTTCATCCAGAACGAGGTCTACGAGGCGGGCAAGCGCCACTTCGCGCAGGCCGAGCTGCGCCTGTGGTTCAAGACGCTCTACGAAGTGCTTTTAGGCAGCGAGCAGGGGCCGCGCATGGGCGCTTTCATCAAGCTCTATGGCCGCGACAATGTCGTGAAGCTGATCGAGCGCGCGCTGGCCGGCGAGGATCTGAGCCGCGCGGCGTGACATCGACCGTCCGTCATCCCGACCGGAGCCGAGCGTAGCGAGGCGTAGTGGAGGGACCTAGTCATTATTGCCGACAAGAACAGGTCCCTCGACTGCGCCGCCCTTCGGGCGGCTTCGCTCGGGATGACGATCGATCACGCCCGCGCCGCCGCCTCTGCCGTCGTTGCTTGCAGGTAGGCCAGCACCAGCCGCACCAGCTCGTCTTCGAAGGGGCGGCTCTTGAAGAACGGCTGCTCCTCCAGGACGGCGGCGCGCAGGACGCCGATCACGGCGCGCGACATCACGAACATCTGGATCGGCGTCATCGTGGCGAAGACCGCCTGCGGCGCCGCGCCGACGCGATGCTGGGCGATGAAGGCGACGACCGGCAGCATCAGCTCGGCATGGTGACCTTGGCTCAGGACCGCCTCCATCACCGCCTTGCGTGCGCGCTGACGGCCGCGGAAGGCATGTATCGCCGCGCGCACCATGGCGCGCACCCGGCCCTCCGGCGTGGGATCGATCTCGCCGCTCAGCGCCCGGGCGATGTCCGCCAGGCCGAGCCCGACCTGCTGCCGGGCGAGCGCCAGCAGGATCGCGTTCTTGTCGGCGAAGTACTGATAGAGCGTGCCGATGCTGACGCCGGCGCGCTCGGCCACGGCGTTGGTCGTGAAACCGGCGAGGCCGCCGGCTTCGAGAATCTGAGCAGCGCCTTCCAGGATCGCCGCCGCGGTCTCGGCCGCGCGGCTCTGGCGGGGAATTCGTCTTTTTATTTCAGGGGCTTGGCGGCGTGTCGGCATGGCTGTCCGGGCTTGGCAAAGGCGAGTACGAGAACATGAGCATCGCTCATATATTGCCTGATAAGCAAATCGCCAGGCAAACCGCAAGGAGTCCCCTGTGGCCGACCTCTCCGGGATCTATCTCGTCGTCCTGCCGCTCGTGCTGACTGCCGCCCTGGCCGAGGGTCTGTGGCTCGCGCGCACCCGGAAGGAAGGCTACGACTGGTGGGCCTCGGCCTGCTCGCTTGCCGACCTGACCGGCCGCCAGCTGCTGCGCTTCGTGCCGCTCATCGTCATCGCGCCGTGGATGGGCTTGGCGTGGGACTATCGTTTCTTCACCCAGTCGCTCGACAATGTCGGCTCGATCCTGCTGCTCTTCTTCGGCCTGGAATTCTTCTACTACTGGTACCATCGCTTCAGCCACACCTCGCGCTGGTTCTGGAACGGGCATTCGCCGCATCATTCGCCCAACCAGCTCAATCTGTCGGCGGCCTATCGGCTGGGCTGGTTCGGCCGGCTGACCGGCTCGACGCTGTTCTTCACGCCGCTGGTGCTGCTCGGCTTCACGCCGACGGTCGTGCTGTCGGCGCTGGTGCTGAACCTGCTCTATCAGTTCTGGCTGCATGCCGACTGGTTCCCGCGGCTGGGCTGGCTGGAAGGCATCTTCAACACGCCGTCCAACCATCGCGTCCATCACGCGCGCAATCCGGAGTATCTCGACGCCAACTACGGCGGCGTGCTGGTGGTCTTCGACCGCCTGTTCGGCAGCTACATTCCCGAGCGCGCCGACGTGCCGTGCGACTACGGCACCATCACGCCCACCGTCTCCTCGCGCAATCCGTTGGTCCTCAACTTCTCGCCGTGGATCGGGCTCTTCAAGGACCTGCGCTCGGCGCGTTCGCTGCACGAGGCCTGGATGTACACCTTCGGCCCGCCGGGCTGGCGCCCCAATGGCGAGGGCCTGACCACGGCGGAGATCCGCCGCCGCGCCGGCCTGGTCAAGAGCAGCAATCAGCCGTCTCAGCCGGTCATGACGTAATCTCCCTTGAGCGATCTTCCAGCCGCCGACAGATTGGCGGCAAAGGAGACCGCCCATGGCGAGAAGCAAGGTCTGTGTCGTGATCGGTGCGGGCGATGCGACGGGCGGTGCAATCGCCCGTCGCTTTGCGCGCGAGGGCTACACGGCGGCGGTGACGCGGCGCAGCGCCGACAAGCTGAAGCACCTCGTCGGCCAGATCACCGAGGCGGGCGGCAAGGTCCACCCCTTCGGCTCCGACGCGCGCGACGAGGAGCAGGTGACAAACCTGTTCCGCGAGATCGAGACCGAGATCGGCGAGGTCGAGGTCTTCGTCTTCAACATCGGCGGCAACGTGCGCTTCGACATCCGTGACACGACGAGCCGCGTCTACCGCAAGGTCTGGGAGATGACGGCCTTCGCCGGCTTCTTGACGGCGCGCGAGGCCGCCAAGGCAATGGTCCCGCGCGGCCGCGGCACCATGCTGTTCACCGGCGCCACGGCGAGCCTGCGCGGCGGCCGCGGCTTTTCGGCCTTCGCCGGTGGCAAGCATGCCGTGCGTGCGCTCGCCCAATCGATGGCGCGCGAGCTCGGGCCGCAGAACATCCACGTCGCCCACGTAGTGATCGACGGCGCCATCGACACCGAATGGATCAAGGCGAACTTCCCCGAGCGCTACAATGCCGGCCCCGATGCCATCCTCAATCCGGACGACATCGCCGAGGCCTACTGGCAGATCCACCGGCAGA
>JAKFVH010000035.1 GCA_021732285.1 Reyranella sp. | reverse complement strand
ATGCCTTGCGAGCCGGCATCGATCATGAAGTCAGTGCAGCGCTTCTGGCCCTCGAGATCGAGTTCGCCGTTCCCGTCGAATACGGTGGGCGCCACGGGAAAGACGCCGCGATAGACCGGTTTCATGGTGCCCTCCGGACAGATCTACTTCTGCTGCAGGCCGCACCATTCAGCGACGAACAGCGCCGTCGCCTGGGTGATCTTGCGGATCGAGTCCAGGTTCACGCGCTCGTCGAAGCCGTGGATGTCGTCAGATTGCGGGCCGTAGACCAGGGCCGGGATGCCGGCATAGAGGCCGAAGAAGCGGTTGTCGGCCGTACCGGTCGAGGTCTTGTCCAAAAGGTCCTGGCCCCACACCGTCCGGTGCGCCTCGGCCAGCACCGTGCGCACCTCCTCATGGTTCTTGAGCACGAACGGCTCGGCCTGGAAGCCTTCCCAGGTCACGGTCGGCGGGTTGTTGCCCAGGAACGGATCGTTGGCCGCCGCGGTGCGGATCACATGCTCGATCTCCTGGCGGCACTCCTTCAGGGTCTGCGACGGCAGCACGCCCACGCGCATGTCGAAGGTGCACCAGGACGGGACCGAGCTTGCCCAGTCGCCGCCGGCGATCTTGCCGACATTGAAGTTCACCGGGTGATGGTGGTCGCAGAAATGTTTGTCGTGCGCCTTCTTCTCGTTCCATTTCTTCTCCAGCTCGCGCAGCTGCTGGATCAGGCGGAACGCCGATTCGATGGCGTTCGAGCCGGCATCGGCCTTGTAGACGTGCACCGGATGGCCGGTGACCTTGACCTGGAACCACATCACGCCGACCTGCGCCACGGTCAGCACGCCCGATGACGGCTCGGGGATCAGCGCCGCATCGGCGCGATAGCCGCGCTGCAGGCAGGCGAGCGCGCCGTTGCCCGTGCACTCCTCCTCGACCACCGACTGCTGGTAGACGTCGGCCGCCGGCTGGTAGCCCAGCGCGCGCAGGGCCCGGAGCGCGAACAGGTTGAGAATAATGCCGGCCTTCATGTCGCCGGCGCCGCGGCCGTACATCCAGCCGTCCTTGACGGCGGGCTCGAAGGGCGGACGGCTCCACATGTCGTGCGGCCCCTCGGGCACGACATCGATATGGCCGTTCAGGATCAGCGAGCGGCCCTTCGGGCTGTTGGGCCGCCAGGCACCGACGACGTTCCAGGCATCGTCATAGTCCTGGCTGTGCGGCGAGTAGCCCGGCAGATGCTTCAGGTCATCGATCTTGATCTGCCAGCGATCGACCGAGAGCCCGTCTTCCTTGAAGAGGCGGGCCATCATGTCCTGCGCCGGCGCCTCGCGGAACCGCGTCGAGGGGATCTTCACCAGGTCGGCCAAGACCTTGGTCTGGTCGTCGAACTGGCGATCGACCTCGTTCATGATCTTGGTTTTGAGCGCAGACTCGAGCATCGACTACTCCTTCATCTCTCTCGCGATACCACCTCACCCTGAGGAGCGCCCCGGAGGGGCGCGTCTCGAAGGGTGGGCACCAGTCTTGTTGTCGCCCATCCTTCGAGACGCATCGCTTCGCGATGCTCCTCAGGATGAGGTTGTGCGCTTTACAGCGATTGGCTGCTGATCTTCTCCCAGGTCAATTCGCGCGTCACCTTCACGCCCGCGATCTCGGAGGCGGGTGGTGTCAGCACCATGCGCTCGCCCTCGAAGCGCACCTTGCGCACCTGCGGGGCGGTGAAGCGCACGGGATCGCAGTTGGCGTCGACGACGGTGGTGAGGGTGCTGCCATCGAACGTGTAGTTGCCGCAGTAGGACGAGTATTGCCGCGGCGTGCCCTCCGGCAGGCTGGCGCGACCGTCGACCAGGACCGACATCATGCGGCCGTCCGCGGTGAAGGTGACCAGACCCATGCCGCGCGGGCCGAACGGCTGGCCGGCCAGCTTGCCGTCGGGATCAGTGGCCCGAGTCGAGGCGAGGCGCCAGACGCCCACGATATTCTTCAGTTCCATCACGACCTCAGCTGAAGGCGAGCCGGCGCGAACGGCGCCGCTGGCGCGACAGCATGGCGGCCGGAATCAGGGCAAGCAAGGCCACGGCAGTTGCGCATTGAAGAGCGTGTGAGCACAATCTTCCGGCCCCGGTCTTTTCCAGTGAACAAGGACGATGGCCCAGAACCTCTTTCCCGACCAGGCCGCACTCGGCGCGTTCTGTCGCCGCAATCATATCCGACGGCTCGCGCTGTTCGGATCGACGCTCAAAGGCACCGCCCATTCCGACAGCGACCTGGACCTGCTGGTCGAGTTCGAGCCGGGCAACGAGCCCGGTCTCATCAAGCTCGCGGGGATGGAAGTGGAGCTATCCGCCATGCTCGACAACCGACGCGTGGACCTGCGGACCGCCCAGGATCTCAGCCGCCATTTCCGCGATGAGGTCGTGCGCACCGCAGAGATCCAGTTTGCAGCCTGAGGATGTAGTACAGATCCGGCACATGATCGAGGCGGCAGAAGCCGTCCAGAGCTTCATCGCCGGCCGTCGGCGCATCGATCTCTTTGCTGGGAGCACGGCACTTCAGTGCCGCTCATGCGGTGTTGCAACCGGCGAAGACGCGCCACTGGAGTGGCGCGCTCCCGGCAAAGACACAATTCAGGGAGCATGAGGGCCTAACCGAAGGCCAGTCGCCGCGAGCGGCGCTGCGAGCGCGACAGCATGGCGGCCGGGATCAGGGCGAGCAATGACACGGCGCCGACGACGATGAAGGTGTCGGAGAAGGCCATCGACTGGGCGTTGATGTTCAGGATCGTGCCGAGATATTCCAGCGCCCCCGCCTTCTGCTGCTGGAACGGCAGCCCGGCGCGCTGCAGGAGCTGCTGGACCTGGTGCAGCAGGCGCTCGGTGGTGTGGTTGTCCCAGCCCTGGGTCGCCGTCAGCGCATCGGCATGGAAGCGCGTGCGCACCTCGAAGAAGGCCACCATCAGGTTGATGCCGAAGGCGCCGCCGAGCTGGCGCATGAAGTTGGCGACACCGGAGCCCTGGCGCACCTTGTCGGCCGGCAGGGCTTTCAGCGAGGAGGCGTTCAGGCTGGGGTTGATCAGCCCCAGGCCGAGCCGTGAGACCATGATCATCGCCACCAGGGTCCAGAAGGTCGTGTCGACATCGGCTACGGTCATCCAGGCGAAGCCCGCCGCGAACAGCAGCAGGCCGATGATGATCATCACCGACGCCGGCATGGCGTCGCTGAGGCGCCCGGCCACCGGGAAGATGAAGGCGAGCATGATGCCCGCCGGCATCATCATCAGCCCGGCCAAGAGCGGCGTGAAGCCGATGATGGTCTGCACGAACACCGGGATGACGTAGGTCGAGCCCATCATGCCGGCGCCGAAGATGAAGGCGATCATGGCGGCGGCGGAGAACTCGATGTTGGCGAAGATGCGCACGTCGAGCAGCGCCCGCGGCGTGTGCAGCTCCCACAGGATGAAGGCGAGGCCGGCCAGGGCGCCGATCGCGAGACGCAGCACGATGATGTCGGAGCTCCAGCCCTCGCGCTGGCCGTCGGCAATGCCGGTCATCAGGCCGAACAGGCTGATGCAGAGCAAGGCGAAGCCAAGCCAGTCGAACGGCGGGATCTCGCGCGGGATGCGCCGCGTCGGCATGAACAACAGGCCCATGCCGGCGGCGATGACGCAGAACGGCAGCGAGATGAAGAACACGTAGCGCCAGGAGAAGTACTCGATCATCAGGCCGCCCATGGTCGGACCGATGGCCGGCGCGAACACCACGCCCAGACCGAACACGCCCATCGCCATGCCGCGGCGGTCGGGCGGGAAGACGGTGAAGATGGTGGCCATCACCAGCGGCTGGGCGACGCCGGCGCTGAAGCCTTGCAGGACGCGGGAAAGGATCAGCCAGTGCTCGGTCGGCGCCGTGCCGCCCATCAGGGCGCCGAGCGAGAAAAAGAGCAACGAGCCGACGAAGACGCGGCGCTCGCCGAAGATGCCGGTCAGCCAGGCATTTATAAGCATGCCCGCCGTCATGGTCGCCATGTAGGCCGACGACATCCATTGCGCCTGGTCCTGGCCGATGCCAAAGGCGCCCATGACGTCGGGCACCGCCACGTTCACCGTGGTCATCGCCAGCACCATGGAGACCACGCCGATCATGCCGGTGATGGTGACCAGCCAGCGATAGGCGGGCCCATAGCGCTCTCTCAGGACCTGCGCGGTCTGGACGACGTTGCTGTCAGTCATGTGCTGGGAGCGCGGGCCTCTGGCCCGCTCATGATCATGAGGCGGGCCAGAGGCCCGCGCTCCCATGATTCCCTAACGCACGTCAATTTCGACTTCGACCATCATGCCCGGCGTCAGCGGCTTGGGCATCTCGACCATGTCGATCTTCACCGGCACGCGCTGGGTGATCTTGGTGAAGTTGCCGGACGGGTTGGGCGTGGGCAGCAGCGCAAAGCGCGCCGTGGTGGCGCTGCCGATGCGCGCCACCTTGCCGACGAAACGGTCGTTGGGATAGGCGTCGACCGAGACGACGACCATCTGGCCGAGCTTGAGGCGGCCGACCTGGGTCTCCTTGATGTTGGCCTCGACCCAGACCTCGTCGGAATTGTGCAAGAGCAGGATGCGCTGGCCCGACTGCACGTACTCGCCCGGCAGCACGAAGGTGCGGTCGATCACGGCCGGGATTGGGCTTTTGATGGTGCGATCCTCGACGTCGACGTTCTGCTGGTGCATCTGCGCCGCGAGGTTGGCGACCTGATGATCGAGGGCTGCGATCTGCGCATCGATCACGCCGAGCTTGTCCTGCTCGACCTTGGCTTCCTCAAGGCTGTTCAGCGCCTGCTCGTGCTCGGCGCGCGCCTGCTGGAGCTGGCTCTCCAGCTTCTCGACGGCGGACTGCGCCACCTGAAGCGCACGCTCATTGGAAACCCGGCGCTCGAACAGCGACCACTGGCGTTCGAGCTCGCCCTTGGCGAAGTCGAGGTCGGACTTGGTGGCCGCGAGCGCCTTCTCGCGCGCCTGCACCATCGAGCCGCGCGTCTTGGCCAGCGCATCAGCCTGGTTCAAGACGAGCCGTCGCTCGGCCCTGAGCCGGGTGCGCTCGGCCCGCACGCCTTCGATCTGGGCTTTTAGCGCATCGCTTTTCAGCTTGGCGGCGCGGTCGTCGATGTTGGCCACGACCTGGCCCGCCTGGACGCGCATGCCCTCGCGCACCGGCATGTCGACGACCCAGCCGTCGGCGCGGCTGGAGATGGTGACGATGTCGGCGGTGACGCGCGCGTCGTACTCGTAGATGTGGGTGAAGCGCAGATAGAGCTCGCGGCCGCCATAGACGAGGGCGGCCAGCACCACGGCGACGATGGCGAGGGTCCTGGGGCCGATGGGCAGGCGGCCGCGGCCGGCCGTCCAGAGGGACGGGCGTGGCGCGACGGCAATGCGCGGCGGACTGACAGCGGGGGCCGGAGAAGCCGGTGTCGTAACCGTCCTGGCGACAGGTGGTGAAACCGACTGATCCACGAGGAGGTTACCGGGCGCCCGGCCGACAGCTTGTCATCCAAAAACAATAAGCCTGAAACATTCGTCCGACCATCGGTCCGACCGGCTTGCTGCACCGCACTTGGTGCATGCCGGCCCCGGCAATGTGGCCGGCGGCGGCCCTTGCCAAGCCGGTCGGGGCGGGAGACCGTTGGAAACACGCCAATTTCGCCGCTCGCACAGCAAAAACAATACAGGAACGCCCAAGAAGATGCCTGACGCCTCGCACGGTTCCGCTGCCCATTCCTCCGACAGGGGGCAGCTCGACGTCGCCATCGTCGGCGGCGGCCTGGCCGGCCTCTATGCCATCCACCGCCTGCGCGGCATGGGCCTGAAAGTCCGGGCCTACGAAGCGGGCTCAGGCGTCGGCGGGACGTGGTTCTGGAACCGCTATCCCGGCGCGCGCTGCGACGTGGAGAGCCTGGAATACTCCTACAGCTTCTCCAACGAGCTGCAGCAGGAATGGAAGTGGCCGGAGCGCTACGGCACGCAGCCCGAGATCCTGAAATACATCAACCACGTCGCCGACCGCTTCGATCTGCGCCGCGACGTGCAGCTCAACACGCGCATCGTCTCGGCCTTGTTCGACGACAAGACGGGCGAATGGACCCTGAAGACCGACGGCGGCGCGGAGATCCGCGCGCGCTACTGCGTCATGGCGGCAGGCAACCTCTCGACGCCGCGCGTGCCCGACTTCAAGGGCCTGAAAAACTTCAAAGGTAAGTGGTACCACTCCGGCCTGTGGCCGCATGAGGGTGTCGACTTCAGCGGATTGCGCGTCGGCGTGATCGGCACGGGCTCGTCTGGCGTGCAGATGATCCCGATCATCGCCAGCCAAGCCAAGCACCTGACGGTGTTCCAGCGCACCGCCAACTTCAGCCTGCCGGCGCGCAATGCGCCGTTGGAGGCCGAGCGCGAGCAGCGGCACAAAGCGGATTACCCCGCGCGCCGCGCCGCGGCGGCCGACACGCCGTTCGCCATCGGCGGCCATGCCAAGCCGACCAAGTCGGCGCTCGACGTGCCGGAAGACGAGCGCAACGAGGCCTACGAAGCCAAGTGGCAGGAGGGCGGCAGCATCAGCTACCTCTATGCCTACACCGACCTGCTGGTGAACAAGCAGTCGAACGACACCGCTTCGGAGTTCGTGCGCAACAAGATCCGCGCCACCGTGAAGGACAAGCGCACCGGCGAATTGCTGGCGCCCAAGGACCATCCGATCGGCACCAAGCGGCTCTGCCTCGACACCAACTATTACGAGACCTACAACCGCGACAACGTCAGCCTGGTCGACGTGCGCAGCGATCCCATCGCGGAAATCACCGAGAGTGGATTGCGCACCAATGGCGGCCAGACGTTCGAGCTCGATGCCATCGTGTTCGCGACCGGCTTCGACGCCATGACCGGCGCCTTGCGCGAGATCGACGTGCGGACCAGCGGCGGCGCAGTGTTGCGCGACCACTGGGAGGGCGGGCCGCTCACCTATCTCGGCTTGATGGTCTCGGGCTTCCCCAACATGTTCGTCGTCACCGGCCCCGGCAGTCCGGGCGTGAAGACGCAGATGATCGCCTCGATCGAGCAGCACGTCGACTGGATCGCCGACTGCATCGGGCACATGCGCAAAGGCGGCTTCGACCGCATCGAAGCCTCACCGCAGGCCGAGCGCGACTGGGTGGAGCACGTCAACAAGGTGGCCGACAGCACGCTCTATCCGCTGGCCAACAGCTGGTACATGGGCGCCAACATCCCGGGCAAGCCGCGGGTGTTCATGCCCTATGTCGGCGGCTTCGACCGTTACAAGCGGCACTGCGACGCCGTCGCGGCCAAGGGCTACGAAGGTTTTAGGCTCAGCAAGCAGAAGACCGCCGTCGCCTGATCAGGCGACGATCGCGGCCTCGCTCTCGGGGTCGAAGAAGTGCAGCCGGCCGGGCTGCACCGACAAGCGCACCTGATCGCCGGCCGCGACCTGGGTCTCGGGTGGAACACGAGCGACGGTGACGCGCGCCTCGCCAACCCGCGTCTCGAGCAGGATCTCCGAGCCGAGCTGCTCGACCACCTCGACCTTGGCGGGGAAGCTGCGGCTCACCGGGCCGTCGCCGCCCAGGGCCAGGTGTTCGGGCCTGAGGCCCATGATCACCGGCCGGCCCTGCCAGGCTTCCAGCGCGCGGGCGCTCGCCTCGTTGATGGCGAGCTTCACTGCCGATGACTGGGCCACCAGCGTGTCGCCCTCCTTGCGGATGGTGACGTCCAGAAAATTCATCGCCGGCGCGCCGATGAAGCCCGCGACGAACCGGTTGACCGGATGGCCGTAGACGGAAAGCGGCGTGCCGGCCTGCTGGACCTCGCCGTCGCGCATGATCACCACGCGGTCGCCCAAGGTCATGGCCTCGACCTGGTCGTGGGTCACGAATACCGAGGTGGTCGGCATCTGGGCGTGCAGGCGCTTGATCTCGATGCGCATCTGGGCGCGCAGCTTGGCGTCGAGGTTGGAAAGCGGCTCGTCGAACAAGAAGACCAGCGGGTTGCGCACGATGCAGCGGCCAAGCGCCACGCGCTGCTGCTGGCCGCCCGAGAGCTGGCGCGGCCGGCGCTTCAGGAGCTCGTGCAGGCCCAGCATCTCGGCGGCACGGTCGATCGCGGCCTTGATCTCGCTTTCCGGTACCTTCTTGTTGCGCAGCCCAAAGGCGAGATTGTCGTAGACGCTCATGTGCTGATAGAGCGCGTAGTTCTGGAACACCATGGCGACGTCGCGGTCGCGCGGCGGCAGGTTGTTGACCACGCGGTCGCCGATCCGGATCTCGCCGCTAGAAATGTCCTCCAGGCCCGCGATCATGCGCAAGGTCGTCGACTTGCCGCAGCCCGACGGGCCGACAAGGGCCACGAACTCCTTGTCGGCGATCGTGAGGTCGACGTCCTTCACCGCGTGATGGAGCGAGCCGTAGTGCTTGTTGAGCTTGTTGAGGACGATGGACGCCATAAGCACACTTTCAAATCCCCTCCCCCGTCATACGGGGGAGGGTAAGGGAGGGGGAGAGCCCCGAAGACGATCTCGACGATTTCAGATCTGAAACTTGCCGATATCCCTACTGCGGCCTTCCCCCTCCGGCCCTTCGGGCCACCTCCCCCGTATGACGGGGGAGGTGGCCCGAAGGGCCGGAG
>JAKFVH010000016.1 GCA_021732285.1 Reyranella sp. | reverse complement strand
ACATCATGCACAGCCGCGTGGCGCGCTCGAACATCCACCTGCTGCAGATCATGGGCGCGCGCGTGCGGGTGGTCGGCCCGCCCACCCTGATGCCGACCGACATCGACCGCATGGGCGTCGAGGTCCACTACAGCATGAAGACCGGGCTGAAGGACGTCGACATCGTGATGATGCTGCGCCTGCAGACCGAGCGCATGCAGGGCTCGTTCGTGCCTTCGATCAGCGAATATTTCCGCTTCTTCGGTCTCGACCACGAGAAGCTGAAGTTCGCCAAGCCCGACGCGCTGATCATGCACCCCGGGCCGATGAACCGCGGCGTCGAGATCGACTCCGAAGTCGCCGATGACCTTGACCGCTCGGTGATCCACGAGCAGGTCGAGATGGGCGTGGCCGTGCGCATGGCCTGCCTGGAGGCGCTGATCGGCGGCCGGCGCAACGCGCTCTCCGGAGCGGCGGCGTGAGCCGCATTCACTCTTTCCTCCCCATCGTCATACGATGGGGAGGTGCCTGCGAAGCGGGCGGAGGGGTCATGAGCATCAGCACCGTTGCCCATGACCCCTCCGGCCCTGCGGGCCACCTCCCCACTTCGTGGGGAGGAAAGCGATGAGTGGAAATATCGACCGAGGTGCGCCGCAGCACAGCGGCTCGACCGCCTATATCAACGCCCGCATCATCGATCCGACCGGCGACGCCGAGTACCAGGGCGCCGTCCTGATCAGCGACGGCAAGATCGCCGACTACGGCCCCAACCTGTTCGCTTCCGGCGCGCCCTACGGCATCCAGTCGGTCGACTGCCGCGGCCTCCATCTCGCGCCCGGCCTGGTCGACACGCGCGTCCATACCGGCGAGCCCGGCGAGGAGCACAAGGAGACGCTGGAAAGCGCCGGTGCCGCCGCGGCGGTGGGCGGCATCACCTCGCTGGTTCTGCTGCCCGACAACGAGCCGCCGTTCGATGACGCCTCGCTGATCGAGTTCGTCGCCCGCCGCGCCCGCCAGATCAAGCTGGTGAACATGTACGCCTATGGCGCGCTGACCAACGGGCTGGAAGGCAAGGAACTGGCCGAGATCGGCCTTTTGGCCGAAGCTGGCGCTGTTGCCTTCACCGACGCCGACCATCCCATCGGCAACGCCCAGGTGCTGCGCCGCGCGCTCTACTACGCCAAGGCGTTCGACGCGCTGATCGTGCACCTGCCGCAGGAGCCGACCTTGTCGGGCGGCCACATGACCAGCGGCGAGATGGCGACGCGGCTCGGCCTCTCGGGCAACCCGTCGCTTGCCGAGGTGATGCTGGTCGAACGCGACATCCGTCTCGCCGAGATGACCGGCGGGCGCCTGCACCTCGCCAAGATTTCTACCGCCGAAGCCGTTGCAGCGATCGCCGCAGCCAAGGCGCGCGGGCTGAAAATCACCTGCGATACGGCCGCCCCCTACTTCGCGCTGAACGACCTCGCGGTCGGCGACTACCGCACCTTCGGCAAGTTGGTGCCGCCGCTGCGGTCCGAGAAGGACCGGCTGGCCGTGGTCGAGGGCCTGAAGGCCGGCATCATCGACGCCATCGTGTCGGACCATCGCCCGCAGGACCAGGACAGCAAGCGCGTGCCCTTCGCCCAGGCCGAGCCGGGCGGCATCGGGCTGGAAACCCTGCTGCCGATCTCGCTCGAGCTGGTGCACAACGGCCATCTCACCCTGCCGCGCCTGTTCCAGCTTCTGGCCAGCACACCGTCGCGTCTGTTCGGCCTGCCGGGCGGCAAGCTGGCCAAAGGCGCACCGGCCGATCTCGTGGTGTTCGATGCCGACTATGCCTGGAAGGTCGACCGCGACGAGCTGTGGAGCAAGACCAAGAACACGCCGTTCGATGAGCGGCCGGTGCAGGGCCGCGTCATGGCCACCATTGTCGGCGGCCGCACCATCTATCGCGACGACAGCTTTGTGACGACGGCCAGGGCGGCGTAATCGCCGTCCAAAAGCTGCCTCCAAACGGCCTTTTCGTCTGCTATGGTCGTGTCCTTCCATTCATCAGGGCGTTTGCACGATGCTTCGACAGTCACTTCTTATCGGTGTCGCCGGCATGGCGTTCGCGGGCGCGAGCTCAGCCCAGCAGCGCGGCCAGTCGCGCGACGACCTGCTCGACGCCCTGACGCGCCACATCCAGATCTGTGGCGAGATGACCGACACGCAGTCGCGGCTTGCCTGCTACGACCGCCTGCAGACGCAGGTTGGCGGGGTCACGCCGCAGGCCCAGCCGACGCCGACTCCCTTGCAGGCGCAGCCCGCGCCAACGCCGCTCGCGCCACCGCCGCCACCGACGACCATCGGATCGGGGGGCGGATCGTCGATCAGCTCCGCGCCGCTGTCACCGCAGCCGCTCGGCGTGCCGGGCGGTGGCACGGCGACGTTGGGGGCAGGCGGCGGCGTCAACCCGCCGCCGTCGACGCAGGATCCCAACGCCGCCTTCGATCCGCGCACCGCGGGCTATCGGCCGCCCGAGACGTTGGGACCCCGGCCGCAGCCACAGACGCGCCGCACCGGTCCGCGACCCGTGCCCAACTTCTCGACGCCGCAGCCGCTGGTGACGCTCGGCGCCGCCAACCTGACCTACGGCGATTCGCGCTACTGGCAGGTGACGGTGACGCTCACCTCCAACACGCGCAATCCCGTCAACACCCAGGCCGAATGCACCTTCATGAATGCCGGCCGGCCGGTGTCGACCGACTATCTCGGCCCGCTCATGATCCAGCCGGGCGAGCAGATCACCACCGAGCTGATCGGCCCGCCGACCACGTCCTATATCGATTCGACCAACTGCAAGGTCGTCAGCCCCTGACCGACCAATGATCTCGACCCTGGTCCTGCTGCTGGGACCGTTCCTGATGGGCTACCTGCTGGGCTCGATCCCGTTCGGGCTGCTGCTGACGCGCGCCGCGGGCCTGGGCGACATCCGCAACGTCGGGTCGGGCAATATCGGCGCCACCAACGTGCTGCGCACCGGCCGCAAGGGCCTGGCCGCCGCGACCTTGCTGCTCGATGCGCTGAAGGGCGTCGTTGCTGTGCTGATCGCCGACCAGGTCGGCCAGCTCGCCGCCGTCGGCGCCGCTGCAGGCGCGGTGCTCGGCCACATGTTCCCGGTGTGGCTCGGCTTCAAGGGCGGCAAGGGCGTGGCGACCACGCTCGGCGTCATGTGGGGCCTGTCGTGGCCGGTGGGCGCCATCGCCTGCGCGGCCTGGCTGGTGTTTGCCGCGCTGTTCCGCTTCTCGTCGCTGGCCGCGCTGCTCAGCGTCGTGGTCGCCGCGATCGCCGCCTGGTTCCTGACCGATCATCGCGCCGCGATCCTGCTCACGCTGCTGGTGCCGCTGGTCTGGGTGCGGCACCATGAGAACATCGCCCGCCTGCTGAACGGCACCGAGTCCAAGATCGGCCAACGCACTCCGGGTTAGCCGCTACCAGACGGCCCGGCGACAAGGGGAGAACGCTCATGTTCGCTCGTGCAGCCGCTGTCCTGATCGCCGCCCTCGGTCTCGCCGACACGAGCGCCTTCGCTCAACCCAGCGCCATCCTCTTCGAGAACGTCCGCATCTTCGACGGCAAGAGCAGCGCGTTGAGCGGCGGCATGAACGTCCTCGTTCGCGGCAACACGATCGACCGGATCTCGAAGGATCCGATCCCCGTCGATCGCAGCGCCGGCACCAGGATCATCGCGGGTGGCGGGCGCACGCTGATGCCCGGGCTGAGCGACATGCACTGGCACGCGATGTTTGTGCGGCCGACCGTAGCGACGCTGCTGACAGCGGATGTGGGCTACCTCAACCTGCTGGCGGGCGCCGAGGCTGCGGACACACTCATGCGCGGCTTCACCACCGTTCGTGACGTGGGCGGGCCCGCGTTCGGGCTCAAGCGCGCGATCGACGAGGGCGTCATCCCCGGTCCGCGAATCTACCCGTCAGGCGCCATCATCAGCGTCACCAGCGGCCATGGCGACTTTCGCCAGCCGTTCGAGGTGCCGCGCGTCTTGGGCTCCCCGCAGTCTCGCGGCGAGCAGGTTGGTGCCGCCATGATTGCAGACAGCCCGGATGAGGTCCGCCTGCGCGTGCGCGAACAACTCCTGCAGGGGGCGTCACAGATCAAGCTGACGGCAGGCGGCGGCGTGGCCTCGCCGCGCAGCCCGCTCGACGCGACCACCTTCACCGAGGCCGAGCTGCGCGCAGCCGTCGAAGCGGCCGAAAACTGGGGCACCTACGTCACCGTGCACGCCTACACGCCCGAGTCGATTCGCCGGGCGATCGCGGCGGGCGTGAAGTGCATCGAGCACGGGCATCTGATGGACGACGAGACCGCCAAGCTGATCGCCGACAAAGGCATCTGGCTGAGCACCCAGGCGTTCCCCGACGAGTTGGCCAACGCCTTCCCGCCTGGCTCGCTGGAGGCGCTCAAGGCGCGCGTGGTGTTCGCCGGCACCGACAAGACCTTCACCTTGGCGAAGAAGTACGGGATCAAGACGGCGTTCGGCACCGACATCCTGTTTTCGCCGCAGCTGGCGCCGCGCCAGGGCGAGCTTCTAGCAAAGCTCGTCCGCTGGTACACGCCCGCCGAAACGCTGATCATGGCGACCGCGACCAATGCCCAACTGCTGGCGTTGTCCGGCGAGCGCAATCCCTATCCGGGCAAGCTCGGCGTGATAGAGCAAGGCGCCCTCGCCGATCTCCTGCTGGTCGACGGCGATCCGATCGCCAACATCAAGCTGATCGAAGAGCCGGCGAAGAACTTCGTCGTCATCATGAAGGACGGGAAGATCTTCAAGAACGCTTTGTGAAGCCGTCAGCACTCCAATCCTCGCTGCCGACACCGTGGTGGACAAAGAACAACCCGTCGGGATCGTACTTGTCCTTCACCTGCTTCAGCCGCGCATAGTTCGCGCCCCAGAAGGCGCCGCGCCAGTCGGGTTCGAAGTAGTTCGACTCGGACACGTAGGAGCCGTGGTTGGGCACCAGCTTGCGCAACTCGTCCATGCAGGCGGTGACGTTCTTGGCATTGCGCCGGGCGAGCGCCACGTCGGGTTCGTGGCCGGGAATGCCCGGGAAGGACGGCGGCGCCTCGCTGGCGCTGATGGCCAGCGCGAAGGCGTCGGCTGCCGCCGGATTGGTCGCCGTCTCGCGCGCCGCCGCGGCCTCCGCGGCCGGCGCGCCGGCCAGCCCCTTGTTGAAGTGCAGCGCGACGCGCCAACGGCGCGAGCCCGCGAACAGGGCATCGACCAGCCGCGCCTGGTTGGCGGGCTCGATCAGCGGCCCCGGCATCCACACCGATTCGTAGCCCTGCAAGGTCCAGCCGGCTTCGCCGATGTTGCTGGCCCAGAACACGTTGCCCTCCGGCGCGCCCGGCCGGTCGTCGCTCAGCACGAACGCCGCGGCATTGGCCTTCATCCAGGCGGCATCCCAGAAGTGCTGCGCCGGCAATGCCGCGACGACGGGCGGTTGGGCGAAGGCGTAGTCGGCCGCGCGCTCGGTCACCCAGGCGAAGAACGGCCGCCACACCGCGCTCGCGGCGGCATCGTCCAGCCCCTGGAAAACCATGGAGAAGCCCAGCGTGTTGTCGGGCCGGAAGGCCACCTGCTCGCCCCATTGCGGGTTGAACAGCGCCTCGCGATAGAAGGCGACGAAGCGCTCGATCAGCGCGCGATAGGCCGTGTCCGACTTGGCCTGGATGGTGGCGAAGACGCCGCCGAAGAAATTCGGCAGCGGGTGCGTGCGCAAGGTGAGGCGCGTCATGACGCCGAAGCTGCCTCCGCCGCCGCCCTTCAGCGCCCAGAACAGGTCGGCGTTGGTGCAGGCATTGGCGATGCGCACCTGGCCGTCGGCCGTCACCACCTCGGCCTCGAGCAGGCCCGCGGCGGCAAGGCCGAAGCGCTTGGAGAAGGTGCCGAAGCCGCCGCTCTGGATCAGGCCGGCCACGCCCACGGTGGAGCAGCCGCCGCCCTGTACGTAGCGGCCGGCCTTGGCGGCGGCGGCGTAGGCGTGCAACCAGACATTGCCGGCGCCCAGCGAGATCGCCGACTGCGGCGCGCCGCTACAGCCGCGGCCGACGAAGCCGTCATGCAGCTCGATGGCGTTCATCGGCCGCGTCCATACCAGCAGCGAATCGGCTGCGTTGGACGTGCCCTGATAGGAGTGTCCGCCGCCTTTCACGACCAGGCGCAGGCGATGGGTGCGCGCGAAGTTGACCGCCGCCGCGACGTCGGCCGCATTGCGCGCGGCCACGGCGTAGGCGCTGGGCGCAGACGTCCAGGCATCGACCCAGCCGCTGGTCTGGGTCAGGGCGACGCTGTCGCCGATCAGCCAGGGGTTCTTCAGGCCTTTGAAGAAGGCCGCGCACTCGGCACTGGCCGGCGCCGCCCGGCAGGCCTCAAGCGGCGACTTCACCTGGATCAGCTGGCCGCCGACCTGGGTGTTCAGCTCCTGCCACTGGGCGGCTGATGGCCAGGAAGGGTCGCCAGGACGGCTGCGGCGGATAGCTTGAGCGTGGGCGGTCGACATCAGGGGCAGACCTCCGGCAAGCATCATGAGTTGGCGTCGGTTCATGGTGGTCCTCGCGTTGGCGCCCTCTCATAGCGGACGATCCGGCCATGATGCCTCGAATTGTGACGACCGGCACGGCCTGCGGGACGACCGGCGGGTGGCCGAGGACGACCGGTCAGTTCTTCTTGGCCGCCTTGCCGTCGTAGCGCCGCGCCCATTCCTCCAGGATGCGGGCGCGGTTGGCCGAGGCCCAGGCGAAGTCGTTCTTGATCATCGATTCGGCGACGCCGGCGGGATAGTCGGGGATGTTGCTGGCGATGCCGGGCATGGCGACCTGGCTCACGAACGAGGCGTAGAGCTCGTTGGCCTTGCGGCTCGCGGCAAAGTCCATCAGGCGGCGCGCCGCCTCGGGCTTCTTGGTGCCGCGCAGGATGGCGGCGGCGTCCATGTCCCAGCCGCCGCCCTCCTTCATTACCAGGCCTTCGATCGGCGCCCCCTTCTGGCGGGCGCTGGCGGCGGCCAGCTCGTAGGAGATGCCAAGCGGGAACTCGCCCGTCGCGGCATGCCGGCAGGGCCGCGTGCCGGAGTGTTCGTAGACCGCGATGTTGTCGTGCAGCCGGTCCATGAATTCCCAGGCCTTGGCCTCGCCGAACATCTGGATCCAGGCGGAGACATGGAAGTAGCCGGTCCCCGACGACGCCGGATGCGGCATGGTGAGCTTGCCCTTGAAGCGCGGGTCGGTGAGGTCGAACCACGAGGTGGGCTTGGCCAGGCCGAGCTTGGCCGCCTCCACGGTGTTGAAGCAGACCGCAGCCACCCACGCTTCCATGCCGACCCAGGCCGGCGGCTCGGCCGGGTCGCGGAAGGCGGGCTTGATGCTGGCGAGGTTTTTCGGCGCGTAGGGTTCCAGCAGGCCGCGCTTGTCGAGCAGCAGCATGGAGGTGACGGCCAGCCCCCAGATGGCATCGCCCCTCTGCGCGCCCTGCTCGGCCAGGATGCGGGCGGTGATCACGCCCGTCGAATCGCGGTTCCACAGGATCTCGATGTCGCGGTTCTCGGCCTCGAACGCCTTCTTGAAGTCGTTGAGGTTCTCGATCTCCAGGGTCGAGTAGACTTCCAGCCGGACACGGTCCTGCGCCGCCGCGGCCGTCGCGCCGAGCGCAAGAAGGACCGCCACCATCAAGCTTCTCATCACCGTCTTCCCCCTTCTTCCCACACATAACATTGATCACCGGCTGGCGCGTCGCTAGGGTCAATTCACAACAACTGCAGGAGGCAGTTTCCATGTTCGTTGCTCGTATCGCGGCGCTGGCCGCCGCGGCCCTGTGCGCGGCCTCGGTCGCCGATGCCAAGACCCTGCGCTGGGCCAGCCAGGGCGATGCTCTCACGATGGACCCGCATTCCCAGAACGAGGGCCCGACCACGGCGATGAATAACCACGTCTACGAGGCGCTGATCAGCCGCGATCCCACGCTCAGCAAGGTGCCGGGGCTGGCGGTGTCGTGGAAGGCGATCGCGCCCGACACCTGGGAGTTCAAACTGCGGCCCGACGTCAAGTTCAGCGACGGCACGCCGTTCACCGCCGAGGACGTGGCCTTCAGCTACAACCGCGCGCTGGCGCCGACCTCGGACTTCCGCTCCTACATCTCCTCGATCAAGGAGGTGAAGGCGATCGATCCGATGACCGTGCACATCATCACCAACGGGCCCAACCCCATCCTGCCCGACTACGCCACCTCGATCCTGATCATGTCCAAGGCGTGGGCGGAGAAGCACAACGTGCTGAAGCCGCAGAGCTACAAGGACAAGGAAGAGACCTACGCGGTGCGCAACGCCATGGGCACCGGCCCCTTCACGCTGAAGCAGCGCGATCCCGACGTGAAGACCGTGATGGCCAAAAACCCTACCTACTGGGGCGCCAAGGACTTCGCCAACTATCCCGACGAGCTGGTCTATACGCCGATCAAGGAGCCCGCGACCCGCGTCGCCGCGCTGATCTCGGGCCAGGTCGACTTCGTGCTCGACGCGCCCTTGCAGGACATCGCCCGCATCAAGCAGACGCCCGGTCTGAAGACCGAGGAGACCGCGCAGGTCCGCTCGATCTTCCTCGGCCTCGACATGGGCGCGGCCGAGCTGAAGTACTCCGACGTCAAGGGCAAGAACCCGTTCGCCGACAAGCGCGTACGCCAGGCGATGTACCAGGCGA
>JAKFVH010000163.1 GCA_021732285.1 Reyranella sp. | reverse complement strand
CCCAGCGGATCGCGGTCGGGATCGAGGAAGGTGAGCACGCGCTTGCGCTGGTATTCGTGCATGAACGACCAGGCGATCGGCAGGCAGCCGACGGCGGCGATGCCGGCGGCCAAAAACATCCAGAGCCGGACGCCGGCCACGAACAAGAGCGCGCCGCCGCCCAGCAGCACCATCATCGCCGTGCCGAGGTCGGGCTGCACCATGACCAGCGCCACGGGGGCCAGGATCACGGCGAGCGGCGGCAGGGTGTAGAGGAACTTCGAGGCCTCCTCCTTGCGCAGGCCGTGGTAGTAGCGCGCCAGCACCAGGATCACCGCCACCTTGGCGATCTCCGACGGCTGGATCTGCATCGGCCCGATCACCAGCCAGCGCTGCGCGCCCATGCCGATCTTGCCGACCACGTCGACCGCGATCAGCAGCAGCATGGAGACGACGTAGATCGGCCAGGCGAGCGTCAGCCATACCTTGGGATGGATCAGCGCCACCACCAGCATCAGGCCGAAGGCTGCGCCATAGCGCATGGCATGCCGCGCCGCCCACGGCTCGAAACGGCCGCCGGCCGCCGAATAGAGCGCCACCACGCCGATTCCGGCAATCGCGGTAATCACCAGCACCAGGCCCCAGTTGATGCGCCAGATCTTCTCGCCGAAGCCGATCGGTGCGGGTGCGTCGAGCGCCAGACTCATTGCGACGTCCTCATCGTGGCGTCCTCAGCGTGACGCCATCTTGCGGAAGCCGTCGGTGCGGCGCGACGGATCGCGCTTCATGGCCTCGATCAGCACGTCGCGGCCGATCGGGCCCGCGGTGGCGCCGCCCGCCTTGCCGTGCTCGATGATGACGGCGCAGGCATAGCGCGGATTGTCGACCGGCCCGAAGCAGACGAACAGCGCGTGATGGCGCAGATGCCAGGGCAGCTGGTCCTGGGTGATGCCCATGTCGCGCTCGCGCTCGGTGATGCGCTTGACCTGGGCGGTGCCGGTCTTGCCGGCGAACTTGAACTGCGGTTCGACCGGCTTGTGGTTGGCGTCGAGCCGCAGATGGTTGGCGGTGCCGCCCGCCACCACCTGGATCATGCCCTCGCGGATCAGCGCCATGTTCTGCGGGCTGAAGCGCAGCGAGGGCGACGTCGGCTTGTCGCGCGGCTTGGGTGGCGCCAGCTCCTCGCGCGGCGTCGCCGAGGCCAGGAGCAGGTTGGGCTGCACTTCGTAGCCGCCATTGGCGATGCGCGCCGTCATGATGGCGAGCTGCAGCGGCGTGGAATTCATGAAGCCCTGGCCGATGCCGAGATTGAAGGTGTCGCCGTGCTGCCAGGGCTTGCCGAGCTTCTCCTGCTTCCACGGGCGGCTGGGCTGGATGCCGGCCGATTCGCCGGGCAGGCCGAGCTCGCTGATGCGGCCGAAGCCCAGTCGGGCGCCGACATCGGCGATGCGGTCGATACCGGCCTTGCGGGCGGCCTCGTAGAAGAAGCAGTCGCAGGACTGGGCAATCGCCTCGACGACGTTGGTCGAGCCGTGGCCGCCCTTCAGCCAGCAATGGAACTTGATGTTGCCGAGCTCGAGATAGCCGAGGCAGGGCAGCCGCGTCCACGGCTCGATCGCCTTGGATTCCAGCGCCGCCAGCGCCGTCACCATCTTGTAGGTCGAGCCCGGCGGATAGACGCCGGCGATCGACTTGTTGTGCAGGGGCCGCTCGGGGCTGTCGAGCAGCTCGCGCCATTCGCCCTGGGTGATGCCGCGGGCGAAGGTGTTGGGATCGAAGCCCGGCGTCGATACCATGGCTAAAATGTCGCCGGTGATGACGTCCATCACCACGACCGAGCCGCTCTGGTGCTCCTTCACGCGGTCGGCGACGAAGCGCTGAAGGTCGAGATCGATGGTGAGCAGCGCGTTCGAGCCGGGCTGGCCCTCGGTGCGGTCGAGCTCGCGCACGACGCGGCCGACGGCGTTGACCTCGACCTGCACGGCGCCGGCGCGGCCGCGGATGCTGTCCTCGAACATGCGTTCCACGCCCTTCTTGCCGAAGCGCATGGTGGCGAGCTGCAGGACGGGATCGTCACGGCCGGCCAGGTCCTCGTCGGCGACGCGGCCGGTGTAGCCGATGATGTGGCTCATCAGCTCGCCTTCGGGATAGTCGCGCGTCTGACCGAGATCGATGAACACGCCGGGCAGGTCGGGCGCATTGAACTCCAGCCGCGCCACCTCCTCCCAGCCGAGGTTCTCGCGCACCACGACCGGCTGGGCGTTGCGGCTGCGGCGCAGCTCGCGCAGAAGACGCGTCTTCTCCGTCTCGCCGAGGCTGAAAATCTGGTCGAGCCGCTCGACCAAAACATCGACGCCGCGGCCGCGATCCGAGGTCGCCATGGCGCGGAAGTTGTTGCGGTTGACGGCGAGCGGCTGGCCGGCGCGGTCGAGGATCAGCCCGCGCGACGGCGGCAGCAGGCGGAGGTTGATGCGGTTCTCCTCGGCGAGCGTGGAGAAGCGCTGGGTCTCGATGACCTGGAGCTGGTAGAGCCGGCCAGCCAGCGCCGACAGCAGCACGGCCTGCGCGCCGCCCAGCAGCAGCGCGCGGCGCGTGAACAGGCCCGAGCGCTCGCCGTCGCCCTTGCGATAGCGCATCATGACGTGGTCTCGCCGGGGCGGGCCGTGCCGCGCGACGGCTCGGGCACGTTCAAGGGATCGCGCGCGCGCACGCGGGCGAGCCAGGGGGCGATCAGCGGGTAGATCACGACCACGACGACATACTGGATCAGCGCCGGCACCGGGTCGATGGCCGTCCAGGTCCACAGCGCCGTAAAACCCCAGACCAGGATCACGAAGCCCAGCGACAGCAGGCAGAAGCCGAACCACTGGAACAGGAAGGGCACGCCCACGAGATAGCGCCGGTTGGCGACCACGGCGGCGCGGATCAGCACGAAGCCCAGCGCGCTCACGCCCACCGGCGCGCCCGGCCCGCCCAGCAGCAGGTCGAGCAGGATGCCCATGGCGAGCAGCAGCGGGCCCGGCAGGCGCTCGGGCGTCGCCAGGCTGAACTGGAAGACGACCAGCGCCGGCAGAAGCGGCAAGGCATCGGAGAGGTAAGGCGCGCGCAGCGGCGCCAAGGTCAACAGGACGAAGAACAGCAGGACGGCGCCGGGCAAGGTCGCGCGGCCCCAGCGGTCAAGCACGGCGAGCAGGCCGTCAGCTTTCATTGGGCGGCCTTCATCATCGCACCCTCTGGCCGGCCACTCCCGACGGCGTCGACGGCGTGCCCTGGGGGCCGCTGACCAGGCCGGTCACGCCGTAGTCGACGACGCGCACGAACTCGAGCCGCGAGAAGTCGGCGAACGGCCGTACGCGGACATGGCCCTCGCCGGTCCCGACCACCTCGCCGACCGGAATGCCGACCGGGAAGCTGCCGCCATGGCCCGAGGTGATGATGCGATCGCCGCGCTGCACGCCCTGCAGGCTCTGCAGCAGGGTGAGGCGAAGCTGGGACGAGTTGTCGCCGGCCAGGATGGCGCGCTCGCGCGTGCGCTCGATCAGCACCGGCAGGCGCGAGTTGACGTCGGTGACGAAGAGCACTCGCGAGCTGTTGTCGCCGACCTCGGCGATGCGGCCAGCCAGGCCCTCGCCGGTCACCACTGCCTGGCCCGGCGCCACGCCCACCCTGCGGCCAACATTGAGCAGCGCGCCGCGGACATAAGCGCTGACGCTGTCGCCGACGATGCGGGCGGTAATGAAGGAGGCCTCCGGGCCCTCGCGGAAGTTGGCGAGGCCGCGCAGGCCCTCGTTCTCGTTCTCGAGCCGCCGCGCCGCGGTCTGCCAGGCCAGCAGACGGGCATTCTCCTCACGCAGGCGCGCATTCTCCTCGCGCAGGGAAGCGAATTCCTTGAGGTCGGCGATGGTGCGGTTGGCGACGGCCACGGGGCGGGCGATCGCCTCGAGCACGGGGCTCGCCAAGTCGAGCGCCAGCACGCGGGCATGCTCGACCAGGACAGTATCAGCCTTGCCGACCAGCATGGCGCCGAAGGCAGCAATGACCAGCAGCCCGAGCGCAAAGCGCTGCACGGCCGCGCGGACCTGGCCAGCTGCTACCTCGAACTCGTCCCGAATCGCCATGTCGGGGTATCTTACTCCAAGTCACCGCACTTTCCTCCCCAGCTTCGCTGGGGAGGTGTCGGCGTCTTACGCCGACGGAGGGGTCATGAGCGGCCAGTAAGTCCTGCAGCCCATGACCCCTCCGCCCGCTTCGCGGGCACCTCCCCTTCGCGGATCCCGCGAAGGGGAGGAAGGCTTAGGTCAGTACATGGACGACAGAACGCCGCGCAGACGGTCGATATTCTCCACCGCATGGCCCGTGCCAAGAGCCACGCAGAGCAGCGGGTCCTCGGCCACCGAGACCGGCAGGCCGGTGGCCTGGCGCAGCACGGTGTCCATGTTGGCCAGCATGGCCCCGCCGCCGGTCAGCACGATGCCCTTGTCGACGATGTCGGCGGCGAGCTCGGGGGCGGTGTTCTCCAGGGCGACCTTCACGGCCTCGACGATGGCGCTCACCGGTTCCTGCAGGCTTTCCGCAATCTGGCGCTCGGTGATCACGAGCTCCTTGGGCACGCCGTTCATCAGGTCGCGGCCCTTGATCTCCATGGTCCGGCCCTCGCCGTCGTCGGGCGGGCAGGCGGACGCGATGGTCTTCTTGATGCGCTCGGCCGAGCTTTCGCCGACCAGCAGGTTATGGTTGCGGCGGATGTAGCCGATGATGGCCTCGTCCATCTTGTCGCCGCCGACGCGCACCGAGCGCGGATAGACGATGCCGCCCAGGGACAGGATCGCCACCTCGGTCGTGCCGCCGCCGATATCGACCACCATCGAGCCGGTCGGCTCGGTGACCGGCAGGCCGGCGCCGATCGCCGCCGCCATCGGTTCCTCGATCAGCCAGACCTTGCGGGCGCCGGCGCTCTCGGCCGATTCCTGGATGGCGCGGCGCTCGACGGCGGTGGAGCCGGAGGGCACGCAGACCACGATCTGCGGATGGGCGAAGGAGCGGCGGTTGTGCACCTTGGAGATGAAGTGCTTGATCATCGCCTCGGCGACTTCGAAGTCGGCGATGACGCCGTCGCGCAGGGGGCGGATTGCCTGGATGTTGCCGGGCGTGCGGCCCAGCATCATCTTGGCTTCCTCGCCGACGGCCAGCACCTGACGCTTGCCGCTTTGCGTCGTGAGAGCGACGACCGACGGCTCGTTCAGGACGATGCCGCGACCTTTCACATAGACCAGCGTGTTCGCTGTTCCGAGGTCGATGCCCATGTCAGCCGAAAAAAGCCCGATGACGCGCGACAGCATTGAGTTAAGTCTCTGTCATTATTGGGAAAATCTGGTCGGGCAATGCACCTTTGGGCCCGCCGCGGCAAGCGCGCTCGGGTTTAGACCGGCCAGCAGGGTCCCGCAAGACGATTCCAAGCGAACGATCCGGCAACCTTGATCGGCCCGATCACCGCGCCAGACCACGCACGCTCGCTGCTTGAAGACAGCGGGGCTGAAACTTTCCGACCAACCCAAGGTCACATCATGGCCACGCTTCTCTCCGCCAAGCCGCCGCCATCATGGCGACCGCCTGACCTCGGGGGAGAGACGCAATGTTCGAAGCGGTCCACGCCAAGCGCTATGCCGAGCGGATGACGGCCTACCTCGGCCTCGGCATGCAAAGCCACGTGATCGAGGTGGCGAGCCACGACGGCCGCCTGCTGCAGTACTTCAGCAAGCTCGGCATCCCCGTCATCGGCATCGAACCCGACCATGCCTCCGCCGTCCGGGCGATGAAGGCCCGCGGCATCCCGACATTGACCGGATCCTTCGGCCGCGACATGGCGCGACGCCTGGCCGCCGACGGCATCGATGCCGATCTCATGGTGGCCAATAACGCGCTGTTCCGGGTGCCGGACGCCGACGATTTCCTGGCCGGCTTCGCCCTGCTCCTCAACGCCGAGGGCGTGGCGACGTTCGAGATCGCCCCCACGTCCTGTCTCACGCCGCGCATGGCCGAGCAGCTCTTTGCGGCAAACGGCTTGCGCATCTTCGACATCGAGCCGCTCAGGACACCGCGCGGCTCGCTGCAGGTGTTCGCCTGCCGCCGCGACTCGGCATGGCAGCGCGGGCGGTGGGTTGGCTGGACGCTGGCGACGGAAAGTCCGGCCATTCACTGACTGGGGCGTTCACTGACTGGGACGCGGCCCTGTCTTCAGCGTTTCCTTGACCAGCGCCTGGACGTCCTGCGGCGAGAGGCGGCGCAGATCGTCGTAAGCCTTGCGCGTGAATTCGGGCCGGCCGGTCCCCTCGCCGCTCAGCTGGAACTGGCCGTTCTTTTCGGCGAACAGGAAGTAGAACGGCATGCCGGGATTGCCGCGCGCCGTCACGACGGCCACCGAACGGTTGTCGCTGCAGCCATAGATCTCCCATGGGTAGCCGCCGTAGCTCTTGGTGCCGAACGGCCCGCGCTCGCAGGTCAGGCGCGGCTCGGACGGTCCTTGCGCCGCGGCGTCGACCGACGCCAACAGCATTGTCAGCAACAACAACCTCACCCTGAGGAGCGGCCGCAGGCCGCGTCTCGAATGCGCGCGGTAAACCGCGCGTGGGTGGGCCACCTGCCTTGCCGTTGCCCACCCTTCGAGACGCGCACTTCGTGCGCTCCTCAGGGTGAGGCCGTGGTGGTGATGCGCTTCCAAGTGATGTCCTAGTCGAACACCACGACGCCGCGCGCGACTTCGCCCGCCATCATGCGCTTAAAGCCCTCGTTGATGTCGGCGAGCTTATAAGTGCGGCTGATCAGGCCGTCGATGTTCAGCCGCTTGTTCATGTAGTGGTCGACCAGGACCGGGAAATCGAGGTCGGGCCGCACCGAGCCGTAGAAGGTGCCGCTCACCTTCTTCTCGGTGAACACCATGTTGAACGGCGAGTAGGAAGCGCGGATCGTCGCCGCCGAGATGCCGACCGCCACGGCATGGCCGCCGGGCGCCAGCGAATCGAAGGCCAGCGCCTGCGTGCGATCGTTCGACACCGCGTCGAAGGAGTAGTCGACGCCGAGCCCACCCGCCATCTCTTTCACCTTCTTGGCGGCGTCCTCGTTGGTCTTGGTGTTGATCGTGTGCGTGGCGCCGAAGGTTTTCGCCATCTCGAGCTTGTTGTCTAAAATGTCGGCGGCGATGATCTTGCTGGCGCCCGACAGCATGGCGCCCTGCACCGCGTTCAACCCGACGCCGCCGCAGCCGATCACCAGCACGGTCGAGCCCGCCTCGATCTTGGCGTGGCGTGTCACCGCGCCGACGCCGGTCGCCACGCAGCAGCCGACCAGGGCGGCCTGCGGCCACGGCATGTCCTTGCGGATCGGCACCACCATCTCCTCGGGCACCACGACCTCCTCGGCGAAGGTGCCGATGCGCGCCATCTGGTTGATGTCCTGGCCCTTGTGCTTGATGCGGAAGGTGCCGTCGTAGAGCGCGCCCGGCGGCACGTTGGCGCGGCCGATGCAGAGCACGGTGCGGCCCTGGCTGCAGTAGCGGCAGCGGCCGCAATGGGGGCGGAAGGAGAAGATCACGTGATCGCCCGGCTTCACCGTGGTGACGCCCGGCCCGCATTCGGCGACCTCGCCCGCGGCCTCGTGGCCCGGCACGATCGGCATGGGCGAGGGCCAGTCGCCGTTCATGATGTGCCAGTCGCTCTGGCACACGCCCGAGGCCTTCATCTTGACCCGCACCTCGCCCGCCTTGGGCGGATCGAGCTCGCACTCGACGACCTGCAGAAGCTCGTTGGGCTTGAACAGAACGGCGGCTTTCATTGCATCCTCCCGGTACTAGGGGATTATTTAGACGTTTTGGCCGCCCGCCGCGAGGGCCTGGGACCGACGCCGGCGCTGATCTTCTCCTCCCTCGCCAGGCGCTATCTCGTGCATGGTCTGACCGAAGGAGCGTTGAAAGGATGACCCTGCTGATCACCGGCGGCGCCAGCGGCATCGGCGCCGCGACCGCCAAACTCGCCGCCCAGCGCGGCCACAAGGTCGCGATCAACTACCGCTCGCGCGATGCGCAGGCGAAGAAGGTCGTGGCCGACATCACCGCCAAAGGCGGCCTCGCGGTCGCCCTGCCGGCCGATGTTTCACGTGAAGCAGACATCGTGCGCCTGTTCGATGCCGCGGAGAAGGCGCTCGGCCCGATCACGCATCTCGTGAACAGCGCCGGCATCGGCCTCAACTCACGTGTGGCGGATTACGATGCGGCCGCCCTGGAGAGGCTGTTCACCGTGAACACGGTCGGCCTGATGCTGTGCTGCCGCGAGGCGGCGCGCCGCATGTCGACCAAACGCGGCGGCAAGGGCGGCGTCGTGGTCAACGTCTCGTCGATGGCCGGCACCATCGGCGGCCGGCCGGGTGCCTCGGCCTATGCCGCGAGCAAGGCCGCCGTCGATTCCTTCACCATGGGCTTTGCCAAGGATGTGGCCCTCGAAGGCATCCGCGCCGTGTCGCTGCGGCCCGGCATGATCGAGACCGAGATGACCGAAAAGACATTGTCCGATCGCTCGGCGCGCGAGGCGATCGAATCGACCATCGCCATGGGCCGCGTCGGCCAGGCCCAGGAGATCGCCAACGCCATCGTCTGGCTTCTGTCGGACGAAGCCAGCTTCATCTCCGGTGTGACACTCGACGCGTCCGGCGGCGGCTTTGTTTTTGGAAAACGTTAGCTAGCCCGGCTTGCGCAGAATCGGCACGTGGAGTGAGCAGAATCAATGAGTTAGCCGAAAAGTCGGCACTACATTTTTGGTTCTGGCGGGGGCTCAGGCGGTGAGCGCGAGGGGTAGATCGAGGTCGTCGG
>JAKFVH010000108.1 GCA_021732285.1 Reyranella sp. | reverse complement strand
TTGGGCGCGTCGAGCTTGTAGGAGCGCTTCAGCTTCACGCCGGCGATCTTCTCGACGATGTCGACCAGGCGGTTGATGCTGACCAGCTCGTCGCTGCCGATGTTCAGCGGCTCGATGATGTCGCTCGCCGCCAGGCGGATCGTGCCGTCGGTGCAGTCGTCGATGTACATGAACGAGCGGGTCTGCTCGCCGTCGCCCCAAATCTCGATCTCGTGCTTGCCCGAGAGCTTGGCGGCGATGACCTTGCGGCAGATCGCGGCCGGCGCCTTCTCGCGCCCGCCGTCGTAGGTGCCCTCGGGCCCGTAGACGTTGTGATAGCGCGCCACGCGGGTGGCGATGCCGTAATCCTCGCGGTAGTGGCGGGCCATGCGTTCGCTGAAAAGCTTCTCCCAGCCGTAGCCGTCTTCCGGCATGGCGGGGTAGGCGTCCTCTTCCTTGAGGGCCGTCACATCGGTGCGGGTCTGCTTGTCGCCGTTGTAGACGCAGGCCGACGACGAATAGAAGAAGCGCTCGGTGCCGGCTTCCTTGGCCGCCACCAGCATGTGGGTGCTGACCAGCACCGACAGCATGCACTCGGCCTTGTGGGTCTCGATGAAGCCCATGCCGCCCATGTCGGCGGCGAGGTTGTAGATCATGCGCGCGCCCTTGGCGGCGGCGCGGCAGGGCTCGAGCAGGGCGAGGTCGCCGACCTGGTTCTCGACGCCCGGGGTCTTCTGGTACCACTCGTTGAGCGGCTTGACGTCGACGGCGCGGAGCTTGGTATGGCCGCGCTGCTGCAGGACGCGGACGAGATGGCCGCCGATGAAGCCACCGGCGCCGGTGACGACCACGAGATCATTCTTGGACATTCACGAGCCTTTCACGCGAAGAGAGGGCTTTTATCCGATTTTTCAAAGGCTTGCGAGGCAAAGCCTGGGCGGCCTGTGGATTCGCGAAGCGCTGCGGGGTGCTCGTTTGCGCGCCTCGCGCTTTTTCGTCAAGTCGCCCGATGACGCGGCAACAATACGGCGACTTTGGCGGCAGTCCCGGGGGAAATCGGTGGTCGATGCCAAAAAACTCTCTTATACCAGTGACATAGGCCCTCCTTGGCCCCTCCAGGCATCGTGCTGGCCGATATCATCCCCGTCATCCTGACCTACAACGAAGCCGCCAACATCGGACGCTCCCTGGAGCGCCTGACGTGGGCGAAAGAGGTCGTGATCGTCGACAGCAACTCGACTGACGACACGCTGGCGATCGCGAGCCGCTTCGCCAACGTCCGTACCGTCCAGCGGCCGTTCGACACCCACGCCCAGCAATGGCGCTTCGCCGTCGAGGAGACCGGCATCACCAGCGACTGGGTGCTGCGGCTGGACGCCGACTACATGGTCGAGGCCGCCCTGCGGGACGAGATCGCGGCTCTCGCGCCAGCCGCCGGGACGGCGGCCTACGAGATCGCCTTCACTTATTGCATCGAGGGCCGGCCGTTGCGGGCGTCGCTCTATCCCGCGCTGCCCGTCCTGTTCCGGCGCGGCCGCGGCAAGTTCGTCCAGGACGGCCATACGGAGAAACTCAGCATCGACGGTCCGATCATGAAGCTCAACAGGCGCCTGCTGCATGACGATCGCAAGAGCCTGGAGCGCTGGCTGCAGTCGCAGTCGCGCTACCAGGCGCAAGAGGCCGAGAAGCTCACGAGCCGGCCGTGGTCCGAACTGAGCTGGCCCGACCGCCTGCGCCGTACGCGCTTCCTCGGGCCGATCGCTGTGGCGGTGCACTGCCTGTTCGTGAAGGGCCTGATATTCGACGGGGCAGCAGGGCTTCTCTATACAGCCCAGCGCGTGACTGCCGACCTCATCCTCTCCATGCACCTGCTGCGCCGCGACCTCGACCGATGACCTACATCCTCGGCCTGAACGCCTATCACGCCGATGCCGCGGCCTGCCTGGTGAAGGATGGCACCCTGGTCGCCGCCGTCGAGGAAGAGCGCTTCCGCCGCATCAAGCACTGGGGCGGCTTTCCCGGCGAATCGATCCGCTACTGCCTCGGCGAGGCCGGCATCTCACTCGGCGACGTCGAGCACGTCGCCGTCAACAGCGACAACCGCGCCAACCGCTGGCGCAAGCTGGGCTACGTCCTGACCTCGGGCGTCAGCCCGTCCTATGTGCTGAGCCGGCTGCGCCAGCGCGGCGAGCGCGCCGACATCGCGGGCAACCTCAAGCAGGCGCTGCCGGACCAGGAGTTCCGCGGCGCCGTGCATGCCGTCGAGCACCATCTCTGCCATCTCGCCTCGGCCTTCCTGGTGTCGCCCTACGACAAGGCCGTGGCGGTCTCGGTCGACGGCTTCGGCGATTTCTCGTCGGCCGCCTGGGGCCTGGGCGAGGGCGGCCATCTCTCGGTCGACGGCCGCGTCTATTTTCCCCATTCGCTCGGCGTGTTCTACGAGGCGATGACGCAGTTCATCGGCTTCCCGCACTACGGCGACGAGTACAAGGTGATGGGCCTCGCCCCCTACGGCGAGCCGCGCTTCGTCGATCTCATGAAGCAGATCGTGAAGACGAAGGAGGATGGCACCTTCGAGCTCGACCTGCGCTTCTTCCGGCATGCCTCGGGCCAAGGCGCCAACTATCAGGTCAAAGACGGCATCCCGTCAGGTGGGCGTCTGTGGAGTGACGAACTCGCGACCCTGCTCGGCCCGCCGCGCGATCCGGCGGCGCCGCTGGAGGACCGCCATCGCGACATCGCGCGCTCGGCGCAGGCCACCTACGAGAACGCCTTCTTCAATCTTCTGGGCGCCATGCACCGCCGCTACGGCGCCGACGCCGTCGTGCTGGCCGGCGGCTGCGCCTACAACTCGGTGGCCAACGGCAAGGTGCTGGAGCGCTCGCCGTTCAAGAAGCTCTATGTCCAGTCGGCGGGCGGCGACGCCGGCGGCGCGATCGGTGCGGCCTTCGCGACCTGGCACAAGCTCGGCGGCGCCGATGCGCGGCGGCACTTCGTCATGGACCACGCCTATTGGGGGCCGTCGGCCACGCCCGACCAGATCGCCACCGCGATCGCCGAGCGCCGCGCCGACTTCGACGCGGCGGGCTGCACGATCGAGCGCATCGCCGACGAGGCGACGCTCTGCAAGCGCACCGCCGAGGCGATCTCGCTCGGCAAGGTCATCGGCTGGTTCCAGGGCCGCCTCGAATGGGGCCCGCGGGCGCTCGGCAACCGCTCGATCCTGGGCGATCCGCGGCGCGCCGACATGAAGGACATCCTCAACCTCAAGATCAAGCGCCGGGAGTCCTTCCGGCCCTTCGCGCCCTCGGTCCTGCGCGAGGCGGTGCCGGAGTGGTTCGAGACCGACGACGACGTGCCCTTCATGATGCAGGTCTTCCGGATCCGCGAGGCCAAGCGCAAGGAGATTCCCGCGGTCACCCATGTCGACGGCACCGGCCGGCTCCAGACCGTCACCTGGGCGGGCAATCCGCGCTATGCCCGGCTGATTCAGTCGTTCCGCGACATCACCGGCGTGCCCATGGTGCTGAACACCAGCTTCAACGAGAACGAGCCGGTTGTTTGCAGGCCCGAGGAAGCCATCGACTGTTTCCTGCGAACGAAGATGGACGTGCTCGTCCTGGGTGATACCCTGATCCGGCGATGATCTCGTTCACCATCAACGGCCAGCCGGCCCGCGTGGACGTCGAGGCCGACAAGCCGCTCCTGTGGGTCCTGCGCGAGGACCTCAATATCGTCGGACCGAAGTACGGGTGCGGCGTGGCCTCGTGCGGCGCCTGCACGGTCCACGTCGACGGCGCGCCCGTGCGGTCGTGCTCGATGGCGGCGTCCGACGTTGAGGGCAAGACGGTCGTCACCATCGAGGGACTGGCGCTGGGGCAGCTGCACGCGGTGCAGAAGGCCTGGATCGAGGAGCAGGTGCCCCAGTGCGGCTATTGCCAGCCCGGCTTCATCATGTCGGCCGTGGCGCTGCTAAAAGCCAACCCCAAGCCCAGCGACAAGGACATCGACGAGGTCCTGTCCAACATCTGCCGCTGCGGCACCTACGGCGCCATCCGCCGCGCCGTGCATCGCGCCGCGGCGCTGCTGGGCGGCGCGTCGTGAAGAAATGGACCCGGCGCATGGCGATCATCGGCGGCGTCGCCGGTGGTGGCTTTTTGGGCGTCGGTTTCTGGTTCGCCCGCGAGCGTGATCGGCTCGGCGATCGCACGCTGTTCAACGTCAAGCCGAACGAAGCGGGGCTGAGCGGCTGGGTGAAGATCACGCGCGACAACGGCGTGGTGGTCGCCGTGCCGCGCGCCGAGATGGGGCAGGGCGTGCAGACCGCGCTCGCCATGCTGGTCGCCGAGGAGATGGACGCGCGCTGGAACCAGATGCGCGTCGAAGATCCGCCCGAGCACGGCGTCTATCGCAATGTCGACATCCTGATCGACGGCCTGCCTTTCTCGCCGGAGGAAGAGGGCACGGTCGTCGATATCGCGCACTGGATGGCCGGCAAGGTCGGCGGCGTTTTAGGCGTGCTGGCAACCGGCGGGTCGACCAGCGTGCGCGATGCCTGGCATCCCATGCGCGTCGCCGGCGCGGTGGCGCGCGACCTGCTGCTGCGCGCGGCCAGCCGCAAGGCATCCGTACCGGTCGGCGAGCTTGTGGTCGTCGATGGCGAGGTGCGGCGCAAGAGCGGCGGACGCGTCGCCACCTTCGGCGAGCTGGTCGATCACGTCGGCGACCTGTCGTCGATGCCGGCGCCGCCGCTCAAGAAGCCGTCGGAGTTCAAACTCATAGGCAAGCCGCTGCCACGCCTCGACATCCCGGCCAAGGTGCTGGGATCGGCGACCTTCGGCATCGACGTGCGGCGGCCCAATCTTCTCTATGCCGCGGTGCTGAACGCGCCGACCTTCGGCGGCTCGGCCATCGGCTTCAAGGTCAAGGGCAACCTGCCCAAGGGTGTGGAGACCGTGATCATCGTGCCGGGCGGCATCGCCGCGATCGGCACGAGCTGGTGGCGCGCCAACAAGCTTTTGCAGGAAGGCATCGAGGTGCAATGGCAGCCGGGGCCCGAGCCGACCCTCGACAGCGCCGCACTGTGGCGGCGCTACGAGGGCCTGATGCAGGACGGCAAGCCGGCGCTGACCCGCACGCTCGGCGAGGAGAAGAAGCCGGCGACGGTACGGCCGATCGAGGCGACCTACCGCGCGCCTTATCTTGCGCACACCACCATGGAGCCGATGAACTGCACGGCGCAGGTGACGCGGCAGGGCGACAAGAACGCCGTCGACGTCTGGATGCCCAATCAGTCGCCGACCCTGATGAGGCTGATCGCCGGCAAGACGGCCGACGTGCCGCAGGCCCAGGTCACGGTGCGCACGACGTTCCTGGGCGGTGGCTTCGGCCGGCGCGCCGAGGTCGACCTGGTGCGCCAGGCCGTGACCTGCGCCATGGCGATGCCGGAGCGGCCCGTCCAGGCCCTGTGGTCGCGCGAGCAGGACATCCGCCACGACTATTATCGGCCGATGGCGCTGGCGCGCTGGCGCGCCGAGCTCGACACCTCGGGCGGCACGCCCAAGCTGGTGAGCGTCGCCAAGCGCCAGGTGGCGCAGTCGCCGACCGATCAGTTTCCCGCGCGCGTGATCGGCCTGCCGGCGCAGGGCAAGCCCGAGGGCAACGCCGTCGAGAATCCGCCCTACGCCTTTCCGTTCTACAAGCTCGAGGCCGTGGTGCCCGACGGCTCGGTGCCGGTCGGCTTCTGGCGCTCGGTCGGCCATTCGCACAGCGCCTTCTTCGACGAGAGTTTTGTCGACGAGCTGGCGGCAGCATTGAAGAAGGATCCGTTCGAGTTCCGTCGCGAATTGCTGGCGAAGAATCCGCGGCATCTGAAGGTGCTGGAGACGGCGGCGAAAGAGGCAGGCTGGGGCACGTCGTTGCCGGCGGGCTCGGGCCGCGGCATCGCCTTGCGCGCCTCGTTCGGCTCGATCGTGGCGCAGGTCGCCGAGGTCACCGTGACCGACGGCAAGACGCTGCAGGTCAAGCGCGTCACCTGCGCCATCGATTGCGGCCCGGTGGTCAATCCCGCCATCGTGCGCGCGCAGATGGAGAGCGGCATCATCTACGGCCTTTCGGCCGCGCTCTACGGCGAGATCACCTTGGCCAATGGCGCCGTCGAGCAATCCAACTTCACCGACTACGACGCCGTGCGCTTGGCGGATGCGCCGGCGATGACGGTGCACCTGGTCGACACCGGCTCGTCGGCCGTAGGCGGTGTCGGCGAACCCGGCACGCCGCCGATCGCGCCCGCCGTCGCGAATGCGGTGTTCGCCGCCACGGGCAAACGGCTGCGCTCGCTGCCGCTGCGGCTCGGCTAGCGGGAGCGCGGCATCTTCCGGCGCCAGCGCAGAGTATCCTCGATCTGCGCGGCGAGATCGCGTTGGGGCTCCCAGCCGAGCTCGCGCCTGGCCTTGCCAATGTCGCCGACCAGCTTGGGCGAATCGCCGGGACGGCGCGGCCCGACCGCATGCGGCACGGGCTTGCCGGCGATACGGCCGGTCTCGGCCAACGCCTGGCGCACGCTGTAGCCCACGCCACTGCCGAGGTTGAACGCCTCGTGACCGTCCGCCGTTCTTCGGCTGAGCCAGTCGAGCGCCCGAAGATGCGCGTCGGCGAGGTCGCTCACATGGACGAAGTCTCGGATGCACGAGCCGTCGGGCGTCGGATAGTCGGTGCCGAGCAGGGTGAGGGCAGGGCCGAGACCGAGCGCTGCGTCGGCCGCCAGCGGCAGCAGATGGGTCTCCGGATCGTGCGCCTCGCCGATCGTGCCGCCGGAGTCCGCACCGGCGGCGTTGAAGTAGCGCAACGACGCCGAGCGTAAGCCGCGACCTGCGGCCTCGGCGAGCGCCTGCTCGACCCTGGCCTTCGATTCGGCATAGGGGCTGATTGGCGCGAACCCATGGGTCTCGGTCAGCAGGTCGGTCTGCGGCAGGCCGTACACGGCGCACGAGCTCGAGAAGACGAAAGCCTCGATGTCGTTCTGCAGCGCCGCGTCGATCAGGACGTCCGACTTGGTCACGTTGTTGTGGAGGTAGCGCTCCGGCTGCCGCACCGATTCGCCCACTTCGATGTAGCCCGCGAGGTGGATCACCGCCTGCGGCCGGTGGCGTGCCATCACTTCGTCGAGCCGCGCCTTATCGCCGATGTCGCCGCGCTCCAGCGGCCCCCATTGCACCGCCCAGTCGTGGCCCTTCTCCAGCGTGTCGTAACAGACAGGCTTGTCGCCAGCCTCGGCCAACGCCTTGCAGACGTGGCTGCCGATGTAACCGGCGCCGCCGGTAACGAGAACTGAGCGCGACATACCACCTGTGCCGAGGCAGCCCTCCTTCGCCAAGGCTTCGGAGGGCAGGGCTTGTCCTGCGAAGCGCGCCAGCGCGAAGCAGGATGGTGCCGGGTGAGGGATTTGAACCCCCGACCTTCGGTTTACAAAACCGCTGCACTACCACTGTGCTAACCCGGCGTTGCGTGTCCTTTTAGGGTTTTCCGGTGGCTTGGCCAAGGCCGTCGGGCGCCTCGGCGAAGGCTTACGGACCTCTGACGAAGCCCGCTTCGTAAAGCAGCGGTAAAGCGTCGCTTCCTAATGTTTGGGCGTACCTTGTCGGAGGATGAGATGAAACTGCTCACGACGGCGCTCGTATCCACCGTGGTCGCTCTGCCGAACCTCGCCATCGCCCAGTCGGCCGACTCCCGCTACTGCGCCGCGCTCAGCGACATGTATGAGACGTACATCGAGACCGCCGGCGACAAGGGCGGCAGTGCCACGCCGGCCGAGGTCGTGATCGCAATCGACAAGTGCCAATCCGATCCGACTTCGTCGATCCCGGTCCTCGAGAAGCAGCTCAAGGCGGCACGCCTCAGCCTGCCGCCGCGTGGCTAGCTTTTCGCGCTGCGCCGCCGCGCCCATTCGTAGGCCGCGACGGCGGCGGCGTTGGAGACGTTGAGCGCGGCGAGCCTGGCATCGGTCGGAATCGTCACCAGCCGGTCGCATTTCTCGGCGGTCAGTCGGCGCAGGCCTTCGCCCTCGGCGCCTAGCACGATGCAGGCGCGGCCGGCGAGGTCGAGATCGTTGATGGCGGCATCGCCGCGCTCGTCGAGGCCATAGAGCCAGAAGCCCGCTTCCTTGAGCTGCTCCAGTGCGCGCGCCAAGTTCACGGCGCGCACCAGCGGCACCAGTTCCAGCCCGCCCGACGCGGCCTTCGCCAGCACGCCGGTGTCGGCCGGTGCATGGCGTTCGGTGACTATGAGGCCGGCGACGCCGAAGGCTGCGGCGCTGCGCAGGATGGCGCCGACATTGTGCGGGTCGGTGACCTGGTCGAGGGCCAGCACCAGGGCGTCCTTGCCGCAGCGGGCCAAGACGTCCTCGAGCTGCGGCTCTTCCAAGGGCGCCACCAGGGCGGCAAGGCCTTGATGCACGGCACCGGCAGGCAGGCGATGGCCGAGATCGTCGCGGGAGAAGAGCTCGACCTTGTCGCCCAGCTCGGCGGTGTGGCGCTCGGCCGCCTCCTTGGTGGCAAGAACGCGCTCGATGCGGCGTTCCGGGTTGGCGAGGGCGGCCAGGACGGCGTGGCGGCCGTAAAGCCACACCGACTGATGCCCGCCTCTTTGCTGCCGTTCACGGGCTGGCCGGTTGGGTCGGTGCGGTCGGGAGCGCATGGCGGCCTGTATAAGGGGATTTGCCCTTGACGTAACCCATTGGATTTGCGAGCAACGCGCGCCCGCTTCACGGGCTGAACAGGCTTATCTCGCGCCGCGTTTGCCGCAGGTTCGGAGGGGTGGCCGAGCGGTCAATGGCAGCAGACTGTAAATCTGCCGACTTCGCGTCTACGAAGGTTCGAATCCTTCCCCCTCCACCACCGGCCC
>JAKFVH010000177.1 GCA_021732285.1 Reyranella sp. | reverse complement strand
CTGCACAGCATGTCGAACACGGCGGGATCGACAGGATCCATGCCGATGGTGCGCTTCTCGCCGTAGTGCTTCTCGATCAGGTCGAAGCTCTTGCGCAGGCAGGTCAACATGCCGAGCCCCAGCACGTCGACCTTGTAGATCCCGAGAGCGTCGAGGTCGTCCTTGTCCCATTCGACGACGGTGCGGTCTTCCATGGCCGCGTTCTGGATCGGCACCAGCTCGTCGAGCCGGCCATCGGTCAGCACGAAGCCGCCGACATGCTGCGACAGATGGCGCGGAAAGCCACACAACGCAGCCGACAGTTCGAGCGCCAGCATCAGGCGTGGATCGGTGGGATCGAGGCCCGCTTCACGCACATGGCCGATATCGACTCCACCCGAGCCCATTCCCCATACGGTGTCGGCCATGGCGCCTACCGTATCGGGCGACAAGCCAAGCGCCTTGCCGACCTCGCGGATGGCGCTGCGGCTTCTGTAGGAGATCACCGTGGCGGCGAGGGCGGCGCGATGGCGACTTTTCTCCCGGTAGATCCACTGGATGATCTCTTCGCGTCGCTCGTGCTCGAAGTCGACGTCGATGTCGGGCGGCTCGTCACGTTCGTTGGACAGGAAGCGTTCGAACAGGACTTTGACTTCCTTGGGATTCACCGAGGTGACGCCGAGGCAGTAGCAGACGGCCGAGTTGGCGGCCGAGCCACGACCCTGGCAGAGAATGCCCATCTTGCGGGCCTGCGTGACGATCTCGTGCACGGTCAGGAAGTAGGGCGCGATCTGCTTGTTGCGGATCAGCTCGAACTCGTGGCGGATCGTATTGGCGATTTCTTCCGGAACGCCCTCGGGATACCGCCAGGCTGCTCCCTCCCAGGTCAGTCGGGTGAGCTTGTCCATGGGCGTCTCGCCGCCCTCGTACATCACGGGATACTGGTAGGTGAGCTGGTCGAGCGTGAAGCGACAGCGGTTCACGATCTCCTGCGTGCGTTCGATGGCGCGCGGATGGCGGCGGAACAGGCGTGCCATCTCCTTGGGATACTTCAGATGCCGCTCGGCGCTGGCGAAGCGGCGGAAGCCCAGCTTGTCGACGGTGCAGCCCAGCCGGATCGCCGTCACCACGTCCAGCAGCGCCCGCCGCTCGGGGGCGTGGTAGTGCACGTCGTTGGTGGCGACCAGGCCCACGCCCATCTCGGCGGCGAGATTGTCGAGCTGGGCCAAGCGGCGCGCATCGTCGCCGCGGAACAACATGGTGCCGGCGAGGTAGCAGCGGTCGCCGAACAGGCGGGCGAGCGCCCGCAGCCGCTCGCGGAAGGCCGGATCGTCGGGCCGGCGCGGCGGCAGGACGATGGCCAAAATGCCCTCGGCATAGGTAGCGAGATCATCGAAGGTGAGGTCGCACTGGCCCTTGGCGGCGCGGCGGTTGCCGACCGTCAGCAGGCGCGACAGGCGCTTGTAGGCGTCGAGGTCGGTGGGATAGGCGAGCAGGGAATAGCCGTCGCGCGTCTCGAGGCGGGCGCCGACCAAAAGCTTGGTCTGCTGCTCCGGCGGCGTCGGATGCTCCTCGTAATATTCCTTCAGCGCCGCATAGGCCCGCACCACGCCGGCCAGCGTATTGCGGTCGGTGATGCCGATGGCGCTGTGGCCGAGCTCGACCGCCTGCAGCGCCAGCTCGCCGGGATGCGAGCCGCTGCGCAGGAAGCTGTAGTTGGTCGTGACCTGCAGCTCGGCATACATGCGGTCACGCGTCGGTGAGCTCGTGGATGCGCGCCAGCGGCACGCCGCGCAGGGCGATGCCCTCCAGTCTCAGGGCCTGCAGGAAGGTCTCGTCGCTGCTGACCAAAGGGGCGCCCACCGCCTCGGCGCAGGCGGCATAGAAGCAGTCGTGCACCGGCCGGCCGCATTGCAGGGCCAGCGCCAGCGCACGGTTGCGCAGGCGGGTCGATTCGACGAAGGCCGAGACGAAGGCGGGCAGGCCGATGTTGCGCACGATGGGCTCGGCCTGGTCGGGCGCGATCTCGCCGGCCACGGTCTTCTTCCAGGCGAGTTCGGCCACGCCGGCGATCAGGATGTCGGGCGCCACCACTTCGTGGCCGTGCACCAAAAGCGAGCGCGCCTGCGGTCTGAGCGGTTCCTCGACGAACCATTTGATGGCAACGCCGGGATCGATCACCACGATCATGGCTCGCCTCCCGCACATAGCAGCGGCCGCTCCTCGGCCATCGGCGGCCGGACGAGCGGAGTCATGGCGGCGATGCGGTCGGCCTCGGCCAATGGGTCGAGGACCAGCGGCTGGCGCGCGGCCTGGCTAAGAATCTCGCGCAGCTCGGCCTCGAGGGAATGGCGGCGCGTGCGGGCGCGCGCCTTCAGGTTTTCGACGACCTTGTCGTCGAGCCCGCGGATGGTCAGCGTGTTCTTTTTCATGCGCAGAATCCATGGAGGAACCAACGGGCCGTCTGCCGGCCGTTGGCCGCCATCCGGTAAGGTCCGTCGCGGAACAGCCAGAAGCGGCCACCGTCGTCGTCTTCGACCCGGTAGTAGTCGCGGTAGGGCGGCACGATGTTGGCCGGCGGCCGGCTGCCGTCGGGCCGCGGCCGCCACCATTCGTCGGCCACGCGCTCGGGTCCCTCGGCGCGCACGATGCGATGGGCATGCTGGCGCCAATGGAAGACCGAAGGCGGATCGTCGGGAACGTGGGCCATGACATCGACCGGCTCGGGCCGCTGCAGCAGCCGCGTCGGCCGCGCACCCTTCATCCCGGCCACGCGCTTCCAGGCGCCGGCGGCAGCAGGCTTGGCCGCAGCGCCGGCGGTCTGCACGCGCTCGGGCAGATGGCTGTCGCGTGGCAGCAGGCGCACGACGTTTTCCGGGCCCAGGCGCAATGCCAGCCGGTCGGCGAGATCGATGGTGCCGTCCTCGCCCAGCGAGGCCGCGATCGCACCGGCGTCGGGCAGCGCGTCCTGCGTGCCATCCCAGGCTTCGACCTCGGGGGCGGCCAGGATCATCAGCTCGACGCCGAAGCCGGGATCGAGCTCGCCCAGCTTCTCCTCGAAGAGCTTCATCAGCTTGGGGTTGTCGCGATTGGGCCGGCTGGTGCCGATGGCGGTGCGGTCGACCGAGCCGTCGACGCGATAGAGCGCGATTTCCAGCCGGCGCGCGCCGACGCCCGCCTGCTCGAACTGCCGACAGAGGGCGGCCAGCAGGCGGCTGGTCGCGGCGGCGATGTCCTCGGGCCGGCCGATCGGCTCGACGAAGGCGAGCCGCGTACGGAAGGCGGGCGGCGTGCGGCGCGGCTCGATGGGCTCGACGATGGTGCCCAGCGCCTGGTCGAGGCGCGTCAGCGGCTGGTCGCCGAAGCGCCGCGCCAAAGGCGCGCGCGGCAGGGGATAGAGGTCGCCGATGCGACGCAGGCCGAGCTTCAGGAAGGTCTCTATGATCGGCGCGTCGAGGCGCAGGCCTTCGACCGGCAACTTGGCAAGGGCCTCGCGATGGCCGCGCGGCGGGCAGTAGAGATCGGCCTGGCGTTCGGCGAAGCGCGCCAGCGCCCAGGCCGCACCCGCGGTGTCGGCCATCGCCGCGCGGCAGGTGAGGTCGTGACGCGCCAGACGTTCGGTGAGATCGGCCAGCAGCGCGCGCTCGCCCGCCTCGCCCTGGCCGAAGAGATGGGCGCAGCCGCTGACGTCGAGCAGCAGGCCGGCATCGCCGCCGAAGCCGCCGGTGCTGCAGGCTTCGATGCCTTCCTCGGCGAGGGCGCCGCCCAAGGGATCGATCGCCACCCACGGCGTGTAGCGGTCGCACCAGTTGGCCAGGGTCTCGATCAGGCGCTGGTCGGCCTGTGGCTCGCCCGGTGTTGTGACCAGGTCGGGCAGCAGAGCACGCGCGTCGGCCAACCGCATGTGCGGACGCAGGCCGGCGGTACGGGCGTGCGGGTTGACGGCGATCAGGCGTGGGCAACCTTCCAGCCAGACGACGGTAGCTGCAGACCTAGCCGACCAGTCGGGCGTCGCTCTCGCGAGTCGATCCGTGGAAAGCTTGGGGAACCACAGAGAGACAATGCGTTTCATCGTTCCACTCCAGAAGCCAGGTGGGTGTTTCGGTGACAGAGGGGACGCCGAAACGGTTTCTTCTGAGCTCGATGCGCCAGCGCGAGGCGCCGACGTCGTTGAGACCGGGCGTCGAATGCGTGGCCGCCGAGGCGACGCGCCAGCGCGTCGTGCACACGCTTTGCGTTGGCGCGGGCTGGCCACGCAGCAGCAGTGCGGGCACGCCGCTCTTCTCGGCGGCGAGCGACAGGCGTCGGCCGGCGACGAGATCGGTCGCGCGGGTCTCGCCCAGCACGGCCGCCATGCCGGAACGCAGGCCTTCTTCCATCGCCCAGAACAGATCCTCGTCGCGCCGCACCGTGACCATCAGCAGCCGTGCCGGATCGAACCAGGCGGCAAGGGCGGGCGCATAAGGCGGCGCATCGGACGCGCCGAAGGGACGGCGGCACCACAACAGCGTGCCGTTGGGCCTGAGTGTGCCGAAGCGGCCGAGCAGATGAGCGGCGAAACCCGTGGCTGCGCCGTCATGCGCGGCCACGCGGCCGGAAGGCGTGGGACCCGCTTCGATCTCGTGCAGCGCGCCGGTCAGCAGACCGTTGGGCAGCAGGGCATCGATGGCCGGCACGCCGAGCGGTACGGCCTCCTGGCCGGCGCGCTGGGCACTGTATGCGCGCTCCAGGCGGCGCACCTTTTCGCGCAGAGCCGCCGCGACCGGAACCGCCATGTCGTTGGCGGGAGGGGGAGCAAAGGCATCTGGGGAAATGACGGGCATCGCCCCCTCGAAAGGTCGGGTGAAACGCGGTGGATTGATTGTTCTTGTTTTGTTCTATGCCTCTCAAAACGCAGAGTCAACGGGACTCGCTGCACGGTTGTTTGATTCAATTTTTTCGTGCCATGGCGGGGAGCCCCAACACCATTAGTGGGGCTGTTTAGCCCGACGAACTGCCAAAAACTGACAGCAATGCTGGCACCGTCCCCCGTCTTCACCGGCACGTCGCTTGCGAAGCGGTGAATGCAGACCGCATCATGTTTGCGAGGAGGGCTTGATGAGCCATCGACTTCCGTTTCTGGCCCTGCTTGCCACCGCCTTCACTCTCATCGCGGGCTCAGCCTGGGCGCGCTGCTCGCAGAACGTGGCCGGGCTGGAACGGCTCGGCATCCGCGTCGCTTCGCTGGAAGGCCTGCCGTTCGCGGCCGGCAATTCGCCGAGCCGCGCCATCATCACCTTCCTCGGCCATTCGAGCTACCAGATCGACACGCCGCAGGGCGTGCGTGCCATCACCGACTACAACGGGGTCAACGGTTTCGGCCGCAAGCCCGACATCGTGACCATGAACAACGCGCATTCCACGCACTTCACCGACGATCCGGAGGAGGGCATCGCCTACGTGCTGCGCGGCTGGCCGTCGAAGCCCGGCGAGAGCGAGGCCAAGCACGACGTCCAGCTCAAGGACATGAAGGTGTGGAACGTGCCGACCAACGCCCGCGACTGGGGCTCCAACTCGGCACGCATCAACGGCAACTCGATCTTCATCTATGCCATCGCCGATCTCTGCATCGGCCATCTCGGCCATCTGCATCATCGCCTGACCAAGGAGCATCTCGACGAACTCGGCCGCATCGACGTGCTGATGGTGCCGATCGACGGCGCCTACACCATGGGCATGCCGCTGATGGTTGATGTCATCAAGCAGATCCAGCCCAAGATCGTGCTGCCCATGCACTATTGGGGCCGTGCCCAGGTCAACCGCTTCGAGAGCCTGATGCAGGAGCTCGACGCCGACTTCGTCTGGCCCGACCGGCGCACCATCGAGGTCGTGCGCGAGGAACTGCCCGAGAAGCTGACCGTCATGGTGGTCGGCGGCAACGGCGGCGATTGACGCTCGGAGTCCACCTCGCCCGCTGGGATCTCGTCCCGGACGGCGAGCCGATCAAAACACCTTCGTCCCTGCTGCTGGCTGTGCGCCACAACGGCGTGCCCGCCATGCTGAAGGTCGCGCGCAAAGAAGAGGAACGCCGCGGTGGCGCGCTGATGGCGTGGTGGGACGGCGACGGCGCGGCGAAAGTCCTAGCCAGGCACGGTGAGGCGTTGCTGCTGGAGCGCGCCACCGGGCCGCGTTCGCTCGCGGCAATGGTCACCGATGGCCGGGACGACGAGGCGAGCCGCATTCTTTGCGAGGTGGCGGCGCGCCTGCACGCTCCGTGTGCCGGGCCGCCGCCGGAACTCGTGCCTCTGACGCGATGGTTCGAGGCCCTGGCGCCCGCCGCACGGACACATGGCGGCCAGCTTGCTCAAGCAGACTCGGTGGCGCAGGCGCTGCTGGCGGATCCGCGCGACATCGTGGTGCTGCATGGCGATATTCACCACCGCAACGTCCTCGATGGCGGCGAGCGCGGCTGGCTCGCCGTCGATCCCAAGGGACTTTTGGGCGAGCGGACATTCGACTTCGTCAACATCCTGCGCAATCCTGGCGCTGCAGTGGCGTTGGCTCCGGGCCGATTCGACCATCAGGTGGAGGTGCTGGCTGCTGCTGCATCGGTCGAGCGACGGCGTCTCCTCGACTGGACGCTGGCGTTCGCCGGCCTGTCGGCGGCGTGGCATCTGGCCGATGGTACGCCGGCCGATCTCGACTTCGCGATTGCCGCCCTCGCGGCTGCGTAAAACAAACGGAGGAAACCATGCGTGGCGTCACCTTCCCCGGCGAACGTGCTGTCGAGATCATGAACTTCCCCGATCCCACGCCGGGCCCGGGCGAAGTGGTGCTGGAGATGAAGGCCTCCGGCATGTGCGGTTCGGACCTGCATCAATACCGACGGCCGAAGAACGTGCCGCGCGCAGGTACCGGCATCCCACCGAGCGCCGATCCCGTCATTGCCGGGCACGAGCCGTGCGGCGTCGTTGTCGCGATCGGGTCCGGGGTCAGTGCGGCGGAAGCCAAGGTCGGCGATCGCATGATGGTGCATCACTATCAGGGCTGCACCCAGTGCAGCCATTGCCGCTCGGGCTGGCAGCAGCTCTGCCAGGAGGTGCCGGTGAAGGTCTACGGCAACAATGCCCATGGCGGCCACGCCAGGTACCTGAAGGTGCCGGCCAACACGATGGTGCCGCTATCCGAAGCCCTCAGCTTCACGGCCGGCGCCGCCATCTCCTGTGGCTCCGGCACCGCCTACGGTGCGCTGCGCCGCATGAACGTCTCCGGCCGGGACACGATCGCCATCTTCGGCCAGGGGCCGGTCGGTCTCGCCGGCACGCAATTCGCCAAGGCGATGGGTGCCAGGGTGATCGCGCTCGACACCAACCCGCAGCGCCTTGAGCGCGCCCGCGAGTTCGGCGCCGACGAGCTTATAAACCCGGGCTCGAACGATCCCGTCGCGGCGATCAAGGAGCTGACGGCAGGCAAATACGCCGACCTGACGCTCGATACGTCGAGCAACCGCGACGCCCGCCTCAACGCCATCCGCAGCACCAAGGTCTGGGGTACCATGTGCTTCGTGGGTGAGGGCGGCGACGTCACGATCGACGTCAGCCCGCACCTGCTGCGGCGCCAGATGACGCTGATCGCCTCCTGGACGTTCTCCACCGTCATCCAGGCGGAGTGCGCCGCCTTCTGCGTCGAACGCAAGATCGACGTCGACAAGCTCTTCACGCACCGCTGGTCGCTCGATCAGGCGGACGAGGCCTATAAGCTGTTCGACAAGCAGGCGGACGGCAAAGGCGTCTTCCTGATCTGACCGTCAGATCCTGAGATTGACGCGCGCCAGGTCGACGACCTGGGCGGCGCGGCCGTCCATCACGGCCTTCAGCAGGAACAGGTTGAAGTTCAGCGCCTGGCCGATCGTGGCCTTGGGCGGCATGGCGAGCTCCTGGCGGGCGCTGACCACGTCGACCAGCGCTGGGCCGTTGTGCGCCAGCGCGGCGCGCAAGGCGCCTTCGAGGTCGCCCGGTGCCTCGACGCGCATGCCCTTGATGCCCATGGCCTCGGCCATGGCGGCGAAGTTGGGATTCTTGAGCTCGCAGCCCACGTCCAGAAAGCCGCTCGCCTTCATCTCCATCTCGACGAAGCCCAGGGTGCCGTTGTTCAGCACCACCACCTTCACCGGCAGGCCGAGCTGCGAGAGGCTGATGAAGTCGCCCATCATCATCGAGAAGCCGCCGTCGCCCGACATCGATACGACCTGCCGCTTGGGGAACGTCGCCTGCGCGCCGATCGCCTGCAGGAGCGCATTGGCCATCGAGCCGTGGTTGAAGGAGCCGATCAGCCGGCGCTTGCCGTTCATTTTCAGGTAGCGCGCCGCCCATACGGTCTGGGTGCCGACGTCGCAGGTGAAGACCGCGTCGTCGCTGGCGAGCTCGCTCAGCAGCCGCGCGACGTACTGCGGATGGATCACCTTTCCGCCCGGATTGCCCTCGGCCAGCTTGTCGAGATCGGCGCGCGCCTTGGCGTAGTGGGTGCGCGCCGCGTCTAAGAACTTCGAATCGGTCTTCTTCCTGAGCTTGGGCAGGAGGGCAGCCACCGTCTCGGCCACGTCGCCCACGACGCCCAGCGACAGATGGCAGCGGTTGCCGAGGCTCTCGGCGCGGAGGTCGACCTGCGCCACCGTTGCGCCCTCGGGATAGAACTGGCGGTAAGGGAAGTCGCAGCCCAGCAGCAGCAGCGTGTCGCAGGCCTTCATGGCGGCATAGCCCGAGGCGAAGCCGATCAGGCCGGTCATGCCGACATCGAAGGGATTGTCGTACTCGACATGCTCCTTGCCGCGCAGCGAATGCACGATCGGCGCGTTGAGCATGCCCGCAAGCTCGACGATCTCGGTGTGGGCGCCGGCGCAGCCGGCGCCGCACATCAGGGTGATGCGCTC
>JAKFVH010000273.1 GCA_021732285.1 Reyranella sp. | reverse complement strand
CTCGTATGACGAGGGCACCTCCCCAGCGGAGCTGGGGAGGGAAGCCACTCGACAAACGCTACTTCTTGCAGAAGCCGATCTGGTCGAAGACCGTGCTCGGGATGCTGTCGCCGGTGGTGAGCAGCAGGTCCACCCCCAGCGTGATGATGTAGGCGCAATCGGGAAGGCTGCCGATGACGAACCCGTTGGTCGCCGTGCCGAAGCGCTCGCCCGGCACCGCCGGCGGCAGGGTGAAGCCGTACGGCCCGCCCGGTCCCGTCATGCTGAGCGACACCGACCCGAGATTGGGATGGCTCGCCGTGAGCAGCACGTCCAGCCCGCTGGTGATGCCGGCGCAGCCGGCGGCCTGCAGCTGGAGCACGTCGACCGAGCAGACGCAGAGCTGGCCGTTGACCGTCGAAGGCGCCCACGAGCCGCCCTTGGCCACGCCGTTGTAGTCCGTGTTCTCGATGGCGACGTGGAAGCAGATGCCGGCGTTGACCTCGCTCGCCGGATTACCGACCTCGCGCACGCGCATGCGCAGCCCGATGTGCCGGTTGTGGGCGAGCGGCGCCCCCAACGCGGTGCTGCTCTGCCCGGCATGGACGCCCAGCACGCTGATGGCCGGCGAGGCCAGCAGCTTGGGCGTGACGACGTTCAGCTCGTTGCCGTTGGGCACGAAGAAGCCTTCGGGCCCGAACACGTTGCTCGCCTGCGGCACGCGGATCCAGCCGCCGACGATCGCGGCATTGACCGGGCCGCCGCCGGGAACGGCCGGGTCGACGTAGACCCAGGACGTCTTGATCGGGTTGGGATCGCCCGGGAAGGCCGGCGCATAGCGCTCGAGCTTGCCGAGCGCGGTGGTGACGAACTGGGCCGGCGTGACCGGCGTCCACGGCGCAACCGAGTTGCCCACGGCGTCGGTCGGCCGGAACTCGAAGCGGTACTCCATCGGCTGGCCGTTCAGCGTCTTGGGCAGCGCCCCATTGAGCCGCACCGTCGAGTAGAAGGCGCGGTTGTCGCCGTTGGTCAGGCCCGATCCGGGCACGGCGCTGTGGATGTCGGAGGCGTAGAGATAGCCGCCCAGCGCATCGAACACCGGCAGGTAGTCGACGACCGGCGGCTGCTTCTCGAGGCAAAGTTCTACGCAGAAGCAGGGACCGGCATTCTCGCGGTCGGGCAACCGCCCGCGCGAGGACGGCTCGGCCAGCAGCACCGTGCCCGACAGCGTCTCGATCCTGAAATAGAGGTCGGGACCGCCGGTCCATTCGATGTTGATCGACGGCGAGAAGATCGTCTTCTTGAAGGCGGCGGCCGAGTAGTCGATGCGGAAATGGCCGGTGCCGTCGGTCACGTCCTGGCCCAGCGCATCGTCCTGCAGCCAGTCGACGTCGAAGGCGCGCACCCGGACGCCGCCGATCGGCGCCTTGGTCTCGCAATGGATGACGTGGCCGCAGATCGTCCAGGCGCCGAAGCGGCCGCGGATGTGGCACCAGTAGCGGTAGGGCACGGTGTATTCCCACGCCGCGACCGAGTTGTTCTCGACGGTGCGCCACGACGGCTGCAAGGTGGTGATGGTGAACTGCAACGGATGCGGCGGCCGCGGGCCGGGTATCAGGCGGGGGACCGTGCCGCAATAGAGGTCGACCTCGAACGGCCCGCCGTCGTAGCCCTTGGCGAACTCGAAGCTGAAGTTGCCGCGCTCGTCGATCTCGGCCTCGCCGAGCAGCAACGATTGCCGTGCTGCGACCGCGGCATCCTCGAGGTGGGTGAAGGTGTCCTTGGGCGCGGCGACGGCAAGCGCCGTCACGTTGCGGTCGGACGCCAAGCGATAGAATTTGAGTTTTAGTCCAGCGAGCGGTTCGATGCAGTCCCTGCACAGGGCGCCGAGTATCGTGCCTTTGAAAATATACGCCATGGGGGTCTCCACTTCCTGAAGTTGGGGTCAAGGGAAGGGAATGACGGCCGAAATGTCCGTCAGCGGTGGAATCGGGAAACAATCCGGGATTGCACCGTATGCGAGAACTACCACTCGACACGCGAAATGAATGTGAGATTTGGCACACCCTCGATGCATATCTCGCGACGCTTCGTCCGCCGCCGCCCTTCGGCCGTAGCCGAAGGGTCGGCCGTTCGCACGGTGCCCTCGGGCTTGCTACACTGCCGCCATGCCCGACACGATCTACCAGAACCCGCGCCCCGCCGGCCGCAAAGGCGAAGTAGTCGTCACCAGCACCTGCGGCCACAATTGCGGCGGCCGTTGCGTGGTCAACGCCCACGTGGTCGACGACCGCATCGTCCGGATCTCGACCGACCCGGCGCGCTGGCAGCCCGACCTGCCGCCCTTGCATGCCTGCGCCCGCGGCGTCGGCCAGATCGAGCGGCTGCATCACAAGGACCGCCTGCAATACCCGATGCGCCGCACCGGCCCGCGCGGCTCCGGGCAGTTCGAGCGCATCTCCTGGGACGAGGCGCTGGCCCACATCGCCAGCGAGATGCGCCGTATCCGCGACCAGTACGGCAACGCCGCCTTCGTCGACTTGAGCCGCACCGGCAGCACCTCGGCGCTGCACAGCACCGCCGGCCTCGCCAAGCGGTTCTTCTACAAGTTCGGCGGCTGCACCGAGCTGTGGTCCAACATGTCGGCCGAGGCCGAGGTCTTTGCCGTGCGCATGACCTTCGGCGCCAAGGCCGACTACAAGAGCGCCGGCCGCGAGCCCACCGACTACGTCAATTCCAAGCTGATCGTGATGTGGGGTTTTAGCCCGGCCGACGGCACCTTCGGCACCGGCACCTTCCAGTACCTGAAGGAAGCCAAGAAGAAGGGCGTGCGCATCATCTGCGTCGACCCGCGGCGCACCCGCACCAGCCAGGCGTTGGCCGACGAGCACATCTTCATAAAACCGTCGACCGACGCCGCCGCGCTTATAGCCATGGCCTACGTGATCGTAAGCGAGGGCCTGCACGACCAGGCCTACTGCGACCGCCACGTGCTCGGCTTCGACGAGGCCCATCTGCCCGAGGGCGCGCCGGCCGGCGCGTCCTGGAAGTCCTACCTGCTGGGCGAGAGCGACGGCGTGCCGAAGACTCCCGAATGGGCCGAGGCGCGCTGCGGCATCCCGGCTGAGACGATCCGCCGGCTGGCGATCGAGTTCGCCACGACCAAGCCCGCGGCCCTGCACTGCGGCTACGCTCCGGGCCGCACGGCCTTCGGCGAGCAGTTCCACCGTGCCGCCTATGCGCTGGCGGCGATCACCGGCAACATCGGCATCGTCGGCGGCAATTCCGGCGTCAGCAACGGCGCCACCGGCCGCGCCGGCATCAAGGGCCTGCCGACCGGCAGCAACCCGATCGACGCCAAGGTGGCGACGCCGCTGCTCGCCGACCTGCTGGCCCGCGGCAAGGAAGGCGGCTACCCCGCCGACATCAAGATGCTCTATTCGGCGGGCGGCGATCTCTTCAACCAGTGCCCCAACGCCAACAAGATGGCCCAGTCACTCGATGGCGTGGAGCTGATCGTGGCGCAGGACAATTTCCTGACGCCGACGGCGCGCATGGCCGACATCGTGCTGCCAGCCACGACCTTCTGGGAACGCAACGACGTGCACACGCCGTGGGCCGGCGCCGGCCACTATGCGATCTACATGAAGCAGGCCATCCCGGCGATGTACGAATGCCGCGACGACCGCACGATCTTCGCCGACCTCGCGGCCCGGCTCGGCATCAACGACTACGACGACAAGACCGAGGAGCAGTGGCTGCGCGAGCTGACGCAAGCCGCCGTCGACGACTTCGAGGCCTTCCGGCAGGCAGGCGTCGCCCGCTTCGCTCCTCCTGAGGACGCGGTGGCCTTCGCTGCCCAGATCCGCGATCCCGACACCCACAAGTTCACGACGCCGTCGGGCAAGATCGAGATCTACTCGATGGCGATGGCCGCCAAGCCCGATCGCTACGGCCTCGGCGCCATGCCGCCGATCCCGACCTGGTTCGACCCGGTCGAACCCAACGCGAAGTACCCGCTGATGCTATGCAGCCCGAAGTCGCGGGCGCGCACGCATTCGATCCACGGCAACCAGCCGCTGCTGGCACGGGTCGATCCGGATGACGTGTGGATGAACCCCGCCGATGCGCGGGCGCGCGGCATTGCGGATGGGCAGATGGTGCGGGTCTTCAACGATCGCGGCTCGACGCTGCTGCCGGTCAAGGTCACACCGCGTATTGCGGCGGGCGTGGTTTCGATCAAGGAGGGCGCGTGGTTTGCGCCAGGCGAGGACGGCACCGACGCCGCGGGCTGCGCCAATGTGCTGGCAGACGATCGGTCGGCGCCGTGCGGGGCGACGACCTACAATACGAATCTCGTCGAGGTCGCCGTCGTCGGGGGTGATTGAAGAGGGACATGAGCCGTGAGGCCGGCGTCCGAGCGAGGCTGCGCCGCGGCCATCGCGATCTGGGTTGGCTTCGTGGCCATTGTTTTGTATCGATGAATGCGTACGCGACCTCTCCCAAGGAACAGCCACATGCCCGTGACCCGCCGCCGCGTCATGATCGCGACCGCAACGCTCGCCATCGCCCATCCGGCTGCCGCGCAAACCCAAGGAAAAGCCATGACGACCCAGACCGGCCTGCAAATCATCGACACGACAGTCGGCACGGGCGCCAGCCCCAAGAGCGGCCAGACCTGTGTCATGCACTACACCGGTTGGCTCTCCGAAGGGGGGACGAAAGGCCGGAAATTCGATTCGTCCGTCGATCGCGGATCGCCGTTCGAGTTTCCCATCGGCATGAAGCGAGTCATTGCAGGCTGGGACGAGGGCGTCGCCACCATGAAGGTCGGCGGCAAGCGAACCCTGATCATTCCGCCGCAGCTTGGCTACGGAGAGCGCGGCGCCGGCGGGGTCATTCCGCCCAACGCCACGCTGATTTTTGATGTCGAGCTGCTGGCTATCAAGTAGAGGCTAGGCCTGCGGCGACGCAGAGCGCGGTCGCTCATGTCTTGGCGTAGGCGATGCTCATGGTCTCGGCAACACAGGCCGGACGCTCCTTGCCCTCGATCTCGACGGTCCATTGGTATGTCATGCGAATGCCGCCGTTCGGCATGTCGTCGGCGGCGAGCAGCTTCTGGCGGCCGCGGATGCGCGCACCAACCTGCACGGGGCTGGTGAAACGCACCTTGTTCGAGCCGTAGTTTATGCCGTTCCGCACATTGTCGATCCTGAGCACATCCCGGCCGAAGGTCGCGATCACGGCCAGGGTAAGATTGCCGTGTGCGATGGTCTTGCCGTCCGGCATGTCCGTCTTGCAGCGCTCGACATCGACATGGATCCATTGATGGTCGCCGCTTGCTTCGGCAAACGTGTTGATGCGTTCCTGCGTCATGACCAGCCAGTCGCTGACCCCCAGCTCCTGACCGACCAGCGCCTTCATCGCCTGCGGGCTCTCCACGATTCGTTTTGCCACCATGCCCTCCGTCCAACCAACCCAGCCCGTATCCTGTACCGTCACCCGACCTGCAGCTTTGCCCAGGTGTCGCGCAGCTCGATCGTGCGGTTGAACACCAGGGTGTCCGGGCGGCCCGTCGGGTCCGGGCAGAAATAGCCCAGCCGCTCGAATTGCACGGCTTCGCCCACGGGCATCTCCGCCAACGAGGGTTCCAGCAGCGCGCCCGACAGGACCTCGAGCGAGCCTGGATTCAAGTCGCGGTCCAGATCGCCATCGGCTCCCGGGTCGGGGCGGTTGAAGAGCGTGCTGTACAAGCGGACCTCGGCGGGGCGTGCGTCGCGGCCCGACACCCAGTGCAGGGTGGCCTTCACCTTTCGACCGTCCGGTGCATTGCCGCCGCGGCTGGCCGGATCGTAGGTGCAACGCAGCTCCACCACGTTGCCATCCGCGTCCTTCACGACCTGGCGGCAGGTGACGAGGAAGGCGTAGCGCAACCTCACCTCTCGTCCCACCGCGAGCCGGAAGAACTTGTTCGGCGGGTTCTCCATGAAGTCGTCGCGCTCGATGTAAACCTCCCGGCCGAAGCGCAGGGTGCGCGTGCCGGCGCCCGGGTCCGCCGGATGGTTGGCGGCCTCCAGCTCCTCGACGTGGTTCTCGGCGAAATTCTCGATCACGAGCTTGAGCGGCCGCAGGACCGCCATGCGCCGCTGGGCCGCCTGGTTGAGACGGTCGCGGATCGCGTGATCGAACATGGCGAGATCGACGACGCTGTTGGCCTTGGACATGCCGATGCGCCGAACGAAGTCGCGGATCGCCTCCGGCGGCACGCCGCGGCGGCGCAGGCCGGCCAGGGTCGGCATGCGCGGATCGTCCCAGCCGCTCACGATGCCGCGCCGTACCAGATCCGTCAGGTAGCGCTTGGAAAGGACGGTGTATCCCAGATTGAGGCGGGCGAATTCGGTCTGGCGGGGCCGCGACGGGACCGGAAGGTGGTCGAGGAACCAGTCGTAGAGGGGACGGTGGTCTTCGAACTCCAGGGTACAGAGCGAGTGCGTGACATGCTCCATGGCGTCGGACTGGCCGTGAGCGAAATCGTAGGTCGGGTAGATGCACCACTCGGTGCCGGTGCGCGGGTGAGGCGCATGCAGGATGCGATATAGGACGGGGTCCCGCAGGTTCATGTTGCCGGAAGCAAGGTCGATCTTCGCCCGCAGCACGCAGGCGCCGTTCGGAAACTTGCCGGCGCGCATGTCGCGAAACAGGCTGAGATTTGTTTCCACCGAGCGGTCGCGATCGGCCGAAGCACGGCCCGGCTCGGTCAGCGTGCCGCGCATCGCCCGCATCTCGTCGGGGGGCGTGTCGTCGACATAGGCGAGGCCGGCGCGAATGAGGTGCTCTGCCCAGTCGTACAAGGTCTGGAAATAGTCCGACGCATGGTGCAGATGCTCGCCCCAGTCGAAGCCGAGCCAGCGGACGTCCCGCTGGATGGCGTCGATGTATTCCTGCTCCTCCTTCACGGGATTGGTATCGTCGAAGCGGAGGTGGCAGCGGCCGCCGTATTCGACGGCAAGTCCGAAGTTCAGGCAGATCGACTTGGCGTGGCCGAGATGCAGATAGCCGTTCGGCTCCGGTGGAAAGCGCGTGACGATGCCCTGCACCAGGCCGCGGGCGAGGTCAGCCTGGACCATGTCGCGAATGAAATCCCGGGGCTCTTCGCTTGCAGTGGCCTCCGGCATCGGCTTCTTGTCATCCATCTACCTGTCAACCTCCACACGAGCGCGCACACGGGCAATCTGCTGCGGCCACGCCAATTGTAGCACTGCCGGCGTGCCCGGCTATTTCCCGGCCATTCTCCGGTACTGTCATTCGCCGGCACTATATAGACCGATCGAGCAGCGGCGCACCCTCAGGGAGAAGGCGCTCGCCCGACGTCGTCGCCGTAACTCTCCTCATGGCTGGCCAATATCTGTGCAAAGCGATTTGGCCCGCACTTTGGGCACGTGGCACGTATCTCCTTCGGGGCCGTATCCTTTTCACTGGCTGACATTCACGGCATCCCTCGCTTATAGCGGCCACAAGACGCTGGGCGGCACACCCTCTTTGCCGCGCTGCACTGAGTCCGCGAGATCCGCTCCGATCAGGCGGAACGCAGTCCGGGTAGCGCCGTCCGCATCGCCGGCCTCACTTATGCCGCGACGGCCTGAGCCGTCGATGCCAGCATCATCCGCGCGGCCTTCTCGCCGATCATGATCGACGGCGCATTGGTGTTGCCCGAGGTCAGCGTCGGCATGATCGAGGCATCGGCGACGCGCAGCCCCGCCAGGCCGCGGACACGAAGCTGGTCGTCGACCACCGCCATCGGGTCCGCGCCCATCTTGCAGGTGCCGACCGGATGGTAGGTGGTCTCGGCGTTGTTCCTGACCCAGTCGAGCAGCTCGTCATCGGCGCTGATGTTCACGCCCGGCGCGATCTCGTCGGTGGCGATGCCCGCCATTGCCGGCGCCGTCATGATGCGCCGGGTGATGCGCATCGCTTCCAAGGTCACCTCGCGGTCGAGCGATGCGCTCAGGAAGTTGAAGCGGATCGCCGGCGGCGTGTCCGGCCGGCTCGACGTGACATGAATGCTGCCGGTGCTTTCCGAGCGCAGGATGTTCGTGATCGCGGTGATGCCGGAGGTCTTGGCCAGCTGGAAGTTCTCGCCCACCAGGAACGGAATCCAGGAGATCGCCGCGTCGGGCGCCTCCAGCCCGGCGCGGGTGCGGATATAGGCGCGGATCGGCGCCGCCGGCAGGCCGAGCAGCCCCGTGCGGCTGAACGCGTAGCGCAGCGCCTGGCCGACGCGGCCGAGGCCGCGCATCTTGTCGTTGTAGGTCATGCCGAGCGCCGGCGGCACCGTCCATTTCATCCGCGGCGAGTAGTGGTCGCGCAGGTTCTCGCCCACGCCTTTGAGCTCGTGGCGGACCTCGATGCCGGCCGCCTTCAGCCGCTCCGGCTGGCCGATGCCGGAGAGCTCCAGCAGCTGCGGCGAGTTGATCGAGCCGGCGCTTATAACCACTTCGCGGGTGGCGCGCGCTTCGCGCGGCTGGCCTGCCACGTTGTAGCGCACGCCGACGCAGCGCTTGCCGTCGAACAGCAGGCCTTCGGTCAGCGCGTTGGCGACGATAGTCAGGTTCGGCCGGCTGCGGGCGGGATCGAGGTAGCAGACCGCGGTGCTCATGCGACGACCCCCGCGGATGGTCGCCTGGGTCATGCCGATGCCGTCCTGCCTGGCGCCGTTGTAGTCCTTGGTGTAGCCGATGCCGACCTGGCCGGCGGCCTTGATCAGCGCATCGTAGATCGCGCCGCTCTCGTTGCTCTCGGTCACCTTCAGCGGTCCGTTGCGGCCGCGATAGTCCTCGTCGGCATCGCCCTGGAAGCTCTCCATGTCGCGGAAGATCGGCAGCACCTCGCGATAGCTCCAGCCGCGATTGCCGAGCTGCGCCCAGGTGTCGTAGTCCTGCGCCTGGCCGCGCACGAACA
>JAKFVH010000055.1 GCA_021732285.1 Reyranella sp. | reverse complement strand
GCAGAAACCCGGTCGCCCGGTCAACCTGACGGAAATTGCTCATCACCCGCTCACCAAACTCGACCCAAATCAACTCGTGATACGGAATCTCATTCCTGACCTCAGATCAAGTCCGACAGGCTGCTAGATTGCGCGCCCACAGTAGGGGAGCAATCCATGGCGAAGAAACTCTTTCCCGACGGAACCGAAGTCGTTCCGTTCTACGTCCGGGCGATCGTCAGCGGCCCGATGGTCTTCGTGTCGGGCACGACCTCGCTCGATTCGAAGGGCCGGGTGCAGGGCAAGGACGCCGGTGAGCAGACCACGATCACCATGCGCAAGATCGAGGCGGCGCTGAAGAAGGCCGGCTGCAAGCTCAGCGACCTGACGCAGATGACGATCTTCGTCACCGACATCCGCGACATGGGCGCGGTGTCGAAGGCGCTGGGCAAGGCGCTCAAGGGATCGGTGGTGACCTCGACCCTGGTGGCGGTGAGCGCGCTCGCCGTGCCCGGTCTGGTGGTCGAGATCGAAAGCAGGGGTGTGATCGGGAGCTGAACGCGGCTCAGTACTGGGCGGGCGGATAGGGGATGCGATTGCGGTTGAGCAGATCTTCCAGCGCCTTGATGCCCTGGGCATAGCGGCCCTTCTGGCAGTCGATGCCGGCGCCCAGCCGGATCATGTCGGGGCCGCCCGAGCCCTCGCTGCGGCGCGTGCCGTATCTGTCGAAGACAGCGCCGAGCTCGGCACAGCGTGCCGCCAGCTGCTCGTTGGTCGGTTGCGCCTCAGCGATGGATGCAGCGATCAGCGTGATCAACAGGGCGGCCGAGGCCGAGCGCATCGAGTTCTCCAAGGAGCCGTGGGCGACGACACTATACGAGCCCGCTGCTGCGAGGTACTCTCACATGCCCGGTCGGCCACCAGTAATAAGGGGAGAGAACATGGTCTCGCGCGCGACGGCTCGGTGGAGTGTTGTCCTCGGCATGGCTGTTCTTGCCGCCGCTTGCGTGGATCCCAAGACGACGCCGGGCCCTGATCGCAGTTCCGACACCAATGCCACGATGGTCACCTGGACCGACGGCAAGCAGGCCATCCAGATCACCTGCGGCATGCCTGGCGGTTGCCAGAATCGCGCTTTGGCGATGTGCAAGGGCAACTACACGACGCTCAGCATGGACAACATGCCGACACGCGGCGACGCCAGCGTCGTGCGCGGCACCGGCACGGTCGTGGTGCGTTGCGCCTAGGTGCCTAGGCGCCTAGCGGCTCCGCTTGGAGCCCCATAGTGCGGCAAGTTCCGGCTGGGAGTGCGCTGCCTCGGCGCCCGACGGCAGCGGCGCCTTGTGGTTGGCGATCCACACGGCAACGTCGGTCGCTACCGTCTTGCCTTCCTTGTCGCGCAGCAGCAGGTGATAGCCTTCCTTGTAGAAGGCGAGCTTGGAATCGGGCCCGGGCGGCATGATCTCGATAGCTGCCTTTACCGGCTGCTGGGGGATGATGCGGTCGCCAAGGCCGTGCAGCATCAAGTAAGGCACGCGCACCTGCACCGCCGATTCGCGCGCGGCGTCCATCAGGTTGACCAGCCCGTAGCCCATGTCGAGCCGTGCCTGGCGCAGCATCTGCGGATCGTTACGCAGCTTCTCCAGTGTCTTGGGATTGTCGGTCGGCTTGTAGTCGATCGAGGTCGGACCCGACGGGAACCACGGGATGGTATGGGCGAAGAAGTCCAGGGCGCCGGCCGCCACCGGGCCGAAGGTGTCGCGCGAGCGCAGCGCCGTTGCCAGCAGGATCAGCCCGTCGATTTGCGCACCCTGGTCCTCCGCCACCAGCGCGACTGCGCCACCCATGCTCTCGCCGGCGAGGTAGAGCGGCACGCCGGGATACCGGGCACGCAGCAGCGAGACCATCGCCTTGGCATCGTCGACCAGGGCCTCGGTGCCGGGCCAGCGCCCGCGCGTCGGGCTGCTGCCAAAGCCGCGCTGGTCGTATGAATAGGTCGTGATGCCGTCCTTCGACCAGATCTGCGCCGGCTCGTCCCACGCCTTGCGATAGTCGCCGAAGCCATGCAGGCCCAGGATCACCGCCTTGGGCTTGCCGGTCGCGGCTGGCCAGACGGCAACGGGTAGCGATGTACCGTCGGCTGCGACATAACGGTCAGACGTGAGGGTTGGTATATGGGCCGATCCGTTCGCTGCCGATCCGTTCCCCGAAACAGTGGGCCGAACGGTCGGGGCGCAGGCGGAAAGCATGACCAGGGCCGCCGTGGCCGCTATCATCGCCAGCCGCGAGAGGAGTGAGATTGTGACCGAGCCGTTTGAAGTCATCACTGTTGATACCGACCGCGTCGCCTGCGATGGCGGCGGCGGTGCCCTGGGCCATCCTAAAGTCTACCTCAACCTGGGCGAAGAGGGGCGGGTGGAGTGCCCCTATTGCAGCAGGCTCTACGTGCTGGCCGAAGGCGCCAAGCCCGGCGCCCACGCCCATTGACGGCCACGACCATGAAGCAGCTCGGCGAGGGCTGGAACTGGCGCGAGCTCAAGATCGGCGACCGCTTCGTTACCTATGGGCGGACCTTGTTCGAGGCTGATCTGCTGAATTTCGTGACTCTTTGCGGCTTTTCCGAGGAATTGTTCACCAACAAGGAGTACGTCAAGGAGCACGCCCCGATGCGCGGCGGCCATCCGGTGCCGGGCGCCCTGGTCTATTCCATGGCCGAGGGGCTCGTGATCCCGACGACGCTGCAGGGCACGGGGCTCGCCTTCCTGTCGATGGGCTTCGACATCAAGGGACCGACCTACGTCGGCGACACGATCCATGTCGAGATCGAGCTCACCGAGATCCGCCCGACCTCCAAGGACCCGATGCGGGCGTTGGTGCGCACCACCAACAACGTGAAGAACCAGAAGGGCGAAACGGTGCTGGTCTATACGCCGTTGCGCATGATGCAGGGGCGCTAACAGAGAGGGGCATCATGGCCAAGGTCGCGGTCGAAAAAGAGGGGCCGATTACCGTCGTTGCGATCGATCGCTTCGCTGAAGCGCGCAACGCCGTCGATCCGGAGACGGCGGTGCTGTTGCGCGATGCCTTCCTCGCCTTCGACGCCGACTCAAGCCAATCGGTGGCGATCCTGACCGGGCGTGGCGGCACGTTCTGCGCCGGCTACGACCTCAAGGTCGCCGCCGGGCCAAGATCGGCGGACGCGCCCCTTTTTGATGCCAAAGCGCCCGGTCCGATGGGACCGACGCGCCATCTGCTGTCCAAGCCGGTGATCGCCGCTGTCGAAGGCTATGCCGTCGCCGGCGGCCTCGAGCTGGCGCTGTGGTGCGATATGCGCGTGGCCTCGGAGAGCGCGAAGTTCGGCGTGTTTTGCCGACGCTGGGGCGTGCCTCTGGTCGATGGCGGCACGGTGCGCCTGCCGCGCCTGATCGGCCATAGCCGCGCCCTCGACATGATCCTGACCGGGCGCGAGGTCGGTGCGAAGGAAGCCCTCGACTGGGGATTGGCCAACCGGCTGGTCCCGCAAGGCCAGGCGCTGGCCGAGGCGATCGCGCTCGCCCAGCACCTCACGCGATTTCCGCAAACCTGCCTGCGCTCGGATCGCCGGTCATCCTACGAACAGTGGGGCCTCGATGTCGCCGAGGCGCTGGTCAATGAAGCCGAACGCGGCTTGCCGGCGCTGCAGGCCGAGGCGCGCTCCGGCGCCGCGCGCTTTGCCGAGGGCAAGGGCCGCGGCGGTAATTTCGGCAACATCTGATGACGCGCCTCCCGAGCGACGTGGAAGTCGCGCGCTACCGCGCCGATGGCGCGATCTGCCTGCGCGGCGCCTTCGCGCTCGACTGGATCGAGCGCCTGCGCCAGGCGGTCGATGCCGACATGGCAAGTCCTGGCCCCATGGTCCGGCTCAACACGCCGCAGGGTGCGCCGGGGCTCTTCTTCGTCGATTTCCAGCTCTGGCAGCGCCATGCCGGGGCCCGCGACTTCGTCTATCGCTCGCCGGCGCGCGAGATCGCGGCACGTCTGATGGGCTCGCGGGAGGTCGTCTACTATCATGATCATCTTCTCGTGAAGGAGCCGGGTACGCGCGAACGCACGCCCTGGCATCACGACCAGCCCTACTATCCGATCGACGGCGAGCAGATCGTCTCGCTGTGGCTGCCGCTCGACCCGGTCGATCGCGCGACCTGCGTGGAGTACGTCAAGGGCTCGCATCGCTGGGGCCGGTGGTTCCAGCCAAAATTCTTCCGCCAGGGCGGGGTCGACCTGGCGGTCGCCGATCCACGCTTCGAGCCGCTGCCCGACCTCGACGCCGAACGCGCGAGCCACGAATTCCTCGCCTGGGACATGGAGCCGGGCGATGTCATTGCCTTCCACGCGCTCACGCTGCACGGCGCGTCGGGCAACCTCTCGGCTTCGCGCCGGCGCCGGGCCTGGGCCACGCGCTGGTGTGGCGACGACGCCCGCTATGCCGAGCGCGTCGGCCAGGTCTCGCCGCCCCTCGAAGGGCACGGGCTCGAGCCCGGCGACAGGCTGGAATGCGCGATGTTTCCGAAGGTTCTTTGACCTTCAGGACTTGGGCTGCGGTTCGCCCAGGGTGTCCAGCCACTGACGTGCGAGGTGGAGCTCGCGGAAGATCTTCAACGGCCGATCGGCTTCGGCGAGGGCCGCGAACATGCGGGCCTGCTGGTAGCTCCTGTCGGTCGTGGCGACGATGGCCAACGGCCCGATCTGGCCCAGCGCGATGTAGGCGCGGATGCGCGCGCCCAATGCCATCAAGTCGTCGTCGCTGAGACTGGGCGTTGCCTGCGTCATGTCGAAGATCTTGCGATATGCCAGGGCATTCGCCGTGACGACTTCATCGAGATAGTGCTCGATGTCCAGAAGACGAAGGTTTCCTCTGGCGACGGCGATCACCAGGCGAGTCGGGTGGGATACCGTCCATTGAACCGGCATGCGTCGGTCAACTATGCCGGAAAGTCATTCGCGGACAAGTCTCCCCTCAGGGGACAAGCACGGCCTTGCCCACAACCGTGCGTTCCTCGATCAGCTTGAAACCCTGGACCCAGTCGGCGAGATCGAACGTGCCGGCGATGGTGGCCCTGAGCTTGTCCTCGGTGAACCAGCGCATCAGCTCGGCCTGTGCCGCCGATACCATGGCCTGGCGCTTCGCCAACGAAGCCGCGTCCTTCTCGGTCGGCTCGCCGCGGCCGCCCCATCCCGTGTAATAGCCGTAGTAGAAGCCGATCACTGTCACATTCTTGACCAACAGGATGTTGGCCGGGATCTGCGGGATGGTCCCGCTGGCGAAGCCCATCGGGATCAATCGTCCTTCCGGCGCCACGCAGCGTAGCGAGACGTCGAAAGCCGATCCGCCGACCGGATCGTAGATGACGTCGGCGCCGCGGCCGCCGGTCAGCTCCAGGACGCGGCCGCGCAGGTCTTCCGAGCGGTAGTCGATCAGGTGATCGGCGCCGGCTTCGCGCGCGGCGGCGAGCTTGTCGGCGCCGCCGGCGGAAGCAATGACGATGGCGCCCATCGCCTTGCCGACTTCGATCGCGGTCAGACCCGAGCCGCCGCCGGCGCCGTGCACCAGCAGAACCTCGCCCGGTTGCATGTTGGCCTTCCACTTCAGGGCGCCGTAAGCCGTGGGATAGAGCGTCGGAAAGTTGGTTGCCTGGGCATAGGGCATGGTCTCGGGGATCGGCACGACGTTCGCCGCTGTCGCCACGGCGTATTCGGCAAAGGCACCCTGGCTGACACCGGTGGTAACGCGCTGACCGACCGTAAGGTCGGTGACGCCGGAGCCGAGCTTCACGATGTGGCCGGCCATCTCATTGCCCGGCACATAGGGCAGGGGCGGTTTGTTCTGGTGTTTGCCCTGAACGCCCAGCATGGCGGCAAAGCTCACGCCGGCCGCACCGACCCGCAGCAGCACTTCGCCGGCCTTGGGCTCCGGCACCGGTACGTCGGCGATCCTGAGATTTTCGATCGGCCCGTAAGCCTCGCAAACCAACGCCCGCATTCATCGCCTCTCGAACTTTCCGTGCCGACCTTCGCCCTTGGCGAAGCGCGCCGCGCCTTTCTGCGATTCCTGCCGCCGCGCCGCCAGCGACAATTCCATTTCCCGCCGCACGGCGGAAGCCTGGTCGCGATCGAAGCTCTCGTAGGCCGATTGACGGTCCGATGTCATGGCGATCGGCGGGAAGCCCGCGATCTGCCGGGCCAGCGCCTCGGCTTCCATCCGAGTCGTGCCGCGCGCCACCTTGCGGGTGGCGAGCCCCATGGCGATCGCCTCGTCGGCGCCGACGGCACGGCCGGTCAGCAGCATGTCGAGCGCGCGCCCCTGGCCGACGATGCGCGGCAGGCGCACGGTCGTGCCGTCGCTCATCGGCACGCCCCAGCGGCGCGAGAACACGCCGAAGGTCGCCGTTTCGTCGACAATGCGGATGTCGCAGAACAACGCCACGCCAAGTCCGCCAGCGCAGGCATGGCCCTCGATGGCGGCGATCACCGGCTTGGTGAGCGGCGCGCACAAAGGGCCGTCATCGCTGCCAGCCCACGGAAAGTAGTCAGTGCCCGAGCCCAGCTCCTTGAGGTCTGCTCCGGCGCAAAAGGCGCCGCCCGCTCCGGTCAGCACCGCGACGCGGGCGTCTTCATTCGCCTCGAAGGCCTTCAGGGCTGCGGCCAAGGCGTGAGCCGCCTCGTTGTCGAGGGCGTTCTTCACCTGCGGGCGGTTGATGATGATCGTGGTCACCGGCGATGCGGTCTCGATCAGGATTTTCGCTTGGCTCATCAGCTCTGTTCAGCGAATTGTCGCCAGCTCGTCCTCGAGCTGGCCGTTGGAGCTGAGTGGCGTGCGGAAGTACCACCAGTTCTTCTCCGGCGTCCACTTCTCCTTCCTGGCCGTACCCTTGCCCCAGACGCACTTCTTGAAATCGCGCGTCGCTGACCGGAAGGCCTTGTCGGCCTGATCGAGCTTCAGGGCGTGCTCGCCCAGCTCCTCGCTGCTGAACATCGGCAGCGCCTCGAGGATCAGCTCGCGCACGTCGACATCGTTCAGCCAGTTGTCGAGGTCGAAGTTGTAGCCCTTGGCCAGGTCGTCGGTGAACTCGACCCACTGGTCTATGAGCTCACGCAAATCGGCAACGTCGGGAGGGCCAGGCGGCGGCGGTGGCTTCATTCCCCACGCTCCGCCTGTCGGCGCCAGTAGCGCTCGCCGTCATTGGGTTTGAAAAAGGTGCGGATGACGCCGTTGGCATTGAAGGCGATGAAGGCACCGGTCTGCTGGTCATAGCGCGTGACGACGCCGTCGCGTCGAACGGCTTCGAGCACCGGGCCGCCGACCTTGGCATCGCGCAGGAGCTGGGCCTGGCGCAGATAGTCCTGCTTGGTGATGCGGCCGAACTCCGAGCCGTGCTTCTCGAAATGCTCTTCCAGCCGGCGCGGGTCGGCAAAGCCGACGCCGGCGCCCCAGCCCTGAGCCTGAACCGGCGTGCTGGTGTCGGCTGCGGCGGAGCTACGTGCGACCTCGCGCTGTCCGCGCTCGGTGACGTGCGTCCAGTAGAGAAAGATCGCGACTGCCGCCAATACCGCCGTCAGCAGGCGGCGCCATGGCATCCGTCCCGGGCGAGCCATCATGGCCGCTATTCTGCGCCGCCCTTGAACCAGCGCGCAATCAGGCGTCGCTCGGCATCGGTCATATGGGTCAGGTTTCCGGGCGGCATGACCCGGGTGACCCACACTTGTTGGTTGATCATCGCTGCCCGGGCCCGGATTTCCGCCTGGGTTTCGAGGAGGACGCCCTTGGGCGGGGCAGCAAAGCCTTCCTGCGTGGGTTTGGTGGCGTGGCAGGATTGGCAGCGTTCCTTGAAGATCGGCTGGACCTCGGCAAAGGAGGCGGGCGGGCCGACGTCCGCCTCGGGCCGCGGCAGCGAGACCAGAGCGGTGATCGCCAGCACGACCAGACCCGAGGCCAATACCAGCGGGTTCTGGTTGCCCTTGTGGCGTTGCACGAACCACACGCGCACCAGGGCGCCCGATGCCGAGATCAGGATCAGGAGGACCCAGTTCCACTTGTGCCCGTAGAGCCCCGCATAGTGGTTGCTGATCATGGTGAACAGCACGGGCAAGGTGAAATAGGTGTTGTGGACCGAGCGCTGGCGGCCCATCAGCCCGTACTTCGGATCGGGTATGCGGCCTTCTTCCTTGGCCTTCACCAGCTCGCGCTGGCCCGGAATGATCACGTAGTAGACGTTGAGCACCATGATGGTGCCCAGCATGGCGCCGAAATGGATGTAGGCGCCGCGGCCCGAGAACAGATGGCAGAGCGCCCACGCCGACACGGCGCAATAGACCATGAGCAGGCCGCCCAGGATGGCGTCGTCCTCGCCGAAGGCCGAACGGCAGAGCCAGTCATAGACCAGCCAGCCCAGCACGAGGAAGCCGAGGCCGATGGCGATGGCCTCGAGCTTGGTGAGCGGCATCACCGACGGATCGATCAGCGCCACTTCCGCGCCGTAGTAGTAGACCAGGCACAGCAGGAAGAAGCCCGTGATCAGGGTGGTGTAGGCCTCCCATTTGAACCAGTGCAGCTCGGGCGGCAGCTTCTCGGGGGCCAGGGTGAATTTCTTGGCGGTGTAGAAGCCGCCGCCGTGCACCGCCCAGACCTCGCCACCGATCCCCTTGGCGGCGTCGGCCGGATCGAGCGGCGGATGGAGGTGGTTGTCCAGCCAGATGAAATAGAAGGAGGCGCCGATCCAGGCGATGCCCACGATCATGTGGGCCCAGCGCAGCACCAGATTGAGCCATTCAACGACGAAAGCGGCGTCCATGCGTTGTCGTAGCGCCTTGCCCCAAGTGCTCTCAAGGCCCTATATCGCGCTCCCCTGCGACCAAACTAACGATTTTGAGGGAGTGCATATAGTGGCGTTGGATCTTCCCGAGGGCGTTTCAATCGACGGCGTC
>JAKFVH010000060.1 GCA_021732285.1 Reyranella sp. | reverse complement strand
AGTGAAGATGGTCGAATCGTCCTGGTGAAGGTCGACAAGAAGACACGTGCCAATCGCTTCGCCCGGATGCGCGGCCACGCCGGAAAGGGTTTGAGTACCGATGAGATCATGGCCATGACGCGTGGCGAGCGCTGACGTGACCTTGGTCGACAGCAACGTGTTGCTGGACCTCGTGACCGATGACCCTAATTGGTCCGAATGGTCGTTGGCCCACCTCGAACAAGCGGCCCTGGCGGGCCCGGTCTTCATCAACGATATCGTCTATGCCGAGACCTCGATCCGCTACGATCGGATGGAGGATCTCGATGCGATGCTTGCCGAGACAATGATTGAGATCGTTCCAACGCCACGCTCGGCATTGTTCCTGGCTGGAAAGGCGTTTCGGCAATATCGCACGGCCGGTGGCACGCGAACTGGTGTGCTGCCTGACTTTCTCATCGGCGCGCATGCAGCGGTCGAGGGCTGGCCTCTGCTTACGCGCGACATCGGCCGCTACCGCAGCTACTTTCCAAGGCTCACGCTGATCGCGCCTCCGGCCTGAAGGCCGCGGGGAGGACTGGGGTGGGATGATGGCTGATCCGGAAGTCCGCAAGATCATCCATATCGACATGGACGCCTTTTACGCGTCCGTGGAGCAGCGCGACGATCCCGAGCTGCGCGGCAAGCCCGTGGCGGTGGGCGGCCGGCAGCGCGGCGTGGTCATGGCGGCGTCCTACGAGGCACGCAAGTTCGGCGTGCGCTCGGCCATGCCTTCGGCCACGGCGAAGCGGCTGTGTGCCGAGCTGGTGTTCGTGAAGCCGCGCTTCGACGTCTACAAGGAGGTGTCGCGCCAGATTCGCGAGATCTTCCTGGAATACACGCCGCTGGTCGAACCGCTGTCGCTCGACGAGGCCTATCTCGACGTCACCACCAACCTCAAGAACATGCCGCTGGCGAGCGACATCGCCCGCGAGATCCGCGCCCGCATCCTGGAGCGCACCGGCCTCACCGCCTCGGCCGGCATCTCCTACAACAAGTTCTTGGCCAAGCTCGCGTCGGACCATCGTAAACCCAACGGCCAGACGGTGATCCCGCCGGAGAAGGGCGCGGCCTTCGTCGAGGATCTGCCGGTCGCCAAGTTCCACGGCATCGGGCCCAAGACCGCGGAGAAGATGAATCGCCTGGGCATCCACACCGGCGCCGATCTCAGGAACCAGTCGATGGAGTTTCTAGAAGAGTATTTCGGCAAGGCCGGCACCTGGTACCACGCCATCGCCCGCGGCCAGGACGACCGCCGCGTCGTGCCCAACCGGCCGCGCAAGTCGGTCGGCTCGGAGACCACCTTCATGGAGGATCTCGGCCGACAGGCCGACGTCGAGCAGGGCGTCGCCTCGGTGCTCGACGACGTCTGGTCCTACTGCGAGCGCACCGGTGTGCTGGGCCGCACGGTCACGGTGAAGATCAAGTACGCCGACTTCCAGATCGTGACCCGCAGCCGCACCTTGAACGAGCCGGTGACGAGCCGCGAAGTGCTGGAGCGCACCAGCGTCGAGCTGGTGCGCTCGATCTTCCCCCTCGAGAAGCGCGTGCGCCTGCTCGGCGTCTCGCTGCACAACCTGGCACCACGCGGCGAGCCCATCACCGAGCCGCAGATGACGCTGGAGCTCTAAGGGAGCGCGGGCCTCCGGCCCGCATTCATGAGCGGGCCAGAGGCCCGCGCTCCCTTAAACGCCGACGTCGGCCACCATCTTCTTCAGCATGGCCGCATCGGGATAGACACCCAGCCCCGCCTGAACATTGTCCCGCATGTGCTCGGGCTTACCGGTGCCCGGGATCACGCAGGTCACCGCCGGGTTGGCCAGCACGAACTTCAGCAGCACCTGCGCCCAGCTCGTGCAGCCGATTTCCGAAGCCCAGTCCGGCAGCTTGCGCGCCAAAAGCTTGCGCAGGAGTCCGCCGCCGCCGAACGGCTGGTTGACGATCACGGCGATGCCGCGTTCGGCCGCGAGCGGCAGCAGGCGGCGTTCGACGGCGCGGTCGTCGAGCGCGTAGTTCAGCTGCACGAAGTCCCACTTCTCGGCGCGCATCACCGATTCGAGCTCGTCGTGGGCGCTTTGCGTGTAGTGCGTGATGCCGAGGTAGCGGATGCGCTTGTCGGCCTTCCAGGCGCGCAGGGTCGGCAGATGGGCGCGCCAGTCGAGCAGGTTATGGATCTGCATCAGCTCGACATGGTCGGTCTTGAGCAGCGACAGCGACCGCGTCATCTGCTCGATGCCGCTGTCGCGGCCCGACGTCCACACCTTGGTGGCGATGAAGGCCTTGTTGCGCGTGCCCCCATCTCGGACGCTGGGGGCCGCCAGCAGGTCGCCGACCACGCCCTCGGCCGCGCCGTACATCGGCGAGGTGTCGATCACCGAGCCGCCGGCCTCGAACAGCACATTTAGCACTTCGGCGAGCGGCGCGCGCTCCTCGGGCCGGCGGCCGACATCGAAGGTCCGCCAGGTGCCGCAGCCGACCACGGGCAGCATCTCGCCGGAGGAGGGGATCTTGCGCTGATGCATGCGGGCTCCTGTCTGCGCACCAGATCGCGCCGCCAACACGGTGGCGCCGGCAAGTCCCAGCAGGGCGGAACGCGTCAGGGTCATGTCACGCCAAGGAGATCTGAAAGGCCTGTCCGGCTATCCGGACGTCGGCGGGACGTCCATTCAGGGTCACGCTGGGCGCCTCGGCAAGTCCCGAGATCGTGAAGGTCCGGGCGGCATCGTCCTCCTGCCCGGGTTTCAGCGCATGGCTGATGTCGCAGGCCTTCTCCCACGGCCGGTATTCGAGGCGCAGCAGTCCCACCTTGCCGTCGGCGCGGAAGGTGACGCCGTCGCGCGCCGTGAGGCTGAAGGCCTGCAGGTCGGGCAGCGGGTTGTAGCCCACCACCGCGCCGCTTATCGGATCGGCGATCAGATAGGCCTTGCGGCCGGACTCGGTGACCAGCACGGCGCCGGCCTTCGCGAGCCGGCCGGTCGTGCCCTGCTGCGCCCAGCTCGTGTCGCGTTCCAGGCCGGCCGGCAGATAGGGCCAGACGCCGTTCAGCCGCCGATAGGGGATGGCGCGTTCCTGCGCGCCGGGATCGATCGGGAAGTGACCGCTGTTCGACTGCCCGAAATCCGTGGTGAACCCTGCCTCCAGAAAATCCCCGCCGCTGCTATAGGCGACGTCGAGCTGGCGCTTGCCCTCGTTCCAGGTCGCCGTGAGTTGGGCCGCGTCGATGTGGCGGACGAAGGCCTCGAAGCTGCCATGCTGCTGGGCGTCGCCCATCTCCAGCACCAGGCCGCCATAGGTGCGCGTGGTGACCACCCTGAGATCGAGGCTCTTGGGCGCGATCGGCTGGTCGCGTCGGAGATTGAACATCGAGATGGTGAGCGCCGGCGCCACCATTGCTCCGTTCGGCGCGGCCTTGCCGGCGATGCCAGGCGCGATCTCGATCTCGACGTCGCGGCCGAGATCGGATGCCGGCAACGGCAGGATCGCGAGATAGCTCACGCCGTCCTGGATCAGGATGCGCTGGCCGGCCTTCAGGCGATGCGGGAAGGACTCGATTTTCTTGCCCTCGGCATAGAGCGTCCACGTCTTCGGCTGTGAGAAGTTCCATAGACCGACAACGGTCGCGAGCCTGCTCACGCCTTCCTCGCCCAGCGTTGCCAGAAGCTTGTCGCGGTTGGTGTGCGGCTTGGCGAAGATGATGGCGCGGTTGCGGCTCTGGTAGGTGAGCGTGAGGCCGGCCGCGTAGGCCATGCCGTCGCGCGTCGTCGTGAGATCCGGTCCGTTCGCCGCATAGCGCACCGTGAGCGTGCCAAGATCATTCAGGCCCGTCGCCACCTTGGGCGCGCGCACCCATTGGGCCATGACGTCGACGGTGCGGTCGCGGATGTCCGTGCTGGCAACCCCATGCCAGGCGCCGAGCCAGGCGCGCCGCCACAGCGGCGGCTTGAAGTTGCCGCGGACGGTCTCGGTCGAGGTCTCCTCGAACGGCACCGGCTTGTCGTCTATGAGGCCGGCCACCCAGTCGGGCGCCCACGGCGAATGCAGGCTCTGGATCGCCGCGCGGCCCGGCGGGAAGTCGTAGCCCCATACCGGCATGCCTTCGGCCGTCGCGTTCGCGGGCTTGTCGAGGTAGTTCGCCGTGCCCTTCCTGGACGAGGCATGCACGGCGCCATAGATGCCGTCCTGCTCGACCAGCACGCCGCTGATGCGCGCGCGCCCCGATGAGGAGACGAAACGGCGCAGCTTGGGATGATGGACGCTTATAAGCATCTCCATGGTGCGGTCGACCAGGATGCGGCCCATCAGCCGCTCGATCGGCGCCGGCGCGTAGTCGGCGAACATCTTCTGCGCGCTGAGCGTGATCGACAGGTAATAGTGGTCGAGCATCTCCTGCGCGGTACCGTCCAGAAATGCCCAGAAGCGCAGGGGCAGCATCTCCAGCCCGTGGCGGCCGTCGGCCATGGGCCAGGCGCCGTCGATCATGGCGCCGCCCAGAAGCGCGCCCATGGGGGCGGTATGATTGAAGCCCTGGGTGCTGATCGCGAAGTTGTAGCCGTCGCGGAAGAACGAGGCGCGGCCGCGCCAGTCCTGGTTGCGCCGCCAGTAGTCGATGGCGTTGGGGCTCTGCGGATGCACGAAGGCGCTGGTCGCGAGGTCGGGCTGCAGCCAGGCCCGCCAGTAGTTCTTCACGTGGTCCTGCACCGGCGCCGGCAGCAGGTCGCGGAAGATGTACCAGACCAGAAGCTCGTCGGCGATGCTCCAGCCCAGCCAGTAGCGCGGCGGCATGGCCAGCACCTCGCGCAGCCGCCCTTGGTAGGCCTTGTAGCCTGCGTCGCCGGCGACGTTGGACCAGTTGCTGACCTGGTCGCCACCCACCTTGTGCAGTTCGCCGATGCGCTCGAGCTGCCAGTCGGGCCGTCGCTGCAAGCCGGGCGCCAGGGCCCGCGTCGCCCGCTCGACGATCTCCTGCGGCGTGAACATCACGGCGGTCGGCCGCGAGCCGTCGGCGGTGAGCAATGCCTTGCGGTCGAGCCGCGGCGGCATGGTGACGGCGACGGTGCCGGTGATCGGCCGGCAGGTCAGCAGCAGGCGCGGGCTGGTGAAGCGCAGCCCATGGCCGCCGGTCGGCATCGCCCATTCGTAGGCATCGGCCTGGCGATAGCGCGAATCGTAGGTCTCGACCTTGCGCAACAGGAAGCCGCACTGCTCGAGCATCAACAGCCGCGCGCCGGCTTCCCGGGCCACAACGTCGGTCGCGAGCAGACGGGTGATGTCGAAGCGCGCCTCGCGTGCCGTCACTGACAGCTCCTGCGGCGCCACCAGGTCGGCATGGCGGTCGCGCTCGGGGTCTGTGGCGCCGTAGCGCGCCCAGAAGCGGCGGCCGTTGACGCTGGCGTTGAAGGTCGGGCCGGTCGCCTTGTCGGCAATCCACGGCTGGCGCAACGGCCAGGCATGGACGTGCCAGGTCGGCGGATTCTCGGTCCACAGTTTACGCCCCAGCGCTTCACGGCAGGTGTAGCCGGTCGGCACGATCTCATAGCCGTCGTACTGCAACGACAGCTCGGCCTTGAGCAAAAGCTTTCCTTTGCGCAACAGGATGGCGATGGTGTCGGCGGCATCGGGAAAGCGCAGCAGCACCGAGCGGTGCACGGCATCGACCGTGCGGCCGCCCATGATCGGCGTGTCCCAGTCGCGGCCGTCGATGGTCGCGGTCTCGCTGTCGGTGACTTCGATCAACTCCTCGCCGCGCGCCTCAGCTGACAGCGGCACGGCGCTCGCGCCGGCGGCAGCGGCGGTGCGCAAAAACCTTGCCCGGGTCAGTCGAAATTTCATCGCGTCTTCATTCTTTCGTCATGTCGACGACAGCGCCAGCGTAGAAAAATTCCGACCGCCACATTGATGCCGCACGCGCGTTATTTGCTCGACGGACGGAGAGATTCGGCAGCCTTCGCCATTGCCTGATCGTCGGATCATGACCATCTCAAGGTCGAGCAGGAGGTTCAGCCTATGATGCAGCCCATCGCCGAACCGTTCGTCGTCGAAGTCTGGGGCAAGCTCGCCGGTGTCGTCCTGAAGGAGGGCGATGCCTTCCGCTTCCATGCCATCGCCTCGCCGTTCCTCGCGCTCGACGGTGCGGCGTTCGCCAAGCCCGGTCTTGCCCGGCTGGCGGCGGCGCGGCTCGATCCTCACACCCGCGATCACACTCGCGATCCTGGGCGCTCCTTGGGCAGCGCCAGCCATTCGGCCAGCAGCCGGCCGTTGTGATCCTGGAAGCGCGCCGCCAACAGGCGTGAGCTGGTGATGCGCTCGACCCGGAAGTTGCGCAGGTCCTTCCTGAGCTCGCACCAGGCGCCGACCAGGCTGACATCGACGTAATAGGCCATGGCGAGCGGCCAGATCGTGCGGCGCGTGGCGTAGCCCTTCTCGTCGACATAGGCGATGCGCAGCTTGCGCCGGTCGCGGATGGCGGCGCGCATCTGCGCCATGTCGACCTTGGGCTGCACCGCATCGCCGCGCGAGACATAGACCGGCGCATCGACGACGTGGCCTCGCAGGCTTTCCGGCAGGACGACCGTGACCTTGTCGAGCACCCGCGCCGCCGCGTGTTGCAGTTCTGAGTCGCGCACGCGCTGCACCATGCGCGCCCCGACCGCGATCGCCTCGATCTCGTCGATGGTGAACATCAAGGGCGGCAGGTCGAAGCCCTTGCGCAGCACGTAGCCCAGGCCGGGCGCGCCCTCGATCGGCACGCGGCGCGCCTGCAGGGTCGCGACGTCGCGGTAGATCGTGCGCACCGTGACCTCCAGCTCCTCGGCAAGGGTGGCCGCCGTCACCGGCTTCTTGGCGGTGCGGAGGACTTGGATGACGTCGAACAGGCGATCGGCGCGGCGCATGCTCCTGACATAACGCTGTCAGGAGCGCTCCGCTAGGGTCTCGCCATGAGTACCGTGGCGGATCCTTTCATCGACCGGCGCGCGCCGGCCGGCCAGTGGCAGGGCGCCGTGCTGGTCCTGGCCTCGGCGTTCGCCTTCAGCACGGCCGGCCTCTTCACCCGCCTGGTCGAGACCGATGTCTGGACCATGCTGTTCTGGCGCGGCCTGTTCGGCGGCCTGCTGATTGCGGGCTACGTCGTGTGGCGCGACGGCCCGCTGGCCATGGCCGCGCTCCGCCGCATCGGCCGACCCGGCCTGGTCGCGGCTGCTTGCTCGACCGCGGCCACCATCTGCTTCATCAACGCGCTCCGCGAGACGTCGGTGGCCGACGTCCTGGTGATCAACGCCACCGCGCCGTTCATCACGGCGGCCATGGCCTGGGCTTGGACCGGCGCGCGCGAGCGGCGCGCCACGCTTTTAGCCAGCGGCGTGGCGCTGCTGGGCGTCATCGTCATGGTCGTGCCGACGCTGGGATCCGGTCGCTTGCTGGGCAACGCGCTGGCGCTCGCCATGACGGTCCTGATCTCGGCCATGATGGTGGTGATGCGCCATCACCGCGATGTCTGCATGCTGCCCGCGGCCGCGTTGTCGGCCTTCCTGTGCGCCTTGGTCGTGTGGCCATGGGCGTCGCCCGCCGCGGTTACGGCGGTCGACTTCGGCTGGCTGGTCCTGTTCGGCACGACGCAGTTTGGCCTCGGCCAACTGCTGCTCACGATGGGCCTGCGCTCGGTCTCGGCCACCCGCTCGGCCCTGATCGGCGCGCTCGAGACGCCGCTCGCCCCGGCCCTCGTCTGGCTGGTCCTGGGCGAGGTGCCGGCCCTCATGACCTGCGTCGGCGGCGCCATCGTACTCGCGGCCGTGTTCGGTGATGTGCTGACGACAAGAAAGGAGCCCCGCCATGAACGCTGAGCAGCGCGTGAAGGAACTCGGCCTCGACCTGCCGCCGCCGCCCAAGTCCGCCGGCAATTACGTGGCTGGCGTGCAGACCGGCAACCTCCTGTTCCTCTCGGGCTGCGGCCCGCAGCGCGCGGACGGCAGCTACGTGCTGGGCAAGCTCGGCGCCGATCTCGATGTCGCGGCAGGTTATGACGCGTCGCGCGTGGCCGGCCTCGCCATGCTGGCGCGCATTCGCACCCTCACAGGCTCGCTCGATCGCGTCGCCCGCATCGTCAAGGCGCTGGGCATGGTCAATGCCGCGCCTGACTTCACCCAGCAGCCCAAGGTGATCAACGGCTTCTCCGACCTCATGGTCGAGGTCTTCGGCGAGGCGGGCCGCGGCGCGCGCGCCGCCGTCGGCCTGGCGACCTTGAGCGGCGGCATGGCGGTCGAGATCGAGATGGTGGTCGAGCTGAAGCCGTGATGCGGAAGGCGAGGAGTCGCCACGGTTCCTCGACGCGCTAGAGTGCCGGTCCTGTACTCACGGAGGGCACCCGGTGATCAAGCGCAAGCAGCGCATTCCCATGCGCGATCTCGAGACCATGACGGCGGAGGACCGCACGACGGTCGAGAAGAACGCCATGAACGGCCAGGTATTCAACATCTTCAAGGTGCTGGCCCATCATCCGGCGCTGGTGAAGCGCTGGACGCCGTTCGCCGGCCACGTGCTCAGCAAGCAGACCCTGCCGTTCCGCGACCGCGAGCTTCTGATCCTGCGCATCGGCTGGCTGAACCAGGCCGAGTACGAGTTCGTCCAGCACGAGCTGATAGCCAAGCGCGGCGGCCTCACCGACGCCGACATCGCGAACCTGAAGGAAGGCCCCAAGGCCAAGGGATGGAGCGAGCACGAAGCCGCCCTGCTGCAAGTCGCCGACGACCTTTACGAGAACTCTGCCGTCTCCGACGCGACCTGGGCCGCGCTGTCGAAGAAATACTCGACCGAGCAGCTCATGGACGCCGTCTTCACCGTCGGCCAGTACAATCTCGTCTCGTGGGCGCTCAACAGTTTCGGCGTGCCGCTCGACGACTTCCTGCCGGGCGCGAAGAAGTAAGCTGGGGGCGCGCGACTCC
>JAKFVH010000062.1 GCA_021732285.1 Reyranella sp. | reverse complement strand
CCGATCTCGCCGATCGCGCCACCGCCGAGACCGACCGCTCCCTCGAGCTGCGCACCCGGGATCGCTTCCGCAAGCTGATCTCCAAGATCGACAGCGCCATGAAGTCGATCGACGAGGGCACCTACGGATACTGCGAGGAGACCGGCGAGCCGATCTCGCTGAAGCGCCTGGAAGCCCGCCCGATCGCGACGCTCTCGGTCGAGGCGCAGGAGCGCCACGAGCGCCTCGAGCGTACCCGCCGCGACGAAGGCGCAGACTGATCACGGGAGCGCGGGCCTCCGGCCCGCTCATGAGTGCGGGCCGGAGGCCCGCACTCCCTTAAGACTTAGCCTCAGCCTGTAAATCCTGGCGCCTGAGCGCGCGGCCGGAGCGGCCGCCGCCGGGCTTGCCGTCGCGCCAGACGATCTCGCCGTTGCACAGCACCACGTCGATGCCCTTGGCCGCCGAGATCGGCTTCTCGAAGGTCGCGGTGTCGATCACCGTCGCCGGATCGAAGACGCAGATATCGGCATAGAAGCCCGGTTTCACCTCGCCGCGCTTGGCAAGCCCGAAGCGCTGGGCCGAGTACGACGTCATGCGCCGCACGGCGTCCTCCAGCGGGAACAGCTTCAGCTCGCGCGAATAGTGGCCCAGCACGCGCGGAAAGGTGCCCCACAGGCGAGGGTGCGGATGGGCGTCGAAGGGGATGCCGTCCGAGCCGATCATGGCGCCGGGATGGGCCATGGCGCTCTGCACGTCCTTCTCGTCCATCATGAAGTAGATGGCGCCGGCCGGCTGGATACGGTCGGCCGCCTCGCGCATGGAGCAGCCCATCTCCTGGGCGACCTCTTTTAGGTCGCGGCCGGCGAGGCCGGCCACCTTGTCCGACCAGGTGATCAGCACCTTTTCGGCCCGCTCCAGCATGTCGCTGCGCAGGATCGTCGAGCCGGCAATGTAGGGATAGACGTCGAAGGCGATCTGCTGCTGCTTCATCGCCTCGGTGAACTTGGGCAGCGTCTCCTTCATGCGCCCGAAATTGCTGCGGCCCGAGCACTTGTGGTGCGAGACGATGATCGAGGCGCCGGCGCGGCGGCCGATCTCGAAGGTCTCGTCCATCGCCGGCAGGATGTTCTCGCCCTCGTCGCGCATGTGCGCCGTGTAGACGCCGCCCCACTTGCCGAGCGGCTTGGCCACCTCGGCGACCTCGTCGGTCGAGGCAGCATTGGCCACGGCGTAGAACAGCCCGCTCGACATGCCGATGGCGCCCTGTTCCAGGCTCTGGTCTAAAAGGTCGCGCATGCCGGTGATCTCGCCGGAGGTCGCGGTGCGGGCGAGATCGTCGCCCATGAAGTTCATGCGCAAGGTCGAGTGGCCGATCAGGAAGGCGCCGTTGATGGCGGGCTTGGCCGCGTCGACCTTGCCTGCGAACTCCGCGAAGCTTTTAGAAATGTTGGCGCGGTTGCGCACGATCAGCGACAGGAAATGGCCGACGTCGTCGCGGATGTAGGGTGCGGCCGACGCGCCGCAATTGCCGCAGACGACGGTGGTCACACCCTGGCTCGCCTTCATCGCCATGGTCGGATTGTCGATCAGCGCGGTGTCGTCGTGGGTGTGCACGTCGACGAATCCCGGCGCCACCACCTTGCCATTGGCGTCGATCTCGTTGTCGCCCCTAAGCGCCCCTGAGCGCGCGCCCGGCGCCTCGACCGCGGCGATGCGGTCGCCCTTGAGCGCCACGTCGGCGGCGAACAGCTTCTTGCCCGTGCCGTCGGCGACCTGGCCGTTGCGAATGACGATGTCGTAATTGGCCATGGGTTCCTCAGGCTTCGTTGCGGCCGAGCCGCATGTCGAGGTCGAACGGATAGAGAGGCCGCTTGACCTTGGTGTACTTGAAGAGCTTCAGGTCCGACGCCGTGCAGCCGTCGCCGTCGCACATGACGATGTGCTTGGCGATCGGCTCGAAGCCCGCGCGGAAATGCTGGCGCGACTTGATCAACACATACTTTTTGCGGCGCGGATCGATGCCGCAATGGGTGAAGACGCCGAGATCGTAGGGTTCGACGCGTCGCTCCGACACCACGATCTGCATCTTGCCGGTGTCGAGCACGGCGGTGCGGCCCATGCGCGCCGTGGTGCCGGTGGCCATCGGCCCGGTGACGACGAACTGGCCGTCGGTGATCGCCTTGACCTTGCCTGTCACCTTGAGCGGCTTGCCTTTCAGGCCCATGGCCGGCATGTCGATCTTGCCGCCGAGTTCGAGCGTCACCTCGGCGCCGACGCCCGCCTTGATCATCTGCTCGACGCAGCCCGGATCGCAGATCGGGCCGGCACAGGCGTCTTCGAGGCCCTGCTTCATCGCTTCCTCGATAACGCTCATGACGTCCTGCGTGCCGCCGGACGCGGTGTTGTCGCCGTGGTCGGCCATGACGATCGGGCCGCCGTCGAGCGACTTGGCGCGCGCCACCTGGACCGAGAGCGGCTCGGGATGGAACAGGAAGCCTTCGCGCTTCTCCCACGCCGCATCGAGGATCTTGTTTAAAAGGACCTCGCCCTCGGCCGTGCGCTTGTCGCAGACGATCACCGAGGAAAGCGCGAGGTGAGGGATGTCGGCCTGCGGGAAGCCGCCGAACACCGAGGCGTTCAGCACGTGCCCTGAGTCCTCCGCCTGGTTGGCCATGCCCATCAGCGTCATCATCGGCTCGCGCGAGGGCGTGTGGACCAGCGAGCTGCTCATGATCGGCCGGTTGCCCCACACCATCTTGGGCTCGACCTCGCCTGCCAGCATGCGCATCAGCGTACGGCCCGAGCGGCGCGCGGTGTCGGCCATGTCGATGTGGGGGTAGGTGCGGTAGCCCGTGATGATGCTGGCGCCCTTGATCATGGCGTCGGTCATCTGGGTGTGGAAATCGAGCGCCACGGCGATCGGCACGTCGGGCGCAATCTTGCGGAGACGATTGAGCAGCTCGCCTTCGCCGTCGTCGTAGAGCTCGGCGACCATGGCGCCGTGCAGGGCGAGCAGGACGGCGTCGCAGCCTTTCTTCACTTCGTCGACGATGGCCGTCGTCATCTGCTCGTAGGCGGCCTTGGTCACCAGGCCCGACGGATGGGCCGACGCCGCCATCGGCACGGTGAATTCGGCACCTGCCTTGCGCGCCACTTCGATGAAGCCGCCGAGCGAGGTGTTCGTGCCTTCGGCTTCCTTGATGGCGGCTGGGCCGCTCAGGGCGCCGGCGCGGGAAAACGACTCGATGGGGGTGGGGAGCGGCGAGAAGGTATTGGTCTCGTGCATCATCATTGCCACGACGAACTTTTGCGCCACCAGTCCCTCCCTCTGCCAAGTCGTTGAGCAATCTATAGAATTGCCTGAAAAGTCGGCTCTGAAAGCTTTGCATCGACTGCAAGCCAGCTTCGCGCGAATCTTGTGCGTTGCAAAAAGGCAACACATAAATCGGAACACGAAATTGGCTAAATCTGTGAAACTAAGAGCTTTTTTCCCTCTTGAATTTTGTTCGCAGGTGCACCATTCTTGGGGTGCAGCAAACGTCGCCTCGGCGACCTCTTTGTTTGCTGTATGCCCGTCTTGGGCGTTTCCTCCCTAAACTCGGGCCGTGCTTGTCACGGCCCCTTTTTTTGCCCGCTCCGTGAGTATTCGGTCAGGTAACTATTCGGCAGCCAGCGGCCGCGGGAGCAGGACGGTGAGCGCCTGGCTCGCGATCTCCTCGAGGAAGCCCGTCATGATCCGCTCGATGTTGGCGGCGTTGGCGAGCTTCTGGTGGCGGTTCTCGTCCATGTAGAGCGACCGATTGATTTCGATCTGAAGGGCATGCCGGTTCAGGCCGGGCCGTCCGTAGCGCTGCGTCGTGAAGCCACCGGCATAGGGCTGATTGCGCTGGACCTTGAGTCCATGGTCCGCGAACCAGCGCTCGGCGCTGTCTACAAGGTCGGGCGCGCAGGACTCGCCGTGATTGTCGCCCAGCACGATATCGACGCGATGGTCGCGCTCGCGTGGGCCGACGCCCGATGCCGAAGAGGGCATGGAATGGGCGTCAATCAACAGCGCCGTGCCGAACTGCCGGTGGGTGTGCTCGACCAGGGTCGACAGGGCCGTGTGATAAGGCCGCCAGCAGGTTTCCAGGCGGTGCTCGATTTCCTCTGACGGCACGCGGCCGCGATAGATCGCCTCGCCGCTGGCGGCCACGCGCGGGATCATGCCCAGGCCCGCCGCGACGCGCGTCGTGCGATGGTTCAACGGCCGCGGCAGCGGGCCCTCGAACATGCCGGGATCGAGCTCGTAGGGCTCGCGGTTGGCATCGACGAAGGAGCGCGGAAAGCGGGCGGCCAGGAAGGGAATGCCGAGGCCCGGCGCCGCCGAGAACAGCTCGTCGACGAAGGCGTCCTCGGCGCGGCGCAGCGCCGCCAGGGGCACCGCGGTCTGGGCGAGGAAACGGGCGGGGTAGACCGATCCGCTGTGGGGGGAGGCCACGACGACCGGGGCGATCTGGCGCTCCGGCGGCCGGTAATCCAAGGCCTCGTGGTCTGACGCGGTCGGCAAAAACTCCATGGATGCGTCATAGCGCGCCAGTGGGGACACGTCACGCACTGCACGTGCATCCCGGCCTTGCCCCACACTTGCCAATCCGGGGGCCGCGATGTAGACGACCGCACCTTACGGCGATGCCCCGAGAAATTGGGGGCGCGTAGCTCAGCGGTAGAGCACTGTCTTGACATGGCAGGGGTCACAGGTTCAATCCCTGTCGCGCCCACCATCGCCCACACACAATCCCTTGTCCGAATTCTTCTCCCTTTACTCACACGACTTCGTGCGAGTCGCGTGCTGTGTCCCGCGTACCCGGGTCGCCGACGCCGCCTACAATCTCGCCGAGACGCTGCGGCTGGCGGCCGAAGGCGACAAGGCCCGTACGGCCGTCATGGTCTTTCCCGAGCTGGGACTGTCGTCCTACGCCATCGAAGACCTGCTGCTGCAGGATGCGCTCCTGGACGAGGTCGAGGCATCGATCGCCAAGGTCGTGGCGGCGTCCAACAAGCTCTTTCCCGTCCTGATCGTCGGCGCCCCACTGCGCCTCGCGGGCCGGCTGTACAACACCGCCATTGTCATCCATCGCGGCGCGATCCTGGGCGTCGTGCCGAAGACCTACCTGCCCAACTACCGCGAGTTCTACGAAAAGCGCCACTTCGTGTCGGGCGCCAACATCGTCGAGCACACGATCAGGATCGGCGGCCACGAGGCGCCATTCGGCACCGACATGCTGTTCCGCTCGACCGGCAACGTGCCCATCACCTTCCACGTCGAGATCTGCGAGGACATCTGGGTGCCGGTGCCGCCGTCGAGCCACGCGGCGCTCGCCGGCGCCGAGCTGCTGGTCAACCTGTCGGCCAGCAACATCACCATCGGCAAGGCCGAGGCGCGGCGTCTCCTGTGCGGCAGCCAGTCGGCGCGCGCCATCGCGGCCTATGCTTATTCGGCGTCAGGCCCGGGCGAATCGACGACCGACCTCGCCTGGGACGGCCATGCCGCGATCTACGAGCTGGGCGACCAGCTCGCCGAGACGACGCGCTTCGAGAAGGAGTCCACCATCGTCACGGCCGACGTCGATCTCGGCCGCATCCGCCAGGAGCGGCTGCGCAACAACGGCTTCGCCGACTGCGCGATGATCGAGGGCGACAAGGTCCGGCGCTTCCGCAAGGTCGGCTTCGCGCTCGAGGCGCCGCGCGGCAAGGTGGCGCTCGAGCGCCCCATCGAACGGTTCCCGTATGTGCCATCCGATCCCGCCAAGCTGCGCGACAATTGCTACGAGGCCTACAACATCCAGATCCAGGGCCTGGCGCAGCGCCTGCATTCGAGCCGCACGGAGAAGGCGATCATCGGCGTGTCGGGCGGCCTCGATTCGACGCAGGCGCTGATCGTCACCTGCCGGGCGATGGACCAGCTCAAGCTGCCGCGCAAGAACATCTTCGCCTACACGCTGCCGGGCTTCGGCACCTCCGACAAGACGCACAAGAATGCCTGGCGGCTGATGGAGGCGCTCGGCGTCACGGCGGCCGAGATCGACATCAAGCCGGCGGCGCAGCAGATGCTGGCCGACATCGGCCATCCCTTCGCCAAGGGCAAGAAGGTCTACGACGTCACCTTCGAGAACGTGCAGGCGGGGCTGCGCACCGACTACCTGTTCCGGCTGGCCAACCAGCAGGGCGGCATGGTGGTCGGCACCGGCGATCTCTCCGAGCTGGGGCTGGGCTGGTGCACCTACGGCGTCGGCGATCACATGTCGCACTACAATCCCAACGGCTCGGTCTCCAAGACGCTGATCCAGCACCTGATCCGCTTCGTCGCCGCCTCCGGCGACGTCGGCAAGGACACGGCCGGGATCCTGCACGACATCCTGGACACCGAGATTTCGCCCGAGCTGATCCCGGCCGGCGCGACGGGCGCCATCCAGTCGACCGAGCAGTCGGTCGGTCCCTACGCGCTGCAGGATTTCAACCTGTTCTACCTGACGCGGCTCGGCTTCCGGCCGTCCAAGATCGCGTTCCTGGCCTGGAACGCCTGGCACGACATCGACAAGGGCGCCTGGCCCGCCAACCTGCCGGCGGGAACGCGACGGGCCTATGAGCTCGGCGAGATCCGGCACTGGCTGAAATTGTTCCTGCGGCGCTTTTTCACCAACCAGTTCAAGCGCTCGGCCCTGCCCAACGGCCCCAAGATCTCGTCCGGCGGCTCTCTGTCGCCGCGCGGCGACTGGCGGGCGCCGTCGGACGGCAGCCCGGACATCTGGCTGGCCGAGGTCGAGACGGTTCCCGAAAAGGCGAAATAGAAAGGTCACAGACCGGCCCGCGAACGAAACCGGCCGGTCCCGCGTTGGCACCTTCGATGACGGAGGGTTGAGGCGAACAGGATCACCCTAACCTCAAAGGAGGGTGTGCGATGGCCGATCCTACGCTGACCATTTCGTCCGAGAGCGTCTGCTTCATCATCATCAAGGCGCGCGAATTCGACGCCCAGGACGTGGTGACCGATCCCGATTCGGGTTCCAACGCGGCCGACGACGGGGCTGCGTCGGTGCTCGAGGCCCATTCCGACGATCTTACGCAGAAAGAACTTTTAGCCTTCATCAACGCGCTGACCGAGGAGGAGCAGGCCGACCTTGTGGCGCTGCTGTGGCTTGGCCGCGGCGACGGCACGATGGAGGACTGGGACGACCTGCGCGACGAGGCGCAGCACCAGCACGACAGTCGCACCGCCGCCTACCTGCTGGGCGAGCCGTTGCTGTCCGATCATCTCGAAGAGGGTCTCTCGCAGTTCGGCTTCTCGTGCGAGGATTTCGAAATCGGTCGTCTCTGACACCCTGCCCTCAGCGAAGTCGAAGGGCTTCCACCCGTCACGGTCTGAAAGTACAAATAGGCATCGGAGGAAGCTCGATGCCGCTCGAAATCAAGAAGTCCGTCCAGCAGATGGTCGATGAGGCCGACAGCCAGATCGAGACGATGCCGCTCGCCGACGTCATGAAGCTGCACGGCCAGCCCGGCGTCACCTTCATCGACATCCGCGATCCGCGCGAGCTGTGGCGCGACGGCACGATCCCGGGCGCCATCAACGTGACGCGCGGCATGCTCGAAATGTGGATCGACCCGGCGAGCCCCTACGCCAAGGATTATTTCCAGACCGGCAACAAGTTCATCTTCTTCTGCGCCGGCGCCTGGCGCTCGGCGCTGGCGACCAAGACGGCGCAGGACATGGGGCTGACGCCGGTCGCCCACATCCAGGGCGGCTTCGGCGCCTGGAAGAAAGCCGGCGGTCCCGTCGAGAAGGTCGAGCCCAAGAAGTAGGCCGGCGATGAGCCCCGACACCGCCCCCGATGCCGGATGGGTGCCGCAGCCGACGCTCGACGAGTTCCCCGAGTTCGTCTCGATCCCGATCCGCATCGCGCGCCACGCCGTGGCCTGGCCCGACAAGCGGGCGGTGCTGTGCGAGGACAAGGCGCGCACCTGGCGCGACTTCGACCGGCGCATCAACCGCATCGCCCGGACGCTGGCCGGCATGGGTATCGGCCGCGGCGACAAGATCGCGATCCTCGCCGCCAACTCGATCGAATACCTGGAGACCTTCATGGGCGGCCTGCGGGCCGGCGCCTGCGTCGTGCCGCTGTCGACCATGGCGGCCGCCGATGCACTCGAGAAGATGCTCGACGACTGCGACGCGAAGGTGCTGTTCCTGTCGCAGCAGTATCGCGACCTGGTCGAGCCCTACGAGGATCGCCTCGGCAAGCTGATCGAAGGCGGGCGCATCGCCTACGATTTCCGCCGCCCGGGCTGGCGCGACTTCGAGGAATGGCTGGAGCGGGCAAGCGATGCGCCGTTCGAGGCGCCGATCGACCGGCTCGATGACTTCAACATCATCTACAGTTCGGGCACGACCGGCCTGCCGAAGGGCATCCTGCACAGCCACGTCATGCGCGACATGACGGCGGTGCGGTTCGAGGGCTTCGAGTACGGTCCGGACGCCATTTCGCTCGCCTCGACGCCGCTTTACTCCAACACGACGCTGGTTGCTGTGCTGGCGACGGTCGGTTTGGGCGGCACGACGATCCTGATGCCGCGGTCGGACGTCGTGAAATTCCTGGAGATCGCCCAGCGCGAGCGCGTGACCCACGCCATGCTGGTGCCGGTGCAGTACCAGCGCATCCTGGCGCATCCCGACTTCGACACGTACGACCTCAGCGCTTTCAAGGCGAAGCTCTCGACCAGCGCGCCGCTGCGCGCCCATATCAAGGCCGACTGCCTGAAGCGGTGGCCGGGCCATCTGGTCGAGATCTATGGCCTGACCGAGGGCGGGGCGAGCTGCACCCTGGTTGCCGACCTCAATCCCGACAAGCTGCACACCGTGGGCCAGCCGGGCCTGGGCAGCGAGATCGTCGTCCTCGACGAGCAGGGCAAGGTGCTGCCGCGCGGCGAGGTGGGCGAGCTCGCCGGCCGCGCCC
>JAKFVH010000106.1 GCA_021732285.1 Reyranella sp. | reverse complement strand
GCCGTGAGCTTGGCAATGAAGCCTGTCGGTAAGCCGGATGCGGGAGATCCGCACGTCCGGTTTGATGAGCGGGGACGGGAGACGGAGCGACTTCAGCGTCGACACCGCGCCCGTCCTCGACTCTACCGCGCTCATGAGGCGCGCGGGACGCGCGCGGTCCGGAAGATCATGAGGAGACATGCCATGACCTTGACGAAGAGAGCGTTCCTTGTCGCGTCGCTGGTCGTTGCATCGGGTGCCGTGCGTGCTCAGGCCTATCCCGCCAAGTCGATCCGCCTGATCGTGCCCCTGGCCCCTGGCGCCACCGCCGACATCGTCGCGCGCATCTTTGCTGAAGAGCTGGGCAAGTCTTTGGGGCAGACCGTCGTGGTCGACAACAAGACCGGCGCGGGCGGCACCATCGCCACCGCCGAAGCGGCGCGCGCGCCGGCCGACGGCTACACCGTGGCGCTGGTGAGCCAGGGCACGCTGGTCTTCAACATGGGGCTGTACAAGGCGCCGGGCTACGATTCGCTGAAGGACCTGGCACCGGTGGCGGTGAGCGGCGGCGTTTCGAACGTGCTGATCGTGCATCCCGACAATCCAGCCAAGACCGTGGCCGACGTGCTGGCCCAGGCGCGCGCCAAGCCGGGCGAGCTCACCTTCTCGTCGGGTGGCGTCGGCACCAGCCATCACATGTCGGGCGTACTTTTGGAGATGCGGACCGGCGTGAAGCTGCAGCACGTGCCCTATCGCGCCACGCCCGCCGGCATCCAGGCGGTGGCCAACGGCGAGGTGACCATGGGCCTGTTCAACACGCCGACGGTCATCGGCCTGATCAAGGGCGGCAAGCTCAAGGCGATCGCCGTGACCAGCGAGAAGCGCTCGGACCTGCTGCCCGACGTGCCGACCATGATCGAATCGGGCGTGAAGGACTACGTCGTGAACACCTGGATGGGCTACGCCGTCCCGGCCGGCACGCCCGAGCCGGTGGTCGGCAAGCTCAATGCCGAGCTGAACCGCATCGGCCAGTTGCCGGCCGTGCGCGAAAAGATGCTGGCCCAGGGCATCGAAATGCTGCCGCCGGAATCGCCCGCCCAGGCCCAGAAACTGGTGCGCGACGACCTGGCGCTGTGGCTGCCCATCATCAAGGCGTCTGGGGCGTCGGCGGATCAATAACTCTTCCCTCCCCAAGCGCAGCTTGGGGAGGTGGCCGCGAAGCGGCCGGAGGGGTCATAAGCAGCAGTACCGTTGCCCATGACCCCTCCGGCCCTTCGGGCCACCTCCCCACGCGGAGCGTGGGAAGGGAAGGCTGAGTTGCAAAACCGGCCCTCGGCGCGTATCTCCCTGCCTCCTTCATACAGGTGAGCCATGGGCTACAGAGTCGCCGTCGTCGGCGCGACCGGCAATGTCGGGCGCGAAATGTTGCAGATCCTGGCCGAGCGGAACTTCCCGGCCGATGATGTCGTGGCGCTGGCGTCGGCGCGGTCGGCGGGCAAGCAGACCTCGTTCGGCGAGAACTCGGTCCTGAAGGTCCAGGACCTCGCCAAGTTCGACTTCAAGGGCATCGACATCGTGCTGAGCTCGCCCGGCGCCAAGGTCTCGGCCGAGCACAGCCCGCGCGCCGCCAAGGCCGGCGCCGTGGTGATCGACAACACCTCCTACTGGCGCATGGACCCCGACGTGCCGCTGGTCGTGCCCGAGGTCAATGCCGCCGCGATCGCGGGCTACAAGGCGCGGGGCATCATCGCCAATCCCAACTGCTCGACCATCCAGATGGTGGTGGCGCTGAAGCCCATCCACGAGGCCGCCGGCATCAAGCGCGTCGTGGTGTCGACCTATCAGTCGACCTCGGGCGCCGGCAAGGAAGGCATGGACGAGCTCTTGAACCAGACCAAGAGCTTCTTCGTGAACCAGACACTCGAGGCCAAGAAGTTCACCAAGGGCATCGCCTTCAACGTCATTCCCCACATCGACGTCTTCATGGACGACGGCTCGACCAAGGAAGAGTGGAAGATGGTGGTCGAGACCAAGAAGATCCTCGATCCCAAGATCAAGGTGCACGCGACCTGCGTGCGCGTGCCGGTGTTCATCGGTCACGCCGAGGCGGTGAACCTCGAGCTGGAGCGGCCACTCGACGAGCACGAGGCGCGCCGCGTGCTCGCCGCCCAGCCCGGCGTGCTGGTCGTCGACCGCCGCGAGAACGGCGGGTACGTCACGCCGCAGGAAGTCACCGGCCAGGACGGCGTGTTCGTGAGCCGCGTGCGCGTCGATCCGACGATCGACAACGGGCTTTCGCTCTGGATCGTCAGCGACAACCTGCGCAAGGGCGCGGCGCTCAATGCCGTCCAGATCGCCGAAGAGCTGATCCGCGGCTACATCTAGTAGAAGGATTTGCTGCGGACGCTTCCGCTGCGCTTTCCTTCTACCACTCTGAATCTAAACGAAAATCTTTTAACTACAGGTGTTTAAGAACGGTATTTGATGTAATATGAGAGGGTGAACGACACGCCGTCGCTTTATCCTCTCCGTCAGGAATCGCAGGCCTCTGCTGTGCCAACGCCTTTGTTCGGTGGCGATGACACATTCGTCCAGCAGCTTCGCCTGGCCGCGCAAGCCCATCGCGCCGGCCGCCTCGAAGAGGCGATCACCTCGTACCTGAAACTCTTGGCCGTGCGGCCCTATCACGCCGAGCTTCACAACAATCTCGGCGTGGCGTTGCGGCTCGCGGGCAAGCTCGAAGCCTCGGTGTCGCATCATCGCCTGTCGCTCGCCGCCGAGCCCAACAATCCGGCGCTGCATTCCAACCTCGGCAACGCGCTGCGCGCCGCCAACCGGCTCGACGAGGCGGTAAAGCATCACTTCCATTCGATCACGCTCAACCGCGACTACGGCGAGGGCTTCTTCAATCTGGCGCTCTGCCTGCGCGACCTCGGCCGCGTCGACGAGGCGGTCGGCTGCCTCGGCCGCGCGCTGGCGCTCAATCCCGACAACCGCCGCGCCCGCGTCGAGCTTGCCATCGCGCTCCTGATGCGCGGCGAGCTGGCGCAAGGTTTTTCCGCCTACGAGGCGCGCAAGCGACTGCCCGAGACGCCGGCGCCGGATTTCCGCCAGCCGGCGTGGGACGGCGGTCCGATCGGCGGCAAGCGCATCCTGCTCTATCCCGAGCAGGGGCTGGGCGACGTGCTCCTGTTCGTGCGCTTCGCCCGCGAGCTCAAGCGCCGCGGCGCCACGGTGATCGTTCTCTGCCAGGCGCTGCTGAAAGACCTTTTAGGCACCGTCGACTTCATCGACCACGTCGTGGCCGAAGGCGAGCCGCTGCCCGAGTTCGACCTGCATGCCTCGATGGTGTCGCTGCCGCATCTCAGCCGCGCCGACTTCGAGGCGCCGGCCCTGCAGGCGCCCTACCTCAGGGCGCCGGCCGACAGCCGCATCAAGCTCGGCCGTATCGAGAAGGCAAAGCTCAGCGTCGGCATCTACTGGGCGGGCATGCCCGGCCGGCCGCAGGATCGCCAGCGCTCGGTGTCGTTCGCGCGCTTCATGGAATTCTCGGGCGATCCCGAGCTGCTGCTGTTCAGCCTGCAGGGCGGCGTGCACCAGAAGGACATCCAGACCTTCGGCGCCGGCGGCCTGGTGCACGACGTCGGGCGCGGCATCTTCGATTTCGCCGAAGCGGCGACGGCGCTGTCGCAGCTCGATCTTTTAATCTCGATCGACGCGCCGATCGCCCATCTCGCGGCGGCGATGGGCCTGAAAACCTGGGTGCTGTCGCCCTCGACGGTCGACTGGCGCTGGCAGCTCGGCGGCACGCGCGCGCCCTGGTATCCCTCGGCGCGGCTGTTCCGCCAGCCGCGGCCCGGCGACTGGGACACGGTGTTTGCCGACGTCCGACGCGAGCTCGATCAGCTCAAGCAGCGCTCCTGACCAACGCTTCGGCATCGTCGACGTCGTCGAGCGTGTCGGCGATGCCGGTCGTGTATCCGGGCGGAATCGTCGCCAGCGTGTCGGCCAAAGCATGTCGCGTCGACCATCGCACCTTGGCGAACAGCGTGCGCGGCAAGGGTCGGCTGCGGCGCGCACCGACCAGCCAGAAGCCGCCGTCGCTTGCCGGGCCGAAGACCAGGTCATGGTTTCCCAGCAGTGCGAAGGCCCGCGCGATGTGGCGCGGTCGCATCGCCGGAATGTCGCTGCCGACCAGCACGACGGGGCCGGGCGGCAGCATACGGAATGGCCGCTTCATGCGTTGGCCGAGATCGCCTTGTCCCTGGCCGCGCACGTTGGCTCGGTGCCGCGCCGGGTCGGGCGTGACGAACAACCAGACTGTCCAGCGACAATCGCGCGATAGCATGCGGATCTGGCGGTCGAGCGTCTGGCGATAAAAGCGCGTCGCTGCGACGGGTCCGATCGCCGTCGCCAGCCGCCGCTTCACGCGTCCGAACTGCGGGGCGCGGGCGAAGATGACGAGGTGACGCTTCATCCGTACAGGCGCCGAATGACGGTGGGCGACAGCCCGGCAAAGTAAAGCGCAAGGCAACTGAGGTTGCGCATCGGGCGAGCCAGCCAGCCGTCGCGTTCGTAGCGCTCCGCCGATGTGACGGCCTCGGCATCGAGGGCCACAAGATTGCGCCGGCCGATGCGGCGCACCAAGTCGACGTCCTCCATCAGGGGCAGGGCGTGAAAGCCGCCGATCCGGCGATAGAAGCCGCGCTCGATCAGAAGTCCCTGGTCGCCGTAGGGCAGGCCGAAGGTCCGGCACCGCCAGGCGACGAGGCGCTCCAGACGCCGAGCGCGCGGGTCGGCCGAAGCGAAGCGTAGCCGGAAATAGCCGGCCTTTGCCGCAGGCACCGCCATGAATTGGCGCGCGGCGGAGGCCCAGCCCTTCGACAGGGTCGTGTCGGCGTGCAGGAACAGCAGCCATGGCGCGCTGCCAGCCAGGGCGCCGTCTGCAAGCTGTCGGCCGCGACCGGGTTCGGTCACCATGACGATGGAGCCGGCCTGCCGCGCGATGGTCGTCGTGTCGTCGCGCGAGCCGCCGTCGCACACCGTGACCCGCTCGCCGCGGAGAGAATCGAGAGTACGTGCCAGGGAGCGCGCGGCGTTCAGGGTCGGAATGACGACGTCGAGGTCCGCCGTCACTGGCTGCAGGCCGCGCCGCCCAGCACGCAGAACTTGGCGCAGTGCGGATGGTTGAGGCGGACCGCGCCGACACTGTCGGCCAGCGTGTTGCCGAGCTCGAACTGCGGGTCGTAGGGCAGCAGGGTGCAGGCGACGACGGCCGGGCGTTCGGCGCCCTTGCGCTTCACCACCATGCGGGCCGAGGCGCACATCACGCTGTCGGGCGACTTTTTGAGGATGCCCCAGCAGGCCGTGGTGATCTCCGGCACGTCGACCCGGGCATCCATCTCGGGAAACAGCACCAGCGACACCGGACTCGCCGCGTCGATCGCCACGCCGAGCTCGGCGAACAGCCGCGCGTAGCCCGCGCGCACCTGATCTTCGGACTCGTCGGAAAAGCGCCGTCCCGCGACATGCACGTCGAAGCCCGATTGCGCCAGCCACACCAGGCCGTCGATGGTCGGCTTAAAAGTGCGGGCGCCGCGCTCCTTCTCGTGCAGGGCGCGCCCGTAGTGGTCGAGCGAGACACGGATGGTGAGGTTGCGGCCATGTCGCGCCAGCAGGCCGAGAAGCGCTGACTTCATCTTGTGCATCGGCGTCATGGCGTTGGTCAGCACCATCGCCTTCAGCCCGCGCGCCAGAACGTCCTCCAGCATGGCCGGCAGGTCGCGGTTCATGAACGGCTCGCCGCCGGTGAAGCCGATCAGCTTGGTGCCGTGGCCGTCGCGCTCGATCTCGTCGAGGAAGGCCCGCGCCTCGGCAGCCGAGAGATAGGCCAGGCGATCGTTGCGTGGCGAGGATTCGATGTAGCAGTTCTGGCAGGTGAGGTTGCAGAGCGTGCCGGTGTTGAACCACAGGGTTTCGAGCGACCGCAGCGCCACGTGGGCGCGCTCCTCGCCCTTGGCCGTTGTAAGCGCGTCCTGGAATTTCGCGGCGTCGAGCAGAACGGGCAGCATCGGCTGAGTATAGCGGGCTTATAGCCCAAGCGCGTGACCGATCTCCCGCCACGGCAGTGGCAACAGCGAGATCAGCGCCACCACCCCGAAGCCCAGGATCACCGCACCCGAAGCGCGGTTCAGCCACAGCAGGCCGAGGCCGGTGAAGCGGTGGCGCAGCGACACGGCGGCCGTGCAGATGATGGCCCACCAGGCGAGCGCGCCACAGAATACCGCCGCCACCAGGAGCGATGCGTCGGCCAGGTTGGCGCCGACGCCCGCCAAGTTGCGCCCGGCAAAAGCCGCGCCGAAGGCCATCACGGTCAAGGGATTGAACACGGTGATGAAGAAGCTCGAGCTGGCGTAGTGGAAGTGCGTCGCCACTTGGTGCTCGCGGTCGTCGGCCACCGGGTCGCCGACGGTGCGCGGCCGGTTGCGCATGGTCAGCCAGCCCATGATCACCAGGCCGATGCCGCCGATGCCCAAAAGCCACTTCTCGCGTTCGATGACGAACTGCTCGACGATCGACAGGCCGAAGGCGGCGACGGCGCCGAACACCGCGTCGCCCAGGGCCGCGCCGATGCCGGTCATGTAGCCCGCGACGGCGCCGACGGTGATCGAGCGGCGGAGGCACAGCACGGCGGCCGGCCCGACCGGGACCGCGATCAGGAAGCCGATGGCCGCGCCCTCGATGGCAAGCGCGATCGGGTTGAAGTGAAAGCCCGGAACGTTCATCGCCGGCTTACAGCTTCTCGGCGGTGAAGCGGCGGGATGGTGAGATCATTCGCTCCTGTGCCGCGACCAGTTGGAGTTCCCGTTCACCCATGGCCGCAGTGGCCTCGAGCACGGCGTAGATCGACGAGGCGGCCTTGCCCAGCGCTGACGGGGCATCGCCGCTTTCGATCCAGTGCGCCGAGAACAACGCGGCGACGGCGTCGCCTGTTCCGTTGGGCGCGATCTCGAAGCCGATCAGGGGCGTTGCGATGCGCCACGCCGCGTCGTGGCTCACCGCCACCATCTCGACCTGGTCGGCCGGTGCGTCGGCGCGGCGCAGGCTGGTGATCAGGGCGAGCTTGGGGCCTTTCAGCAGGCTGCGCGCGGCGGCGAGCGCATCGGCCATGGTCGCGACCTTGCCGCCGGTCAGGTGTTCCAGCTCGAAGTGGTTGGGCGTTACAAGGTCGGCCAGGGGAATGGCGCGCTCGCGGAAGAAGGTGTCGATGCCGGGCTTCACATAGATGCCGGTGTCGACGTCGCCCAGCACCGGATCGCAGCACCACACGGCCTTGGCGTTGGCGGCGCGCACCTTGCGTGCTGTCTCGAGCACGACGTCGCCCAGGGCGGCATCGCCGACGTAACCCGTGAGCAGCGCGTCGCAGCGCGACAACATGCCCAGGGCTTCTATGCCCGCCACGATGTCGGCGACCTGATCGGCTGGGGCCGTGCGGCCGCGCCAGGCGCCATAGCCGGTATGGTTCGAGAACTCGACCGTGTTTACCGCCCAGACCTCGTGGCCCAATCGTTGCAATGGAAAGGTCGCAGCCCGGTTGCCCACGTAGCCGTAGGCAACATGGCTCTGAAGCGAGAGAAAGCGCATGCCGTGGGCCACCTTGCCACAAGGAGGCCCGCCATTATAGTCCGCCGCGTTTTCAGGGAGCCCGCATGTCACAGACCGTCCGTCCGCGCCGCAGCGTCCTCTATATGCCGGGCGCCAACACGCGCGCGCTGGAGAAGGCCAGGACCCTGCCGGCCGATGCGCTGATCTTCGACCTCGAGGACGCCGTGGCGCCCGAGGCCAAGGAAGCCGCGCGCACCAACGTCGTGCTGGCGGCCGAGAGCCGTGCCTACGGCAAGCGCGAGATCGTCATCCGCTGCAACGGGCTCGGCACGCCGTGGGGCGAGGCCGATATCGCTGCCATCGCCCAGTCCGGCGCCGACGCGATCCTGGTGCCCAAGGTCGAGAGCGCCACGCAAGTGACGCACGTCGTGTCGCTGCTCGACACGGCCGGCGCGCCCACGACCATGGCGGTGTGGGCGATGATGGAGACGCCCAAGGGGATGCTGCGCGCCGAGGAGATTGCCGGTTCCCATCCGCGGCTCGGCCTGTTCGTCATGGGCACCAACGACCTGGTGAAGGACATGCGCGCGCGCCATACGCCGATGCGGCTGCCCATGATCACCGCCCTCGGCATCGGCATGCTGGCCGCCCGCGCCCATGGCCTCGCGATCCTCGACGGCGTCTACAACGACATCCAGGACACCGCGGGCTTCCGCGCCGTCTGCCAGCAGGGCCTGGAGATGGGCTTCGACGGCAAGACACTGATCCATCCAAGCCAGGTCGAGCCGTGCAACGAGATCTTCGCCCCCTCGGCCGCCGAGCTGGAGATGGCGGCCAAGATCGTCGCCGCCTTCAAGGCGGCGCAAGCCGAAGGCAAGGGCGTGGTCACGGTCGACGGCCGCATGATCGAGAACCTGCATGTCGAGCAGGCCGAGCGCGCCCTAGCCCTCGCTTCCGCGATCAAGGAGCTGCAGGCCGCCGCATGAGCAAGACCAGTTCGGGCAATTTCTTCGAGGACTTCCGCGTCGGCCAGGAATTCCGCCACGCCACGCCGCGCACGCTGACCGATGCCGATGCCGCGCTGAATGTCGGTCTCTACGGCTCGCGCTTTGCCATAAACTCGTCGGACGAATTCGCGCGTTCGATCGGGCTGCCTCGCGCGCCGCTCGACGACCTGCTGGTCTTCCATGTCGTGATCGGCAAGTCCGTGAACGACATCTCGCTCAATGCCGTGGCCAATCTCGGCTATGCCGAGTTCCGCTGGGGCGTGCCGGTCTATCCCGGCGACACGCTTTTAGCGAAGTCGACGGTCCTGGGCCTGCGCGAGAATTCCAACAAGGCGAGCGGCGTCGTCTGGGTGCGCTCGACCGGCACCAACCAGAAGGGCGAGATGGTGCTGGACTACGTGCGCTGGGTGATGGTGCACAAGCGCGA
>JAKFVH010000209.1 GCA_021732285.1 Reyranella sp. | reverse complement strand
GTGCCGCCGCCGCGCGACTACGGAACGGCCGTCGGCGCACCACCGCCGCCCGAGCTCGATCCGCGCATCCAGCAGCGCTACAACCAGCCGACCTGCGGCCGGCCCCCGCTGCTGCCCTGCTACTGAGGCCCGCCATGAACCGTATCCGTTTCCTGGCCGTCCTCGCCGCAGCCGCCCTTCCCATCGTCGCGTCGCTGCCGGCGATCGCGCAGACCGCCAGTCCCGGCGCACCCAAGGTCATCGGCCAGCCGCAACAGCCGCGCGTCGTGCCGTCGATGATCGTGCTCAACGCCAAGGGCGCCAAGCTCGGCGGCGGCAAGCTCGTGCTCGACGGCGTGTCGCCCAACGCCATCATCTTCGCCGACCGCCCGGTGCGCTCGGCGGGCCACGCGCTCACCGCTCACCTGCTCGAGGAGTGGAGCGGCAACGACAGCTTCGCCAAGACGCCGCCCAACGCCACGGTGTCGGTGCTGATGAAGGCCAAGGCCGCGGTGGTCGATGCCGTGGTCGTGCTGAAGTCGCCCAAGCTCGAGGGCTACAAGCTCACCTTCGATGTCGATGTGCTGGAAGGCGACCTCGCCGGCGGCGATGGCGCAGTGTCCGTCTTCATGGACATCATCAACCTGCCGATCGCGCGCCGCACGTCGCATCGCGGCGCCTGGTATCACGGCGCAAATTAAACTTACGTCGTACTTACGCTCAGCATTGCACGCATGGACTCTGCCATGCGTTCAGCGACGCGTGTTCGGCACATTTCAATCACAATCGGGACGAAAGCTCCGCGCGGTTTGTAACCGAGGAGTAGTCCGATGAATCGTACGCTTACCACGCTCAGCCTGCTTGGCCTCTGCATCGCTTCTGCATCTGTTGCGCAGGCGCAGTCCGTTCCGCTTGCCGGCCCCGGCGTGTCGACCGCCACTCAGCAATACAACGCCATGCCGCCGCTGGCGCGCGATCCCAAGGGCACGATCGCTCCGCAGAACGGCACCGCCGAGGAAGCCTATGTGAAGGAGCACATGCGGGCCGCGGGCTACAGCGGCGTCAACAGCCTGTATCGCGACGCCGCCGGCACCTGGCACGCGCTGGCCTATAAGGGCCCGGCTGACGTCGAGCTGGCGTTCGACCAGTCCGGCCACATCAGCGAGGCGGCACACCAGTAGCGTTTAGACAGACGGGCCTGAAGGTGCACCGAAGCGCACCTTCAGGCGCGCCAAAAGCTGATCGCGCATGCGGCGATAGGCATCCAGCCGCATCTCGCGCGAACCCTCGACGGCGCTGGGGTCGGGCACCGGCCAGTACTCGACCTCGGCTGCCGTTCCGCGCGTGACTTCCAGCGCCTGGTGATGCGCCTCGGGCGACAGCGTCACGATCAGGTCGAAGGAACTGGGATCGACGTCGTCGAACGTCTTGGCGTGATGGCGATGGACGTCGATGCCGACTTCGTCGAGCGCTGCGGCGACGAAGCCGTCGACGTCGCTTGCCCGCACGCCCACGGAATCGATGTACGACGCCTGGCCGTAGAGCCGCTTGGCCAGCGCCTCGGCCATCGGCGAGCGCACGGAATTCTCGCTGCAGGCGAACAGCACACTGGGGGGAAGCCCGTTCATCACCATCGCATCACGACGTGATGTGCAGCGCGCAGATCAGGGTGAACAGCCGGCGCGCCGTGTCGAGATCGATCTCGATCTTGCCGTCGAGCCGCTCGCGCAAGAGCTCGGAACCCTCGTTGTGCAGGCCGCGCCGGCCCATGTCGAGCGCCTCGATCTGCGAGGGGCTGAGCTTCTTGATGGCGGCGTAGTAGCTCTCGCAGATCAGGAAGTAGTCCTTCACGACCTTGCGGAAGGGCGTCAGCGACAGCACGATGTCGCGCAGCTTGTTGTCGCCCTCGTCGCGCACGTCGAACACCAGCCGCTGCTCGAAGATGCCGATATGCAGCCGGTACGGGCCGGGCGCGCCGCCGACCAGCACGAAGTCGTTCTCCTCGATGAGATCGAACAGCGCCACCGCACGCTCGTGCTCGACTTCCGGCGAACGGCGCGCCACCGATTCCTCGTCGAGCGCGATGTCGATGATGCGGCGCGCTTTGTCGGGCATCGGTTTCAGCCGCGGCGATTGAGCCGGATCGACACCGACCGGCCGTGCGCGCCCAGGCCTTCGGCTTCGGCCAGCGCCAGCGCCGCCGGTCCCAGCGCGGCCAGCGCTTCGGGCGTGCAGGCGACCAGCGAGGTGCGCTTGAGGAAATCAGCCACGCTAAGCCCGCCCGAGAAGCGCGCCGCGCGCGACGTCGGCAGCACGTGGTTGGTGCCGGCGACATAGTCGCCGATCGCCTCGGGCGTGTGGCGGCCGATGAAGATCGCACCGGCATGCCGGATGCGGTCGGCCAGCGCCTCGGCGGGGGCCGTCTCCATCGCGAGCTCGACATGCTCGGCGGCGATGCGGTCGACGATCGGCCCAGAGGCCGCGAGGTCGGGCACCAGGATGATGCAGCCGTTGTCACGCCAGCTCGCGCCGGCGATGTCGGCGCGAGCCATGGTCGAAAGCTCGGTCTCGACGGCGCGCGCCACTTGGTCGGCGAAGGCGGCATCGTCGGTGATCAGGATCGACTGCGAGGAGGCGTCGTGCTCGGCCTGCGATAAGAGGTCGGCGGCGATCCAGGCCGGGTCGTTGTGGCCGTCAGCGACGACCAGGATCTCCGACGGGCCGGCGATGAGGTCGATGCCGACCTGGCCGAACACGCGGCGCTTGGCGGCGGCGACATAGGCGTTGCCCGGGCCGGTGATCTTGTCGACCGGTGCGATCGATTGCGTGCCGTAGGCCAGTGCCGCCACGGCCTGGGCGCCGCCGATGCGCCAGACCTCGTCAGCGCCGGCGATCTCGGCCGCCAGCATGACCAGCGGATTGAGCACGCCGCCCGGCGTCGGCACGACCATGACGATGCGCTGCACGCCCGCCACCTTGGCCGGCACGATGTTCATCAGCACCGAGGACGGATAGGCCGCCGTGCCGCCGGGCACGTAGACGCCGACCGACTCGAGCGGCCGGTAGCGCGCGCCGAGCCGGGTGCCGGTGGCGTCGGTGAACTCGACATCCTTGGGCAACAACGCGCGATGGAAGGCCTCGATGCGCCGGGCGGCGAAGACGAGCGCGTCGCGCTGCGCCGGCGGCACCTTCGCTGCCGCAGCGCTGCGCTCGGCATCGGAGAGGCGCAGGCCCGCCGCGTCGGTGTCGACCTTGTCGAATTTCTTCGTGTACTCGAGGACCGCCGCATCGCCGCGGGCGCGCACGTCGGCGATGATATCGGCCACGACGCGGTCGACGTTCTCGTCGGTGTCGCGATTGCGCTCCAGGAACGCCGAAAAGTCCTTTTCGAAGCCCGGCGCCGCGGCGTCGAGCCGTTTAGGCGGCACGGGAGATCTCGCGGAAGCGGTCGACCCAACGGCCGATCCGCTCCGGCTGGGTTTTCAGCGCGGCGCGATTGACGATGAAGCGCGAGGTGATGTCGGCGATGTGCTCGATCTCGACCAGGCCGTTCTCCTTGAGCGTGCGCCCAGAATCGACCAGGTCGACAATACGATGGCTGAGGCCGAGCGACGGCGCCAGCTCCATCGCGCCGGAGAGTTTTACGCACTCGGCCTGGACGCCACGCGCGGCGAAGTGGCGGCGCGTCACCTCGGGATACTTGGTGGCGATGCGCACGTGGCTCCAGCGCCGCGGGTCGTCGCTGCCCGCCATCTCGACGGGCTCGGCGACAGCCAGCCGGCAATGGCCGATGTTGAGATCGATCGGCGCGTAGATCTCGGGATAGTCGAACTCCATCAGCACGTCGCCGCCGGCGATGCCGAGATGGGCGGCGCCGAAGGCCACGAACGTGGCAACATCGAAGGAGCGCACGCGGATGATGTCGAGGTCGGGATGGTTGGTGGTGAAGCGCAGCTGGCGCGCCTCGGGATCGGCGAAGGCGGCTTCGGGCTCGATGCCGGCGCGCGCGAACAGGGGCGCCGCCTCCTTCAGGATGCGGCCCTTGGGCAGCGCCAGGATGAGCTTCTCGTTGGGCTCGCTCGACACGACAGTTGCTCCAGTAACGAATGCCCGCCCTTCGGTGGTCATTCGACCGGATGGGCGGGCTTCCATGGGGTGGCCCAGGGCTCCCCGACATCCCCCAAATGGCACGCAAGCCGGCCGATTTCCAGCCGTATGGCCCGGCCTGCGGCGAACCGCAGCGTGACTGAACGGTCGTTTTCCTGGGCCAGTGCCAGCAGTTCGAGCATGCGGTCAGGCTGATCGAGCGGGATGTCGTGATGGCGGACGGCCGTCACCTCGTTGAAAACAAGGGCGGAATGGGTGCGCGAATGGGCGGCCTCGACGGTCGGGTCGGCCTCCCAGCGGAAGCGGTTCAAAAGCAGAACGAAGCGCTTCTCGTCCTTGAAGTAGGCGCAGTCGCGCACCGCGACCAGCGCGTCCTGGACCGCCGCCGATATGACGTCGAGGTCGTCCGCGTCCAGCGCCGAGAGCTTTAGTCCGCTCATTTCAGCCGTTCGATATCGGCGCCGCAGGCGGCGAGCTTCTCCTCGAGCCGCTCGTAGCCGCGATCGAGGTGATAGAGGCGGTTCACCACGGTATCGCCTTCGGCCGCGAGGGCCGCGATGGCAAGCGACACCGAGGCGCGCAGGTCGGTCGCCATGACCTCGGCGCCGCGCAGCTTCGGCACCCCTCGCACCAGGGCGGACTCGTGATGGATGGTGACGTTGGCGCCCATGCGCGACAGCTCGGGCACGTGCATGAAGCGGCTCTCGAACACCGTCTCGGTGATCATCGAGGCGCCCTCGGCGCGGGTCATCAGCGCCATCATCTGCGCCTGCAGGTCGGTCGGGAAGCCGGGATAGGGCTCGGTCATGACGTCGACGCCGGTCAGCGCGCCGTTGGTGCGGTGCACGCGCAGGCCTTTCTCCGTCTTCTCGAGCGCGACACCGGCCGCGCGCAGGGTCTGCACCGCCGATTCGATCAGGTCGAGCCGGCCGCCCAAAAGCTCGACATCGCCTGCCGTCATCGCGACCGCCATGGCATAGGTGCCGGTCTCGATGCGATCGGGGATGACGCGATGCGAGGCTTCCTTGAGCGAGCGCACGCCTTCGATGGTGAGCGTCTCGGTGCCGATGCCGCGCACCGGCACGCCCATGCTCACCAGACACTCGGCAAGGTCGGTGATCTCGGGCTCGCGCGCGGCGTTGTCGAGCACGGTCGTGCCCTTGGCGAGCGAGGCCGCCATCATCAGGTTCTCGGTGGCGCCGACCGACACCTTGGGGAAGGTGAAGCGCGCGCCCTTCAGGCCCTTCGGCGCCTTGGCGACGAGATAGCCGCCATCGATGTCGATCTCAGCGCCCATCGCCTTCAGGCCGGCGATGTGCAGGTCGACCGGACGGGCGCCGATGGCGCAGCCGCCGGGCAGCGACACGCGCGCCTGGCCCTCGCGCGCCAGCAGCGGGCCCAGCACCAGCACCGAGGCGCGCATCTTGCGCACGATGTCGTAGGGCGCCGTGGTCGAGGCGATCTTGCCGGCCTGCAGCGTGAGCGTCGTGCCACGGTCGTGGCCGTTCTCGCCGGGCGCCGCGCCCACCTCGACGCCATGCTGCTTCAGCAGCTGGATCATGGTGGTGATGTCGGCGAGCCTCGGCACGTTGTGCAGCGTGAGCTTGCGGTCGGTCAGCAGGGCCGCGACCATCAGCGGCAGCGAGGCGTTCTTGGAGCCGGAGATGCGGATCTCGCCCTTGAGCTGGCGGCCGCCCTTGATGCGGAGTCGGTCCATGTCCGTCCTCCCGTCAGATCTTGGGCAGGGTGACGCCGCGCTGGCCCTGATACTTGCCGGCCTTGTCGCGGTAGGAGACTTCGCAGGGCTCGTTGCCCTGCAGGAACAGGAACTGCGCCGCACCCTCGTTGGCGTAGATGCGCGCCGGCAGGGGCGTGGTGTTGGAGAATTCCAGCGTGACGTGGCCTTCCCACTCGGGTTCGAGGGGCGTGACGTTCACGATGATGCCGCAGCGCGCATAGGTCGACTTGCCGACGCAGATCACCAGGACGTCACGCGGGATGCGGAAATATTCCACCGTGCTCGCCAGGGCGAAGGAATTGGGCGGGATGATGCAGATGTCGGTGGTGCGGTCGACGAAGCTGTTGGCCGCGAAGTTCTTGGGGTCGACCACCGCCGAATCGACGTTGGTGAAGATCTTGAAATTGCTGCCCACGCGCGCATCGTAGCCGTAGGACGACAGCCCATAGGAGATCACGCCGTCGCGCTTCTGGGCGTCGACGAAGGGCTCGATCATGCCCTTTTCCTGCGACATGCGGCGGATCCAGCGATCGGAAAGGATGGTCATTTGCGGGGGCTTTTAGGGGGCTGAGCTTCGGTCTTGGCGCCATCCTGCTTGGCGCGTGCCTGCGCCTTACGCCGCTTGAGGTTCTCGCGCAAGGCGGCAGCCAGGCGCTCGGCGCGATCGTCGTTTTTTGAGGGGGCGGTCATGGCGGCAGGATACATCAAGCCGCCAGTTTTTGGGCCAGCGAAGCCGGCACCCGCACCGGCATATCCAGAAGCATCTGCGCAAAGGCCTTGGCCAGCGGATCGGCCTTGAGAGAGGCCATGCCGCCGCCACCCAGCGCCTGGCGCAGCAGGAAATTGAAGCCGTGGATGCCGGGCAGACGCCAGCGCGTCACCTTGCCCTGGATGCGATGGGCGAAGTACTTCGCCACCGCCTCCTCGGTGACCTCGGCATCGAGGATGGGCTCGTACTCCGGACGGCGCGCAAAGATGCCGATATTGGCGTTGTCGCCCTTGTCGCCCGAGCGGCCGTAGGCCAGCGCCACCAGCGGCACGGTCTCGGTCGCCGCGTTGGGACCCATCGTCGGCAACGGCGGTGCTGGCGGCGCCTCGGCCGGCAGATCGGCCGCCGTGAAGCCGCCGCTCTTGGCCGCGCGCTCCATCGTGATGCTGCGGCCATCCATCTCGATCGTCACCGGCACCTGGGTCTTGGGCACCAGGCAGGAGAACATGCGGATCACCGGCGAGGGCGAGGCGCGGCCGGCGCCGAAGCTGCCGGTCATGCCGACCACGCCGCCGGTCGCCATGGGCGCGATCTCGCGGCCGAGCAGGCCCAGCGCCTCCTTCTGGTCGTGCTTGGCGGCGATCTTGACCACGACCTCGCGGCTCTCCGTGGTCCGCGCATGCGGACCGTAGGTCGCCTCGCCGCCGATGATCTCTATGCTGAGGTCGCGGTAGTCGCCCATGTTCTTCTCGCGGAACATGCGGCGCGTCTTCTTGATGATGGCGTCGGCGCTATGCTGGCCCTTGGCCACCGCCTCGCGGCCGCCCAGCATGAAGATGGTGCTGAGCTTGTAGCCGTCGGGCCAGGTGGTCGAGACCTTGTAGGTATCGGTCGGCGGCCGGCCCCTGGCGCCCGTCACGCGCACGCGATCCTTGCCGACCTGCTCGTAGGTCGCCTGGGTGAAGTCGCAGACCACGTCGGGCACCATGTAGGCGCGCGGATCGCCGATCTCGTAGAGCATCTGCTCGGCCACCGTGGCGGTGGTGATCAGGCCACCGGTGCCGTCGGGCTTGCCCAGCACGAACGAACCGTCGGCTGAAACTTCGGCCACCGGAAAACCCATCTCGTCGTAGTCGGGCACCAGCCGCCAGTCGGTGAAGTTGCCGCCATTGCACTGCGCGCCGCATTCGATGATGTGGCCGCAGAGCGTGCCGGCAGCGAGCTTGTCGTGATCGTCCTTGGTCCAGCCGAAGGCATGGATCATCGCGCCCAAGGTCACTGCCGAATCGACGCAGCGGCCGGTGATCACCACGTCGGCGCCCTCGGCGAGCGCGCGAGCGATCGGGAAGCCGCCGAGATAGGCGTTCATGCTGACGATCTTCGCCGGCAGCGCGGCGCCCGTATCCATCTCGCGGATGTCGAGCCCGCGCAGTTCGTCGACCCGCGGCAGCAGATCGTCGCCCAGCACGACCGCCACCTTCAGCGTCACGCCGGCCGCCTCGCAGGCTTTCAGCACGGCGTCGCGGCAGGCTTGCGGGTTCACACCGCCGGCGTTGGTTATGACCTTGATCTTCTTCTCGGCGATCTCGCGCGCCAGCGGCGCCATCACGACCTGGACGAAATCCGTGGCGTATCCCAGCTGCGGATTGCGCATCTTCTGCGCCGCCATGATCGACATGGTGACCTCGGCGAGATAGTCGCTCACCAGGTAGTCGACATTGCCGTGACGCACGAGCTGGACGGCGGCGGTCTCGGTGTCGCCCCAGAAGCCGGAATGGCAACCGATGCGGACGGTTTTGTTCGTCCCTTGGGCCATGGCTACTTCCTCTTGCGATTGACGAACGCGCCCATGCGCTCGATGTGCTCGCCCTCGGCGACCGACTGGGCAAAGGCGTCGATGCCGGCCTGCACCGCCTCGTCGAGCGACAGCCGCTCCCAGCGCCGCATCAGCCGCTTCTGCGCCCGCACCGCCTTGGGCGTGCCCTCGACGATCGAGGCGACGCAACGCTCGACCGCCGAGTCGAGCTTGGCCACCGGCACGACCTGCTCGACCATGCCCCAGCGGTCGGCCGTCGCGGCATCGATGTTATCGGCCGTCAGCAGCAGCCACGAGGTGCGGCCCCAGCCGATCAGGCGCGGCAGCAGGGCCGCCTCGACCACCGACGGCACGCCGACCTTGACCTCGGGCATACCGAAGAAGGCGTTGTCGGCGGCGATGCGCATGTCGCAGGCCGCCGCCACTTCCAGGCCGGCGCCCAGGGTGTAGCCCTCCATGCGGCAGATCACCGGCACGGGACAGTCGCGGATAGCCTGGCAGAGCTTGTGGACGCTGGTGATGAAGGCACGGCCGTCCTCGGAGCTCCTCATGCCGGCCATATGGTTGATGTCGGCGCCGCCGATGAACGCCTTGCCGCCGGCGCCCGACAGCACCACGACGCGCAGGTCGTCCTCGCGCGCCAGGCCCAGGAACGCCTCGGTGAGGTCGAGGATCGCCGGCGGATTGAGCGAATTCAGCTTGCGCGAATTGTCGAACACGACATTGGCGACCGTGCCGGCCGGCCGGCGATCCCAGGAAATGTCGACCTTGTGGACGCCTGACGCCATGACGTTTCGCTCC
>JAKFVH010000175.1 GCA_021732285.1 Reyranella sp. | reverse complement strand
ACCACCGGCAGGGCCGCCATGTTGAGCGGCAGCTGGTTGGTGGAGTAGGCGATCAGACGCCCGAATGTCAGCCGCACGGACGCGGCGGCCGATCCGGTCCTGGTCATAGGCGCATGCACGCGAATTTTGCCTTCCTGTTTCGCGCCGCTTTCAGCGCCTTGCTTGGTGACAGTTATATATGTCGGAAGTGGGCCTGCAATACGTCCGTACGGCCGGTCGAGAAGCCCGCCGCACAATAGGCGAGGTAGTAGCGCCACATGCGCTGAAACCGGTCATCGAAGCCCATTTTCGCCACCTGGTCGGCGACCCGGTCGAAACGGCCGAGCCACGTTTCCAGGGTACGCGCATAGTCCCGGCCGAAACTGTAGAGCTCGGCGACCTTCAGGCCGGCCTGGCGGCACTGCTCGCGCAGGCTGGTGGGCGACAGCAGCATGCCGCCCGGGAAGACGTAGGTCTGTATGAAATCCGGATGACGGCGGTAGCTGTCGAAGAAGTCGTCGGCGATGACGATGGCCTGCACCAGGATCGAGCCGCCCGGCACGACATGGCGCTTGAGCGCCGCGAAGTAGTCGGGCCAGTAGCGTTCGCCCACCGCCTCGATCATCTCGATCGACACGATGTGGTCGTAGCTGCCCTCCATGTCGCGATAGTCGCGGAACTGGAAGTCGACCCGGTCGCTCAAGCCGGCGCGCTCGAGCCGCGCCCGGGCATACTCGAGCTGCTGCTGGGAGATCGTGACGCCGGTGACGCGCATGCCGCGGCGCGCCGCGGTCTCGGCAAAGCCGCCCCAGCCGCAGCCGATTTCCAGGATGCTGTCGCCCTGCTTGGCGCCGATCTGCTCGAGGATGCGCTCGTACTTGGCGGTCTGCGCGGCCTCCAGCGGCTTGCCGTCCGTGCCCTCGAACAGGGCGGACGAGTAGGTCATCGTTGGATCGAGCCACAGCCGGTAGAAGTCGTTGCCGAGGTCGTAGTGGGCGTGGATGTTCTTGCGCGAGCCCTTGCGCGAGTTGCGGCGCTGCCAGTGGAGGAATTTTAGCACGGCATCATGCAGCGGGTTGGTGTGGGCGATGCGGCCCAGCGATTTCTCGTTGTCGGCTAAAAGCGCGATCAGGCCGGGAAGGTCCGGCGAATCGCACAGGCCTTCCATGTAGGCCTCGGCGAAGCCGATGTCGCCGTCGAGCAGGACTCGGCGGAAGAAGCGCAGATCCCTGACGTGCAGCTCGGCCTGGGGCGTGGCGCCCTCGCTGCCGAAGCGGTGGGTCGTGCCGTCCGGAAGATGGAGGACGAGCCTCCCGACCGAGAGGCGTTCAAGGGCTTTCAGGACAAAGCGGGCAGCGATCGTCATGCAGGCTCAGCGCGTCACCAGCTCCGCTGGAGGAGCGGGCTTGCGGTGAAATCTCGCCCGCTTGCAGAGGAGATGCAAGGCCTGCCAGTGGATTCGGACCATGACCGCCAGGGTCATGGTCGGGTTGCCGAGGAAGCGCCGCAGCACGCTGGCGTTGGTCAGGGCCTCGCGCCGGCCGCCCACCGAGGTCGCCAGCATCAGGCCCTGGGCGTCGTGGTAATTCACGTCGACATGAGCCCGGCCGTCGTCGAGGCGGAAGCGGAAGCGATAGCCGCCCTCGACCGGCAGGAACGGCGAGACGTGGAAGACCTTGCGGCCCTCCAGCCAGGCATCCGGCTCGATTGGCCGGCAGTCGTCGTGGTGGACCAGATAGCAGTGGCTCTCGCCGAAGGTGTTGTTGACCTCGCACAGCACGGCGCGCAGGGCGCCAGACCGGTCGCGGCAGAACCAGAAGCTCACTGGATTGAAGACATAGCCCAGCATGCGCGGCAGGGTCATCAGGACGACGTCGCCGTCGCAGATCTCGGCCAAGCTGTGTTCTGCCAGGATGCGCCTCAGCCAGGTCTTGAGATCCGAGCCGTCGCGCGCGCCATGGTCGGCACGGCGGAACGACACCAGGCCGCGCCGGTCGAGCCTCAGCCACCGTCCGGCTGCCCTCTCCAGATCGTCGAGGCCGAGGCAGAGATAGGCGACGCGATAGCGGAAGGCGTTGTCGCGCGGCCGCAGCCGGCGGTGGACCACCGTGGCGTCGACGATCGTGTGCGCGCGGCTCACGGCGTGACCGGGACGGGGAAGGGCCCAATCGGCTGATCGCTCGGCCGATCGGCCACGACACGCGGCGGATCGCCGATGCGGCGGTGCTCGTCGGGCTTGCGCCAGGGCCGGCGCACGCCGAGCTGCTCGGCGACGTCGAGGCCGGCCGACAGCGCATCCTCGTGGAAGCCGTAGCCGCAGTAGCTGCCGCAGAAGAAGGTGTCGCGCATGCCCTGGATGGCGTGCAGGTTGCGCTGGGCGCGGATCGCGGCGGCATCGTACATCGGATGCTCGAAGCGGAAGCGCTGCAGCGCTTCCGCTGGCGCGCGGCCGGGATTGACCGACACGAAGAGCGGCTTGCTCTCGGGCAGGTCTTGCAGGCGGTTCATCCAGTAGGTCACGCTCACGGGGCTGTCGCGGTCCTCGCTGTCGGCCACGTAGTTCCAGCTCGACCATACCGATCGGCGGCGCGGCATCAACGTTGCGTCGGCGTGCAGCCAGACCTCGTTGGAGGAATAGGCGAAGCGGCCGAGCAGGTCGCGCTCGCGGATGTCGGCATCAGTCAGCAGCGCCAGGGCCTGGTCGGCGTGGCAGGCGAGGATCGCCTTGTCGAAGCGGTCCCACTGGCCGGCGGCGTCGCGGACATGCACACCATCCTTGCCGCGGCGGATCGCGGCGGCCGGCGTGGCAAGCCGGGCCTGCTGGCGAAGGGGCGTCACGATGCGTTCGACATAGGAGCGGCTGCCGCCGCGCACGGTGCGCCAGGCGAGCTGCTTGCCGACGGCGAGCAGGCCGTGGTTGTTGAAGAAGCGCACGAACGTCTGCGCCGGGTAGTCGAGCATGCGGCCAAGCGGCGTCGACCAGATGCAGGACGCCATCGGCACCAGGTAGCGGTCGCGGAACGCCGGGCCGAGCCCCGCCTCGTCGACGAAGTCGCCGATCGTGAAGTCGAGGTCCTCGCACTTGTCGAGCAGGCAGGGGGCCAGGCGGTTGAAGCGCAGGATGTCGTGCGTCATGCGCAGGAAGGACGGCCGCACCATGTTGCGCCGCTGCGCTAAAAAGCTCGCGAAGGAGCTGCCGTACTCGAAGCGGCCACCGTCGAGGCTGACGGCGAACGACATGTCGGACGGCTTGGTCGGCACGCCGAGATGGTCGAACAGGGCCACGAGGTTGGGATAGTTGCGCTCGTTGTAGACGATGAAGCCCACGTCGACCGGCTGGCTGCGGCCCAGGCCCGGCGCATCGACCGTGCAGGCATGTCCGCCGAACCGGCTCTCACGCTCGTAGATCACGACTTCGTGCTCACGGCTCAACAACCACGCCGCGCCAAGACCCGCAACGCCGGCGCCGATGACGGCAACTTTCATCCTTCTGACCCCGCTACCGGATACTCGGCCTCAGATACGCGGGGTGCGGGCGGGTGGATCATGGGAGCGCGGGCCTCCGGCCCGCTCATGGTCTTCCGGACCGCGCGCGTCTCGCGCGCTCATGAGGCGCGCGAGACGCGCGCGGTCCAGAAGACGAAGAAGACGAGCGGGCCGGAGGCCCGCGCTCCCTTACGACCTCGGGCAGTTCGGGAGCGGCCGCATCTCCAGGGCCTGCAGGTCGGCGGTGACGGTGACCAGGCCGGTGTCGATGGTGAGCCGGTCCAGGACGCCGTTGTCGAACACCAGGGCGCCGACGCTGAACAGCGGCCGCGTGTCCTGCTGGCGGCCGCGGGTAAAAGTCATGAATACCGGCCAGGATTTGCCCGTTGGCGCGGTCGCCGGCTTGTCCGCCGGCCGGCCGGCGCGCAGCTGGCTGCGCTGCTGCTCGGTGACATCGATCAGGAAGGCATCGCCCATGACCTCGGCGTCGAACATCAGGGCGGGGAAGGCGGCGGCGTTGGCGCGCAACCTCTCGATCAAGTGATCGATGGCGGCGACCGGCATCAGGGTGGGCGGCGGCAGCACGAACAGGTTGGGCGCAGCGCCGGGCTGGACGATCTCGGCCCGCAGCTCGCCGGCCTGGCGCTGGACCCGGCCCTTGAATTCGCGCTCGCTGCCGTTCTGGACCTGCAGGGTACTGAAGCGGAAGGCGTTGCCGCTCTTGGGCTCCTGGCCATCGAGCTTGGAGGCGAGAGTCATCTTCCACGAGGCCGTGAGCGCGATCTCGGTCTTGATGTCGCGCTTGAGATGCCAGCCGCTGCAATCGAGCGAAAGATCGTGGACCGCCGTGCCGATGCGCGGGGCGTTGGCAGCGATGCCGAGGCGCAAGGCATACTCGGCGCGATGCGGCTGGACCTGCGCGGCAGCCACGCCGGGCGCGAGCACGGCCCCTGCAAGAACGATACCCACCAGACGACGCATCGCACCACCTTGCGCATGGCCCGTCATCGGGTCAATCGTGCGCGCCATGAGTTTGCGCGACATCGTGGCGGTATTCCGGCGGTCCTCTCGCCCATGATGCCCTTCGAGTTCGACTGTGCCGGCGAGAAGCTGCAGGCATTGCCGGCAGGCGCCCTGCACTGGCCGGCGCGGCGGCTGTTGGCGGTGGCCGACCTGCATCTCGAGAAAGGCTCGTCCTACGCCGTCAACGCCCGCAAGCTTCTGCCGCGCCACGACACGCGCCAGACCTTGGCGATGCTGACCGCCCTGATCGACGTGCTGAGGCCTGAGACGGTCGTCTGCCTGGGCGATTCCTTCCACGACCGCACCGCGAGCGAGCGGCTGTCCGACATCGACCGCCACATGCTCGACGCGCTGACCAGGCGAGCGCATTTCGTCTGGATCGCGGGCAACCATGATCCCGCGCCGCCGCCCGCCGGCTGGGGCGAGGTCGCCGAGGAGATTTGCGACGGGCCGCTGATCTTCCGCCACGAGGCGCAGTTCGGCCCGGCGCGCGGCGAGGTCTCGGGCCACTTCCATCCGGTGGCGGCGCTCACGGTGCGCGGCCGCGGCATGCGGCGGCGCTGCTTCCTGACCGATGGCCATCGCCTGATCCTGCCGGCCTTCGGCACCTACGCCGGCGGGTTGAACGCGCTCGATCCAGCGATCGCCCAGCTCTTTCCCGACGACTACGACGCGCTGGTGGTGGGCCGCGACACGGTGCGGCGGCTGTCGTGGCGGCAGCTCAGGCCGGACGCCCAGTTCTGGACCGACGAAGGTTGGTCGCGCCGGCGGATGGACTAAGGCGCCTAGCGCGGCAACTCGTACTTGAGCGTCACCTCGCCCAGGCCCTCGATCTTGCCGACAGCGGTGCTGCCGGGCGGCACGAACTGGCAGGCGACCATGCTGCCGGTCGAGACGATCATGCCCTTCTTCAGGGTCTTGCCGTGCTCGCCGAGCTTGTTGGCGAGCCAGGCCAGCGAATTGTAGCAATGGCCCAGCACCTCACCCGAGTTGCCGGTGCGCATGACCTTGCCGTCGAAGGCGATCGAACCGTTGAGGTTGCCGATGTCGAGGCTCTTCCAGTTCTTGTTGGGCTTGGCGAGCAGCGAGCCGCCGTTCCAGCCGACATCCATCACCAGCCAGGGGAGGGTGAGCCGGCCGTAGTCGGCGCCGCGATCCTCGATCAGCTCGAAGCCCGCGCGCGCGTCGCCGATATAGGGCTCGATCGAGTCCTTGTCGTAGGGTTTGTCCTTGGGCCGCGGCACGTCGGCGTTGACGGTGAGGATGACTTCGAGCTCGACACCGAGCCTGGCCCATTGGTCGGCGCGCACCGACGCCTTGTGCTCGAACACGCGCTTCTTGCGGATCGGGCCGTAGGCCGGGCCGCGCAGGCCGGTCTGCTCCCAGATCTGCGGCGAGGTCAGCGCGATCTTGTAGCCGACCAGCGGCCCCTGCTTGGGCACCAGCTTCTTCAGGAGCGCGTCCTGCACCTTGTAGGCGGTGCGCTCGTCCTCGATCGCGAACTGGTCGGGCCACCAGCCGACGACGGCGTGCGCGCGATGGACCTGATGGAGCCAGTTGGCGGCCTTGGCGATGCTGAACGCCATGCGTTCCTCCCCTTGCGTGTCTTCGTGCCGGCCGCATAGTGCCATCATGGCGGGGAAAGTAGTGCAACATTTCGGACCGGTGCGCGCCGGCGCACTGGTCGGCGTCGTGCTGGCCGGCGGCGAGGGTCGGCGCATGGGACCGGGCGTGCTGAAGCCGCTCAGGCCGCTGGGCGGACGGCCGATGGTGGCGCACGTCGTCGAGCGCCTGCGGCCGCAGGTCATGGACCTCGTCGTCGTGGCCAACGATCCGCTGCCCGGCGTGCGCGCGCTAAAAGTGCCGGTGATCCCCGATCCGCCCGACATTCAGCGCGCCGCCGAGCGCGAGGGCCGCCGGCTCGGTCCGCTGGCCGGCGTGCTGGCCGGCATGGAGTGGGCGCGAAAGCATCATCCGCATGCCGGCTGGATCCTGACCGCGCCGGCCGATGCGCCGTTCCTGCCGCTCGACCTGACGGTGCGGCTGTGCGGCCTGATGCATGTGCCCGAGCCCGACGTGCTGATGGTGCGGCACGGCCGGCGTCGCGAACATGCACTGGCCGTGTGGTCGGTGAAGCTCGCCGGCGATCTCAGGCGGGCATTGTTGGAGGAGGGACTGCGGCGCGTCGACGCCTTCGCCGAGCGCTATGTGCTGGCCGAGCTTGCCTGGCCGGGTGGTGGTGCGCCGTTCCTCAACATCAACACGCCGGCGGATCTTACTCGCGCGGCTGGTCGGCTCGCTCCAGCTCGACCACGTTCCCGTCGATGACGAGCTTGCCGGCATTCTCGAAGTTCACGGTGATGCGATGGCCGATCATCGACTGGACCTGGCCCAGGCCCCAGTCGGGCCGCCCCGGATGACGCACGAAGTCGCCGGGCGAGAGCAGGGCGTTGCCGGGCTTGTCGAACAAGCTTTAGTGACTCCCCTGTGAGGTATAAGACCCCCATCTTCACCTAAGGAGGACACCGATGACCACCACCCGCATTGCCATTGCTTCGGCCCTCGCCGCCGCCCTGGTTCTGCCGGCCGCCACGCAGGCGCAGGGCAACATGGAGAGGTGCTACGGCGTCGCCAAGGCCGGCAAGAACGACTGCCAGACGGCGAAGTCGTCCTGCGCCGGCACCTCGAAGAGCGATTCCCAGACCGACGCCTGGATCTCGGTGCCCAAGGGCGTCTGCGACAAGCTGGTCGGCGGCAAGACGACCGCCGGCTGACCGTCATGGACCCAGTGGCGGGCATCGGGCTGCGCGCGCCGCACCTGGCGGAGATCGCGCGCGAGCGGCCGGCGACCGGCTTTCTGGAAATCCACGCCGAGAACCATCTCGAGAGATCGGAAGCCGTCGAGGCGTTGCGGGTCGACTATGCGTTTTCCGTTCATGCCGTCGGCTTGTCGCTGGGTTCGGTCGATGGGCTCGATGAGGCGCACCTGGCGCGCGTCGCCGCTCTGGTGAAGCGGCTCGAGCCCGCGCTGGTGTCGGATCACCTTTCCTGGAGCACCTTCGGCAGCCGCTACTTCAACGACCTCCTGCCGCTGCCCTACACGGAAGAGGCGCTTGCCGTCGTCGTGCGCAACGTGCAGCGCCTTCAGGAGGCGCTGGGCCGGCAGGTCTCGATCGAGAACCCGTCCTGCTATCTCGGCTTTGCGCAATCGACGCTGAGCGAGCCCGAGTTTTTGGCCGAACTGGTCCGGCAGAGCGGCTGCGGGCTGCTGCTCGACGTCAACAACATCGCCGTGACGGCGCACAATCTGCGCCTCGATGCGCGCGACTGGCTCGACCTGCCCGGGCAATCGATCACCCAGTACCACCTCGCCGGCCATGCCGTGAACGATGCCGACGGCGAGACCATCCTGATCGACGATCACGGCAGCCGCGTCAGCGACGGCGTGTGGGCTCTGTTCGCCGACGTCGTTGATCGCTTCGGTTGCCGGCCGACGCTGGTCGAGTGGGATACGGACCTGCCCGCCTTGTCGGTGTTGCTCGAGGAGGCGGCACGCGCCGCATCGGTTGGAGGCCGCCGTGCCGCTCGCGCTGCGTGACCTGCAGAAGGCCTTCGCCGCCCATCTCTCCGGCGAGGATCAACCCGCCCTGGTCGCGGAAATCCTTCCTGCCGCTCAGCGCCTGCGCATCCATCGCCACCATATGCTCGACAGCCTCGGCTCGGCGCTGGCCGCCACCTTCCCGACGGTGCAGGCGGTGGTCGGCGCCGATTTCTTCCGCAGGCTCGCGCGCGCCTTCATCGGCCAGTCGCTGCCCAGCCAGCCGGTGCTGGCGGAATATGGGGCGGGCTTCCCGGCCTTCGTCGCCGGCCACCACGCCGCTCGCGACCTGCCGTACTTGGCCGACGTCGCCCGGCTCGATTGGGCATTGAACCTCGCCTTCCATGCCCCGGCCGATGGCCGGTTGGCCGCGGCCGACCTGGCAGCACTGCCGGCTGACGAGCTGCCCTCGTTGCGGCTGGGCTTGGCGCCGGGGACTGTCTTGGTCGCTTCGCCCTATCCGCTGGACCGGATCTGGGCGGCCTCACAACCCGGGGCGGCGGCTGACCCGGTCGACCTGGCGGCGGGAGGCGTGCGCCTTCTCGTGCTGCGCCGGCCCGACGATGCCGCGTTCGTGGCCCTGTCCGCCGGCGAGGCGGCCTTCATTGCTGGCCTGGGCGAGGGGCTGTCCTTGGAAGAGGCGGCCGGCCGGGCCGACACGGGCTTCGACCTGTCGGCTTGCTTCGCTCGCCTGCTCGGTTTGGGCGCCCTTGCTGCAGCGCAATAAGGTTGCCTTGTTGGCACCATAATTGCGCGTGGATCGTGAGGATTAGCCGGGTAGGGCTTTGCTGCACTGCACGACAAGTCGTGGTTAGCAACAGCGAACAATGTTGCAGCGTCATCGACCATCCCTATACTCCGCGCGCCTCAAGAGCCGCCTTCCCCCGAGGCGGACGTTGTAGTCGCTGCGAGTGGAGTTGCCGACGATGTCGATCACGTTGCCGCAGAATTACCGACCGACTGAACGCGAAAGCTTCATGAACCCGATGCAGCAGGAATACTTCCGCCAGAAGCTGCTGAAGTGGAAGAACGAGCTGATCGAGGAATCCAACCAGACATTGCAGAACATGCAGGAGGAGAGCCTGGCGCAGCCCGATCTCGCCGATCGCGCCACCGCCGAGACCG
>JAKFVH010000012.1 GCA_021732285.1 Reyranella sp. | reverse complement strand
CGGCGCAGGGCACGGCATCGCAGATCGCCTCGGCGAGCGCGATGCCGTGGCGGTTGTTGCCGAAGAAGGTGGTGCCGAGCGGCACCTGCGCCTGCACCGCCGCCGTCACCTCGGGATGGGCGTGGCCCACGAACATCGGCCCCGAGCCCAGGAGGTAGTCGACATATTCGCGGCCGGCCTCGTCCCAGATGCGACCGCCGCTGCCCTCCCTCAGCACCACCTCGGCCGGCATGTTGCCGAAGCTGCCGCCCGGCAGGATACGCTTGGCCTGCTCGACGAGATCGTTGATGGGATCGAGGACGGTCTGGGCGCTCATTGTTCAATTCCTAACTGACCACGGCTTGGCGCGATCATGCATGAGGCAAGCCAAAGGAGCGTTGGAGCCGGCTCAAAATTTTCTCACTCGATCGGCACGAAGATCGAATGACGCATCTTGTCGTTCACCGCCTTGGAGAAATGACCCTTGCCGGTCGTGTCCTCGACCAGCAGCACTTCGCCTGCGCCGATGATGCGCGTCTCGCCGTCGCTCGCCTGGATGCTGACGCCGCCGTCGAGGTTGATGATGTACTGCCGGCGCGGCGCAGGATGCCATTCGTAGTCGTAGCTGCCGGGCGTCTGGCGGAAGATGATGCCGGTCGCCGGGAAGGTCGCCGAGGTCTTGCCGCCGCGGCCCTCGTGTTTCCATTCGACCTCGATGTCGCGGAAATGCGTCTCGCCCTTGTCGTCGACATAGAGATTGTGGATGCGCATGAATTTTCTCCGGCTTGCCGTTTCCCGGCCAGAGCTTAGAACGAAAGCATGCTCCGGAAACCCGTCGAGGCCGCCCTTTTCGACATGGATGGCCTGCTGCTCGACACCGAGGTGCTCTACATCGAGGCCATGCAGCAGGCGGCCCGTTCGCTCGGCCGCGAGATGGCCCTCGACTTTTGCCATTCCATGGTCGGCGTGCCGGAGCAGGAGTGCAGCCTCATGATCGAGGCCTACTACGGCGAGGGCTTCAGCATCGAGGAGTTCCGCGGGCGGTTCTATGGGGTGCTGCGCGGCCTCCTGGACGCCGGGATTCCGCTGAAGCCCGGCGTCGTCGAGCTGCTGGATTTCCTGGCCGACCGCGGCCTGCCGCTCGCGGTGGCGACGTCGTCCGAGCGCCGGACGGCCGAGCGCCATCTCGCCAAGGCGGGCCTGCTCGACCGCTTCACCGCGCTGGCGACGCGAGGCGACGTCGAACGCCCCAAGCCGCATCCCGACATCTATCTCGAAGCAGCGCGCCGGCTGGGCGTCGCGCCCGAGCGCTGCCTCGCCTTCGAGGATTCGAACATCGGGCTGGAGGCGGCGCACGCCGCCGGCGCCATGGCCTTCATGGTGCCCGACCTGCTGCAGCCCCTCCCCGAAACGCGGGCCCGGTGCGTCGACGTCCTCCCCGACCTGCACGCCGCGCTAAAGCTGTTGCGCCAGCATCTCTAGCGCTGGGCGCGCGCCACTCCAGTGGCGCGTCATGAGCGAGCCAGAGGCTCGCGTCATGAGCGAGCCGGAGGCTCGCGGTCCGGAAGAACATGAGAAGACGCGCCACTAGAGTGGCGCGCTCCCAGCTAAAATTTCTCGACCCACGGCCGGACCTCGATCTCCCAGCTCCAGGCGCTGCGGTGCTGCTGCAGCGTCGCCCAATAGGTCTCGGCGATGGCGTCGGGGTCGAGCAGACTGTCGGGTGCATTGTCCGGCACCGGCCGCGCGTCGCTCCTGATGCCGCCGTCGATCACGAAATGGGCGACGTGGATGCCCTTGGGCGAGAGCTCGCGGGCCATCGATTGGGCGAGGCCACGCAGCGCAAACTTGCCCATGGCGAAGGTGGCCGAGAGCGCAAAGCCCTTCACGCCGGCCGTGGCGCCGGTCAGGAAGATGGCGCCGTGGGATTTGGGCAACATGCGCTTCGCCGCCTGCTGCGAGACCAGAAAGCCGCCGAAGGCGCTGATCTCCATGGCGCGTTTCACATCGTCCGGGGCCAGGTCGACCAGCGGCCCGCGCACGCGATTGCTCGCGTTGTAGACCACGACGTCGGGTGTGCGGCCCTTGGCGTCGAGGGCCGCGAACAGGCCGGTAACTTCCGTCGGATCGGCGGCGTTGCAGGCATGGGCCTCGGCGCCGGTTTCCTTGGTGAGCGCGGCGAGCTTGTCGGTCTGGCGGGCGGCCAGCGAAACGGCCAGCCCCTGCTTGGCGAACAGGCGGGCCAGCGAGGCGCTGAGGCCGGGGCCGGTGCCGACGATCAACGCAGAGCGGTATTCAGGCTTTTGCATAGGGTCTCCTCGTTGCCGGGGAATCCAGGCAGGTATAGGCTTCTGCGACTAGGGAAGGAAACAACCATGGACCAGGCAAAGCCGGTCGGCCGCATCGACGTCATCTCCGACGCGATCTGCCCATGGTGCTACATCGGCAAGCGCCATCTCGAAAGCGCGCTGGCCATCCTCGACAAGCAGGGCCTGCACTTCACCGTCGCCTGGCATCCCTTCCAGCTCAATCCCGACATGCCGCGCGAGGGCGTCGACCGCGCCCAGTATCGCCTCGCCAAGTTCGGCAGCACCGAGCGCTCGCGCCAGCTCGACGAGCGCATCACCGAGACCGCCGCCACCGTCGGCCTGGAGTTCCATCTCGACAAGCTGACGCGCACGCCCAACACGCTCGACGCCCATCGCCTGATCCGCTTCGCCGGCCAGCGCGGCCTGCAGGACGGCGTCGTCGAGGCGCTGTTCGAGGGTTATTTCTGCGATGGCGCCGACATCGGCAACGCCGAGGTGCTGACGCGACTCGGCGTCGAGGGCGGGCTCGAGAGCGAGGACATCGCGGCCATGCTGGCAAGCGACGCCGGCCTCAAGGAAGTCACCGCCGCCGACCGCATGGCGCGCAACGCCGGCATCCAGGGCGTGCCGAGCTTCGCCCTGCAGGGCCACGTGCTGTTCTCCGGCGCCGTGCCGGCCGACGAGATGTCCCAGGCCTTCCGCCGCGCCTGGGAGATCCTGAAGAACAGGGCGGCTTAATCCCGAGCGAAGCGGCCCGGAGGGCCGCGCAGTCGAGGGACCTTCTCTTGTCGACGCATCGACAGAACAGGTCCCTCCGCTACGCCTCGCTGCGCTCGGCTCCGATCGGGATGACGGTTGGTCGTCTATTCGCCACACCGCGCTCGACGTCCATAAATCGTCCAAGATCATCAGGCGAACCGGCGAGCGACGCTGCACGGACGGCGTCGGCAAAGCCTGCTAAACTCGTCATCAAAGAGAACAAGCTCAGGGAACGCGCGATGGGTGACCTTGCGTTCGGCTTCCAGGCCGCGCCGGCCAGCGACGTGCACAAGTCCGACCAGGCGCTGTACCGCGAGGTCATGGAGGATTGCGCGCTCGGCCGGAAGCTCGGCTACGACGCGGCCTGGCTGCTCGAACACCATTTCAGCGACTACTACCCGACGCCGAGCCCACTGCTGTTCATGGCGCACATCGCGGCGGCCTTTCCCGACCTGTCGCTCGGCACTTCGGTGCTGGTCCTGCCGTGGTACCACCCGCTCAGGCTGGCCGAGGAGATCGCCATGCTGAACGGCATGACGAGCGGCACGCTCCATCTCGGCATCGGCCGCGGCACGGCCAAGATGGAATACGACGCCTACAACGTCGACATGAACGAGGCGCGGGCGCGCTTCGCCGAATGCTACCGTATCGTCGAGAAGGGTCTTTCAGGCGAGCCCTTCACCCATGATGGCCGCTTCTGGAAGATCGCGCGGCCAATTCGTCTCAGGCCCGAACCGGTAGCGAAGAAGGTGCGCTTCTACGGCGCCATCGGCAGCCCGGCCAGCGCCGAGGTGATGGGCGATCTCGGCGTGGCGCCGATCTGCCTCTCGACCTTCCCCGACAAGCTTCTAACGAGGATCCTCGAGCGCTGGTCAGCCCGCACCGGCGGCGCCCAGCGCGACGCGATCCTGCCGATCTCGGTGAAGATGTTCATCGCCGACACCGACGAGGAGGCCCGCGCGCTCGGCCGCCGCTACTACCCGCCCTACTTCGACCTGCAGTGCGCGCATTATGAGTCCGACGCCAACCCGTGGGCCGACATTCCCGAGTACCAGGACTTCAGCCGCATGTTCGCCAACCTGCGCAAGCTCACCGATCCCGGCGAGCTCGGCCCGTTCATGGACTCGAACCTGGTCGGCAGCCCGGCGACGATCGGCCGGCGCATCGACCAGCTTGCCGCTCTCGGCTTCAACTACTTCATGGTGTCGTGCGCCACGCCCGGCACGCCGATCGGATTGCGCCAGCGCATGATGACTCGCTTCGCCGAGGAGGTGTGCCCAAAGTATTCGCAGTCAATGCGCCGCAAACAGGCGGCCTAAGTGGGTGTAACGACTAGTTGATTGCACTGTTCACGAGACGCATTCGCCGTGTCCGCACGTTGTATCTATTGTTTCTTCAATTACTCTGACGCCTTCACCTGATATTTGTTATGCGACAGGAATCGGGTGTCCTGGGATGAAAGTATCGGCAAGCGACAGGCGTTGCACGCCTCGCCCGCAATGGGATTGCGAGGCCCTATGCGCGTATTGAGCACACGCGCCGGGCGTGCGGGCGTGCTGCTTGTCGGCATCGTGTTCTCGTTGTTGTGCCTTGGCGAAGCGGCACTGGCGCAGAAGCGCGGCGGCGTGCTGCGCCTGTTCCATCGCGACAATCCGCCGAGCACCTCGATCCACGAGGAGTTCAGCCCCTCCACCGTCGTGCCCTTCATGCCGGTGTTCAACAACCTCGTCATCTTCGACCCGTCGGTGCCGCAGAACAGCGACAAGTCGATCGTGCCCGACCTCGCCGAATCGTGGAGCTGGAACGAGGACAAGACCGAGCTCACCTTCAAGCTGCGCCGCGGCGTGAAATGGCACGACGGCTGGGCGTTCACCGCAGCCGACGTCGAGTGCACCTTCAACCTGCTGACCGGCCGGGCGCGCGACAAGCTCAAGAACAACCCGCGCGGCAGCTGGTACGGCAACATCAACTACGTGCACGGCAGCAACGACTACGAAGTCACCATCCATCTCAACCATCCGCAGCCTTCGCTGCTGACGCTGCTGGCCTCGGGACTCTCGCCGATCTATCCCTGCCACGTGCCGGGGGCGCAGATGCGGCAGAAGCCGATCGGCACCGGTCCCTTCAAGCTCGACTCGTTCAAGCAGTTCGACAGCGTGCGCCTGGTGCGCAACCCGGATTACTTCAAGCCGGGCAAGCCGCTGCTCGACGGCATCGAGTTCCACATCATCTCCAGCCCGTCGACGGCGATGCTGAGCTTCGTCGCCGGCCGCTTCGACATGACCTTCCCCTGGGAGGTGACGGTCCCGCAATTGCGCGACGTGCGCCGCCAGTCGCCGCGCGCGGTGTGCGAGACGACGTCGATGAACAACAACACCAACATCCTGGTGAACCGCGAGGCCGCCCCCTTCGACAAGCCGGACATCCGCCGCGCGCTGTCGCTGGCGCTCGACCGCCGGGCCTTCATCGCCGCCAACGACGGCGACGGCCAGATCGGCGGCACCATGCAGCCGCCCGTCGACGGCATGTGGGGCCTGTCGGCCGACAGGCTGGCCGTCGTGCCGGGGTATGGCCCCGACGTCGAGAAGAACCGGCAGGAAGCCCGCGCCATCATGGCCCGCTCGGGTTTCGGCCCGGACAAGCGCATGCGCACCAGGGTGCAGACGCGGCCCTTGTCGCTCTATCGCAATCCCGCGACCCTCCTGGTCGACCAGCTGCGCGAGATCCATATCGACGCCGAGCTCGAGGTCGTCGAGGGCTCGCACTGGTACCCGCGGATCAGCCGCAAGGACTACACGATCGGCCTCAACACCACGGGCAACGGCGTCGACGATCCCGACCAGGCGTTCTTCGAGAACTTCTCCTGCCGCTCGGAGCGCAACTACAACGGCTACTGCAACGGCGAGATCGAGCGCCTGTTCGAGCTGCAGTCGTCCGAGCCCGATCCCGAAAAGCGCAAGCAGCTCGTCTGGGAGATCGACGCCAAGCTGCTGGCCGACGGCGCGCGGCCGACCATCATGTGGAACCGCAACGCCACCTGTTGGCAGCCCTACGTCAAGGGCTACGTCTCCCAGGTCAACAGCATGTTCAACGCCTTCCGCTTCGAGGACGTCTGGCTGGATCGTTGATCGCCGTCGCGATGCAGTCGCCTCATGCTCCTCTCCCCCGCTAGGGGGAGAGGTTGGGTGAGGGGGTAACGCACAATCTTCGAAGCCCCCTCACCTAGCCTCTCCCCCTAGCGGGGGAGAGGAATCCGAGTAAGACTGCCTCCCAAACCGCGGCGCGACACGCGGGCTCTTGGGAGGAAGACGATGCGGCCGATGATCCTGGCGGGTGGCCTCGTGGCCGCCCTGGTTTTGAGTCCGGGCGTGGCGCTGGCGCAGAAGAGCGGCGGCGTGCTGAAAATGTATCATCGCGACAATCCGCCGAGCGCCTCGATCCATGAGGAGGCGACCAACTCGACGGTGCTGCCGTTCATGGCGCTGTTCAACAACCTGGTGCTCTACGACCAGGGCAAGCCGCAGAACAGCCCGCAGACCATCGTACCCGACCTCGCCAAGTCGTGGAGTTTCAGCGCCGACGGCCGCGACCTCACCTTCAAGCTGCAGGAAGGCGTGAAGTGGCACGACGGCCAGCCCTTCACCGCCAAGGACGTCGTCTGCACCTTCGATCTCCTGACCGGCAAGGCCGAGCCGAAGCTGCGCCGCAACCCGCGCACCTCGTGGTACGGCAATGTCGAGGGCGCCGAGGCCAAGGGCGACTACGAGGTCACGGTCCATCTCAAGCGGCCGCAGCCGTCGTTCCCCGCCCTGCTCGCCTCGGGCTATTCGCCGATCTACCCCTGCCACATCCCGGCGGCGCAGATGCGCACCAAGCCGGTCGGCACCGGTCCCTTCAAGTTCGTCGAGTTCAAGCAGAACGAAGGCATCAAGCTCGCCAAGAACACCGACTACTGGAAGAAGGGCCGGCCCTATCTCGACGGCATCGAGTACACCATCGTGCCCAACCGCGCGACGGCGATGCTGAGCTTCGTGTCGGGCAAGTTCGACATCACCTTCCCGTGGGAGGTGACGATCCCCTTGCTGGCCGACATCAAGAGCCAGATGCCCAAGGCCGAGTGCGTCGTCACCTCGATGAACGTCACCACCAACCTGATCGTCAACCGCGAGGCGCCGCCCTTCGACAATCCCGACCTCCGGCGCGCCATCGTGCTGGCGCTCGACCGCAAGGCCTTCATCGACATCCTGAGCCAGGGCAATGCCGACGTCGGCGGCACCATGCAGCCGCCCGAGGCCGGCTTCTGGGGCATGCCGCCGGACATGCTGGCCGCCGTGCCGGGCTATGGCCCCGATGTGAAGCAGAACCGCGAGGAAGCGCGCGCCATCATGAAGAAGCTGGGCTACGGGCCCGACAAGCGCCTGCCGCTGAAAGTTTCCACGCGCGGCATCTCGATCTACAAGGATCCGGCCGTGATCTTCGCCGGCCATCTCAAGGAGATCTGGATCGACGCCGAGATCGACATCATCGAGACCTCGCAGTGGTTCGCCAAGATCGGCCGCAAGGCCTACTCGGTGGGGCTGAACACCACCGGCAACGGCGTCGACGATCCCGACCAGAACTACTTCGAGAATTTCTCCTGCAAGTCGGAGCGCAACTACACCGGCTACTGCAATCCCGAGATCGAGAAGCTGTTCGAGGTGCAGTCGGCCGAGACCGACTTCGACAAGCGCAAGAAGATCGTGTGGGAGATCGACCGCAAGCTCCTGGAGGATGGGGCACGGCCGGTGATCATGTGGAACCGCTCCGGCACCTGCATGCAGCCCTACGTCAAGGGCTACGTCCAGCAGGTCAACAGCGTCTACAACGGCTTCCGCTTCGAGGACGTCTGGTTGGACAAGTAGCTCTTCCGGGACCGCGGGCCTCCAGGCCCGCTCATGCTCTTCCGGACCGCGAGCTTCCAGCTCGCTCATGATTCATGAGCGCGCAGGATGCGCGCGGTCCGGAAGACGAAGACATGAGCGGGCCTGGAGGCCCGCGGTCCAGTAAGATCAGCCCATGAAACGCCCCAGCCCCAAGCTCGCCGTGCGCGATGCCGGTGCCACCAAGCTCCGCATCCTGGCGGCGGCGCGCGTGGAGTTCGCCGACCATGGCTACATGGGCGCCCGGGTCGACCGCATCGCCCGCACCGCCCGGGCCAACAAGCGGCTGCTCTACTATTATATAGGCAACAAGGAAGCGCTCTATCTCGCCACCCTGGAGCGCGCCTATGCCGACATCCGCTCGGCCGAGCGCGAGCTCAGGCTCGAGGAGCTGGAGCCGCTGGCCGCCATCGAGCGGCTGGTGCGCTTCACCTGGGCCTACTTCAACGCCAACCCCAGCTTCATGGCCCTGCTCAACACCGAGAACCTGCACCGCGCCCGCCACCTGGTGAAGTCGCGGCAGATCCCCGACATGAACTCGACCGTGGTGGCGATCGTCGGCCGCATCCTCGCCAAGGGCGCGCGGCAGGGCGTCGTGCGGCCGGGCATCGACCCCCTGCAGCTCTACATCTCGATCGCCTCGCTCTGCTTCTTCTACCTCTCCAACATCCACACCCTCACGGTGGTGTTCGCGCGCGATCTCAAGGCGCGGCCGGCACTCGACCGGCGCATCGAGCACGTGGTCGGCCTGGTGCTGCGCGGCATCGCCGCCACGCCCGGCCGGCGGCCGCGGCTTGACAAGAAAGCCGCCCTATAGGAGCTATTAACCGTCTGGTTACTTAGTGGCGTCGATTTGATTTATCCTTCCAGCAGGGACCTCTACTCATGAGCCAACGCACCCTCGGCCTCATCATGAACGGCGTCTCGGGCCGCATGGGCGTCAACCAGCACCTGATCCGCTCGGTGGCGGCGATCCGCGCCCAGGGCGGCGTGCTGATGTCCGACGGCTCGCGCGTCATGCTCGACCCGGTGCTGGTGAGCCGCACGGGCGAGAAGGTGAAGGCATTGGCCGAGCAACATGGCGGCCTGCGCTGGACCACCGACCTCGACGCCGAGATCGCAAGCCCGCGCAACCACATCTTCTTCGACACGGCGACGACGCAGATGCGCCCGACCCTGCTCGAGAAGGCCATCCACGCCGGCAAGCACATCTATTGCGAGAAGCCGATCGCCACCAACCTCGCCGAGGCGCTGAAGATCTGCCG
>JAKFVH010000043.1 GCA_021732285.1 Reyranella sp. | reverse complement strand
GGCCACGCCCATCCCGAGGTGACGGCGGCGGTGCAGGCGCAGGTGCCGCTCGGCACCACCTTCTTCGGCAACAACCGCCACGGCATCGCGCTCGCCGAGGCGATCTGCGATGCCGTGCCCTGCGCCGACCAGGTGCGCTTCGTCTGCTCGGGCACCGAGGCCGATCTCTATGCCATGCGCGCGGTCCGCGCCTTCAGGAAGCGTGACAAGATCCTGAAGTTCGAGGGCGGCTATCACGGCATGAGCGACTATGCGCTGATGTCGCTGGCGCCCAAGCGGCCGGGCAATTTTCCGCGGCCGACGCCCGATTCCGCCGGCATCCCGAAGTCGGTGCAGGACGAGATGCTGGTGGCGGCCTTCAACGACATCGACATGGTGGAAAGCCTGATCGAGGAGCAGAAGGACGAGCTCGCCGGCGTCATCGTCGAGCCGTTCCAGCGCCTGATCCCGCCCAAGCCCGGCTTCCTCCAGGCGCTGCGCGAGGTGACCCGCAAGCACGGCATTCCGCTGATCTTCGACGAGGTCGTGACCGGCTTCCGCTTCGCCTATGGCGGGGCGCAGGAATATTACGGCGTCACGCCCGACCTCTGCAGCCTGGGCAAGATCGTGGGCGGCGGCTTTGCGCTCGCCGCCATCGCCGGCCGCGCCGACATCATGAAGCACTTCGATCGCCTGGCCATGACCGACGAGGACTTCATCTTCCAGGTCGGCACGCTGTCGGGCAATCCGGTGGCCGCCGTGGCGGGCCTGGCGACGCTTGAGATCCTGAAGCGGCCGGGCGCCTACGAGCAGGTCTTCGCGACCGGCCGCGAGCTGATGCGAGCGCTCGACGAGCTTTTAAAGAAGGCCGGCATCCCGGCGCAGGTGATCGGCGAGCCGCCCTTGTTCGACGTCGTCTTCACCGACCAGCCGATCAAGGACTATCGCGACACGCTGAAGGGCGACAAGGCGATCGCCACGCGCTTCAACCAGCTTTTACGCGCCCGCGGCATCATGAAGGGCGAGTCGAAGTACTACGTCAGCCTCGCCCACACCCGCGCCGACATCGACCACACGATCGGCGCCTGGACCGACGCGATCGCAGAGCTCACGCGCTAGCATGGCGTTGCCGTGGACCGGGACGGTTCTCGTCGTCCTGTGGGTCTGCGGCGTCGGGTACAGCTGGTTGAGCTGCGGGCTGATCGGTGACGGCTCGTACTACCTGTTCGATGCGGTCACCGTCGGACCCTACAAAGACGTGGACCACGAGCGGGCCGTGCCGAACCTGCTCGCGCAACTGCCACTCGCCGCCGCCCTCGCGGCCGGGGTGACGGACCTGCACTGGCTGGCACGCCTGCAGTCGCTGGGATGGTTCGCGCTGCCGGCCGTCCTCTATTCCTGCGCCGTGCTGCGGACGCGCCAGGATCCCTTGCAGCAGGCCTGCGTCGTCATCGCGATCGCCATCGTCTTCATGACGAGCTCCTTTCTGATCGTGGCCGAGCATGTGACCGCCTACGCCATCGCCATGATGGCGGCGGCGTGGCTCGCGACGGCCAGGCGTCTGCACGCGGGCGACGGCGTCGTCCTGCTCGTGCTGGCCGCGCTGTCGACGCGGAGCCACGAGGTGTTCGCCTACCTCGGGCCCTTGCTGGCGGCGATGACGGTCTGGACCGTGCGGCGCACGCCCATTCTGCCTTCTCTCGCGTTGGCGACATATCTTGCGGCCGCGGCGCTCTTCGTGGTCTCGGCAGCCTTGGCGTGGCACGCCATCGCGACCTTCGAAGACAAGGCCTACTTCGCGTCGGCGTCATCCGAAGCCCGGGATTTCTGGAAGAATCCGGCTTTCGATCTCACGTCCGTTGCCGCCCTCGTCATTGCGGGATTTGTCCTGGTACGGCCGGCTGATCTCCGGACGGCGCGTCCCTGGATTCTGGTTGCTCCTGCACTACTCGCTCTGGTGCTGCTGCCTCTGCTGGTCCTGACCAGGGGCTACTTCGGCCCGCCCTTCGCCTACAGCCAGAACATTGCGCGGTTCGCCGCCGGCCTTGTTCTGGTGGCGATCATCCTCTTCATGTGGGCGCACCCCAAGCTTCCGGCGCCGAGGAGGCTGCTTTCCTTCGCCGGGCTGCTGTTCCTGGCCACGCTGCCGTGGAACGCGACGCTGGCTGTGCTTTTTGCGTCCTACCTGGATGAAGTGAAAGCAGCGATCAGCAATCGGCCCGGCGTCATCGCCTACGAGGACACTCAGCTGCCGATAAAACCCTGGCTGCTCCAGGGCGAGGCCTGGTCGCTGCCGATCACCAGCGCGATCCTGCGTAAAAGCGCCGCCGACGGCGTCATCGCGCCGCCGCGGGGCTATGCCGGTTTCCTGCCTTATGCGGCGCCCGACCTGCCCAACCTCGGCCGCTTCCAGTGGCGGGAATGAGCCCGCTACGGCAGCTGCATTACCTCAAGAAATCCAGGTGAAGCGACGCGCGCCATTGTTCGCGCCCAAAGCGATATGGCTAAAAGTTCGGCTTCCGTGGCAGCACGTGATCGCGTCCTCCATCAAATGGGACAGTAACGGTATCCTCTTCGTATTGTCCCCGAGGTGGTACAAAAGCCACGACGAACTGGAAGCAGAAGCGTTGTCCTTGCAACCAGGGCGTTTCCTCATCCGGATAGTCGTAGATTACCTGATCCGCGACGATCCGGATGTCGTGCCCCTTCAGAAGGACGAACAACTCGGCTAGGCGCTTTTCTCGGGCCAAGTCTGGGAATTCGTCGTCGTCGTGCCTGTCTGGGGTGATTGGTCCTAACGACCACTTTCGATGCGACACCGCACTCAATATGCCAAGACATTCTTGAATCATCGTCAGTTGTGCTGGGCCAGTCTCGACGAGGACGTGCGGAACAATTTGCTGACAGTCTGCCGCCCTGCTGTACAACTCGCGGGCACTAGAGATCGGCGCAAGCAAAGCCGTTCTGTGGCGCGGGATATTCGTTTCCCCAAGATCGTCATCGACGGCAGCCCTTTTGCCTGTGCTATTTCGACCTGACACAAGCTGCGGCCCAACAAGTCCGAATGCGATTTCAGTGATGTCGACTCCGAAACGTCCTGCGAGTCTCTGCAAGACGGGCAGCGAGACCTTCAAGTTCTCGTTTTCGATCCGGCGCAGTTGGCGCTCGCTGATTTGGCACTGCGTCGCCAGAACTTTTTGAGGCAGTTCCGTCGGTGACATATTTCGAAGTGCTCTGATTCGCTCTCCGTTGGCAGCAACTTTCATTGCCATCGATAGACCCCTTCCGCCTTCATGCCACGTAGCTTGCCACATCGTAGATCCAGCAAGGCGGACGGTAACCGGACCAAGCCGGACAGTAGCCGGCCAAGACTTCGGCGCTGCTAGGAGCTACGCGGGGTGAACGACATGGTTGGCGAGGAAAGAGTGCAAACAACGCGCGCGCTACGGCAGCTGCATCCCCTTCTTCTTCAGTGCTGCTTCCTTGTCGGGGCCCCATAGCGACCTCAACAGCGCATCGGCCGCTGCCTGGTCGCGGGCGCCGGTGCTGACGGCGCCGGAATAGATGATGTAGGTCTGCACTTCGAGCGGGATCGGCCCGACCAGCACCGTGCCCGGCACGGCCAAAAGCTCGCTCGACGGCTGCATGGCGATGTCGGCCTCGCCCGTCAAAAGCTTCTCGCCGGCGAGTCCGCCCTTCACCAGCACGGTCTTGGGCTTGAGCTCGGCCGCGATACCCATCTTCTCGAACAGGTTGGCGAGGTAGGTGCCGGCCGTGCCGCCCGACGCCGGATCGGTGTAGGTGATGGCGCGCGCCTTGAGCAGGCTCTGCTTGAAGGCGTCGACCGTGGAGATGTCGGGCACGGGCGCGCCCTGCTTGATCGAGACGCCGATGCCGACGCGCGCCAACGGCTTGGCGCTGCTCTCGACCAGCTTGGTGCCGAGCAGCGGCGCCATGGCGCCGGGCGGCATCACCACCACGTCGAAGTATTCGCCGGCGGCGACGCGACGGGCCAGGGCGTCCGCAGTGTCGTTCTCGATCGTCACCTTGTGGCCGGTCTTCTTCTCGAACTCCGGCACCAGCTCCTGCGCCACCGACTTGAAGGCGCCGGCGGTTAAAAGCTTCAGATCGGCCGCCGAAGCGCCGCCGAGAGTCCACAACAGGAGGCAGACGATAAGCAGGGCGCGCATGAGAATTCTCCCTCCGCTATCGGGGCATCATATAGGTGATCGGCATGACCAGAGTCACCGGGTTGCCGACAAATTCCGGCGGCGGCGGCAGCGGCGAGGCGCGCCAGATCGCGTGTACCTCCGCGTCATCGAGCGGCGCGCGGCCGCTGCTTTGACGCACCTCAACTTCCAACACCCGTCCATCTCGTGCCACGCGGACCATGACGACAACCTTGCCTTCGCCAAAGAGCGAGGCGTTCGCCACCAGGTCCTGGCGAAACCGATTGACGTGCGCCGAAACCTTGTCGAAGTAGGCTCTCATGTCCTTGTTCGTGGCCGCCGACACCTGCTGGCCAGCGGGCGTTGGCGCGCACGAAGCCACTGCGATCGCGACGCCCAGCAACGCGAGGACGCGTCGCGCGATCATGCCCTGGCCGGAGTTCCCATCGTGTACGGCTTGAGCATGGCATACATGAATGCATGTGTCGGCGTCGGGACCTGATGTTTCTCACCGAGCGCCACGACCTTGCCCGAGAGCCAGGGTAATTCGATGCGATTGCCGCGCAAAAGATCGACGGCCATTGAAGGAATGAGCTGCGGCGGCGCGTTGCGGTTGAAGTTCAGGGTCTTTTCGACGGCGTCGGCCGGCAGGGCGATGCCTGCGGCGCGGCCGACCGCTGCCACCTCCTCGTAGGCCACCGTGAACCACGGGGCGATGTCGGGATCGTCGCGCAGCTTGCCGACAGGCAGGCGGGCCAGCGCCATGATGCTGGCGTTCGAGGCGAGCAGGATGAACTTCATCCAGAGCTCGGTCTGGATCGAGGTCGACAGGACGCCGTCGATGCCGGCCTTGACGCAGAACGCGGCGAAGGCTTCGCCGCGGGCGCTCTTGGCTCCGTCGAGCTCGCCGAACACCATGCGCATGACCGTGCCGGTCTGGCGGATCACGCCGGGCTCGGCGATGGTGGCGCTGATGGTGGCCACGCCGCCCATCACCGCCTGCCGGCCCAGGATCGGCGCCAGCCGCTCGGTGGCATCGACGCCGTTCTGCAGGGGGATCACGGCGGTGTCCGCGGCAACCATCGGCTTGATCGCCTCGCCCGCGCTCTCGACGTCCCACAGCTTTACGCAGAACAGCACGACATCGACCGGCCCGACGATCCTGGGATCGTCGATTGCCTGGGTCGGCACGAGATGGATGTCGCCGCGCTGGCTCTCGAGCTTGAGGCCCTTGCTCTTCATCGCCGCAAGATGCGCGCCGCGGGCGATGAAGGTGACGTCGGCGCCGGCCTTGGCCAGGGCAGCACCATAGGCACCACCGACTCCGCCCGCTCCGACTACCGCGATACGCATGAGATGCTCCCCAACACGATCCGTCCGGCGCCGCAGGTCGCGACGAGGTCGACGTCTTCGATCCTGAGGCCACCGTCGGGTTGAAGGCCATGAGTCTCGTCCGCCAGCCGAAGCGCCGCTCGCCCGGCGGGACAATACGCAATGTGTATGCCGGACCCGAGGCGCTGCTGCTGCCCGGCTTCGAGAACAGCGAGATCGAGCCGTACCTTGCTGCGCTCGCCCATCAGGTTGATGACTTCGACTGGGCCTGCTTCCAGCCGGCTCACGATCGGTGTCTCACCGGTGAAGCGCACCGGCCGGAATGGACGGCGCACGTCGATCTCGCTGGCCGGCGTCTGCAGAACGAGCCCGCTGCCCGCGACCAGGACCTGCAGGCGATCGAAGCCCGAATAGTCGGAGAACGGTCCGGCCACGGTGATCGGCGTGCGGCTGAGGCGCCAGACGTCACCATCGAAGGCGATGTCGGTCGTGACGCCGCCGCCGTTCTTCCACGGCGTGCGTACGTACCCGGCAGGATCGAGCGGTGTGATCACGAAGCGACTCCTGTCTGCGCGGCGTTCATGGCATGACCTGCCGACCTTTCCTAGTGTCGCCGCTCGGCGACATGTTGCAGATGTCGCCGTACGACGACATTCCTCTTGTCGCCGTTCGACGACATCTGTATGATGTCGCCGCTCGACGACACGATGCCGGACCGGGACATGCGATGAGAGTAACGACTGCACAGGAGATCGGCCTCGCCATCCGCCAGAGACGGCAGGAGCTCGGGCTCAGCCAGCAGGCACTCGCCGACCGGGTCGGCGTCGGCCGGCAATGGATCGTCGAAATCGAGCAGGGCAAGCCGCGCGCCGAGATCGACCTGATGCTGCGCACATTGGATGCCCTCGGCCTGCAAGTCAGCGTTGCAGCCGGCAAGAGTTCCCGGGAGGTCGGGGCCCAACGGCCACTTCCCGATGCACAACAGAGACGAGAGATCGACATCAACGCCATCATCGAACGGGCCCGGAAGGGGCGGGCATGATGGATCAGAGCCTCGTCGTTCTTCTGAACGGACGCATCATGGGCGAGGTTCGCCGGGACGGACGCAACAAACTGAGCTTCGTCTACGACGCCGACTGGAAGTCGGACCGCAGTGCCATGCCGCTGTCGCTTTCCCTGCCGCTGTCCCGCAGCGAGCATGCCGGCGATCCGATCGAGGCCTTCATCTGGGGGCTTCTGCCCGACAACGAGTTTGTACTTGAACGATGGGCAAAGCGTTTCCACGTCTCGGCGCGCAATCCATTCGCACTGATTGGCAATGTCGGCGAGGACTGCGCCGGCGCCGCCCAGTTCGTGCGGCCGGAAAGGCTTGGTGAGCTTCTGGCAGGCCCGCAGCCGCCAGTGCAATGGCTCACCGACGCTGAGGTCGCCCAGCGCCTGCGCAGCCTGAGGCGGGACCAGGCGGCCTGGCGGCTGCCGCGAGATACTGGCCAATTCAGCTTGGCTGGCGCCCAGGCCAAGACGGCGCTGCTCTTTCATCGCGGCCGGTGGAGTGTGCCGTCGGGTCGGATGCCGACGACGCACATCCTCAAACCGCAGAGTCCGGAATTCGACGGTCATGCCGAGAACGAGCATTTTTGCCTGACGCTGGCACGGGCGCTCGGCCTTCCGGCGGCGCAAAGCAAGGTCGAACGCTTCGGCCATGAGGTCGCCATCGTCGTGGAGCGCTACGATCGGGTGACGCTGGATGACGGCCATATCGCGCGTGTCCATCAGGAAGACATGTGCCAAGCGCTGGGCGTGATGCCGACGTCGAAGTATCAGAGCGAAGGCGGCCCCAAGCCAGCCGATATCGCCAAGCTGCTGCGGGACCATTCGAGCAGGCCGCAAGAGGACGTCGGCACCTTCGTCGATGCGCTGGTGTTCAACTGGCTCATCGGCGGCACCGATGCCCATGCCAAGAACTATTCGGTGCTGCATGGATCGGAAGGCCAGCTACGACTCGCACCGCTTTACGATCTTGCGAGCGCCTTGCCCTACGACCAACTCGACGAACGCAAGCTGAGGCTCGCGATGAGGATGGGGCGGGAGTATCTCCTGCTGAACATAGGATTGCGGCAATGGCAGCAAGTCGAGAACGACCTGCGCCTGCAGGCCGGCTCACTTGTTCGACGGGCCCGCAAGCTCACCCAGGCGATGATGCGCGAATTGCCCACGGTGGTCGACGCCATGCAGCGAGAAGGGCTGCACCACCGCGTCATCGGCAGGCTGCTCCGTGTCTTGCAGAGGCGCGCGGAAAAATGCGTCGAAGCGCTGGCCGGCTGATCCACTAGCCGGTGGCGACGGTGCCCTGGCCCACCATCGAGTCGATGTCGGCCGCCGCGTAGCCGTGCGCGGCAAGGATCTCCGCCGTGTGCTGGCCAGTGACGGGCGCGGTGCCGCGCGGCGTGCCCTCGGCCTGGGGCAGCATGCCGGGCAGGGCGGGAACCGGGACGGCCTGGTTGAGGCCGGCCTGGCTCAGCCACTGGATCAGGCCGGTCTCGCGCACATGCGGCTGGTCCAGAAACTCGGCGTAGCTGTTGAGCCGCTCGTGCATCAGGCCGGCTTCGGTCAGCCGCTTGGTCCATACGGCCCACGGCTCGGCGGCGATCGCGGGCCGCACGATGGCGTACAAGGCAACGTCGTTGGCAAGGCGCTGCGCCCGCGCGGTAAAGCGCGGATCGTCGGCCAGCGCCGGCATTTGCATCGCCGTGCACAGGATGCGCCAGTCGCGGTCGGTGAAGGCGAGCAGCGACATCCAGCCGTCGGCGATCTTGAACACGCCACCCGGCGCGCCGCCAGGCTTCATGACGCCGCCCTCGAGATGGCAGGCCATCAGGCGGATCGACTGCAGCGCGGTCGCAGCCTGCATCAGGCTGACGTCGAGGTAACGGCCGCGCGTCTCGTCGCGGCGGGCGTAGAGCGCGGCCGACAGGGCCTGGAAGGCGTAGAGCGCCGTCGACATGTCGACCACGATCACCGGCACGCGATGGGGGATGCCGTCCTCGCCGCGGTTCTCGTTCATCAGGCCGGTATAGGCCTGCAGCACCGGGTCCATCGCCGGCCGGCTGGAGAGAGGGCCGGCCTGGCCGAACCCCGAGATCGAGAGGTAGAGCAGGCGCGGCTCGCGCGCGGCCACCGACTTGTAGTCGAAGCCCAGGCGCTGGATGACGCCGGGCCTGAACCCCTCGAGGAAGACGTCGGCGCCCTCGAGCAGGCGCCACACGACCTGCTTGCCGGCGTCGGTCTTGAGGTCGACGGCGATGCTCTTCTTGCCGAGATTGCCGATGATCGAGTAGGCGGAGTGGCTGCCGTAGCGCGTGCCCAAGGTGCGCGCCCAGTCGCCGTCGCCGATGCCTTCGACCTTGATGACCTCGGCGCCGTACTGCGCCAGCAGCATGGCGCAGTAGGGGCCGGCGATGCCCTGGCTGAGATCGACGACCTTCAGGCCGGCAAAGGGCGCGTCATAGCTCATCGGCTCGGTTCTGATGCTGGTTCCTTCAGTCGGTACCATGCCACGTAAAGCGCCGGCAGGAAGAGCAATGTGAGCAGGGTAGCCACGACAATTCCGCCAATCATGGCGAAGGCCATCGGCCCCATCCAGGCACACGACCGCAGGGCGTGCCGCTGGCGAGAACTCGAAGAACGGAAAATCGATGGTCCTCTTTGGGGCGATAGTAGAACGAGTTCCGCCCTCATCCACCTCCCCCGTCTTACGG
>JAKFVH010000045.1 GCA_021732285.1 Reyranella sp. | reverse complement strand
GCGCGACACCGAGCGCGCCGAGGACCTGGTGCGCCAGCATGCGCTCGGCCTCGCCGAGCACGTCGCCAAGCACGCCGATTATCTGGACTGAAGAGGAATTCGGGAGGAACCCATGGCCGAAGCAGCACTCAAAGAAACCGTAGACGAGACCCAGGACCTGACCGACGGCTTCAGCCTCGTCATCGATGCGATGAAGCTGAATGACATCGACACGATCTACGGCGTGCCGGGCATTCCCATCACCGACCTTGGTCGCCTGGCGCAGGCCGCCGGCATCCGCGTGCTGTCGTTCCGGCATGAACAGAACGCGGGCTATGCGGCAGCGATCGCGGGCTTCCTGACCAAGAAGCCCGGCGTCTGCCTCACCGTCTCCGCACCCGGCTTCCTGAACGGCCTCACCGCCCTCGCCCACGCCACCACCAACTGCTTCCCGATGATCCTGGTCTCGGGCTCATCCGAGCGCGAGATCGTCGACCTGCAGCAGGGCGACTACGAGGAGATGGACCAGCTCGCCATCGCCAAGCCCCTGTGCAAGGCGGCATATCGCGTGCTGCATGCGCAGGACATCGGCATCGGGTTTGCCCGTGCGATCCGCGCGGCCGTGTCCGGCCGTCCGGGCGGCGTCTATCTCGACCTGCCGGCCAAGCTGTTCGCACAGGTCATCAACGCCGATGCCGGCGCCAAGTCGCTGGTGAAGGTGGTCGATGCGGCACCGGCGCAGTTCCCCGGCCCGGCCGCGGTCAAGCGCGCCCTCGACGTGCTGAAGGCCGCCAAGCGGCCGCTGATCATCCTCGGCAAGGGCGCTGCCTACGCGCAGGCCGACGATGCGATCCGCAGCTTCGTCGAGAAGAGCGGTGTGCCGTTCCTGCCGATGAGCATGGCCAAGGGCCTGCTCCCCGACACCCATCCGCAATGCGCCGGCGCGGCGCGCTCGACAGTGCTGAAGGACTCCGACGTCGTGATGCTGATCGGCGCCAGGCTCAACTGGCTGCTGTCGCACGGCAAGGGCAAGACCTGGGGCGATACGCCCAAGAAGTTCATCCATGTCGACATCGAACCGCGCGAGATGGACAGCAACGTCGAGATCGCGGCCCCCGTCGTCGGCGATGTCGCCTCGTGCGTGGAAGCCCTGCTGGAGGGCATGGGCGGCAATTGGCCCAAGGCGCCGGCCGACTGGACCGGCACGGTAACGGCCAAGCGCGACGAGAACGTCGCCAAGATGGCGCCGCGCTTCATGAACAACAAGTCGCCGATGGACTATCACGGCGCGCTCGGTGCGCTGCGCACCATCATCAAGGAGCGGCCGGACACGGTCCTGGTCAACGAAGGCGCCAACACGCTCGACCTCGCGCGCGGCGCGATCGACATGTACAAGCCGCGCAAGCGGCTCGACGTCGGCACCTGGGGCGTGATGGGCGTCGGCATGGGCTCGGCGATCGCCGCGGCCGTCGAGACCGGCTGCCAGGTCCTCGCCGTCGAAGGTGACAGCGCCTTCGGCTTCTGCGGCATGGAGATCGAGACGATCTGCCGCTACAAGCTGCCGGTCTGCGTCGTGGTGTTCAACAACGACGGCATCTATCGCGGCGTCGACGTCAATGCCGCCGGCGGCTCGGATCCGGCGACAACGGCGTTCGTGAAGGGCGCGCGCTACGACAAGATGGCCGAAGCCTTCGGTGGTGTCGGCATCAACGCCACCTCGCCCGATGAGCTCAAGCGCGCGGTCAACGAGGCGCTCGACTCGCGCAAGCCCACCCTGATCAACGCGGTGATCGATCCCGCGGCCGGCAGCGAGAGCGGCCGCATCGGCAACCTCAATCCGCAAAGCAAGCTGCGCAAGAAGTAGGTCTCGCGGCATCAACGACATTCAAGCGACCGGAGAAAGACATGGCTAAGAAGAAGAAGGACAAGAAGGCGAAGAGCAAGGACAAGGCTTCCAAGAAGGCCAAGGCGGCCAAGAAGCTGGTGCTCAAAGTCGTCGCCAAGAAGGCGAACGGCAGCGGCCTGCCCAAGGTCTCGTCCAAGCCCTGGGGCAAGGACGGCAAGGCGCTCGATGGCGTCAAAATCCTCGACTTCACGCACGTCCAGTCGGGACCGACCTGCACGCAGCTGCTGGCCTGGTTCGGCGCCGACGTGATCAAGGTCGAGCGTCCCGGAACCGGCGACATCACCCGCGGCCAGCTCATGGACGTGCCGGGCGCCGACAGCCTCTATTTCACCATGCTCAACCACAACAAACGCTCCATCACGCTCGATTCCAAGAGCAAGGAAGGCATGAAGGTGCTGGAGCGCCTGGTGAAGACCTGCGACGTGCTGGTCGAGAATTTCGCGCCGGGCGCTCTCGACCGCATGGGGCTCACCTGGGAACACATCCATGCGCTCAACCCGCGCATGATCGTGGCCTCGGTGAAGGGCTTCGGCCCCGGACCCTACCAGGACTGCAAGGTCTACGAGAACGTGGCGCAGTGCGCCGGCGGTGCCGCCTCGACCACCGGATTCCATGACGGCCTCCCGCTGGTCACCGGCGCGCAGATCGGCGACTCCGGCACCGGCCTGCATTTGGCGCTAGGCATCGTGAGCGCCCTCTATCAGCGCAAGCGCACAGGACGCGGCCAGCGCGTGCTCGCCTCGATGCAGGACGGCGTGCTGAACCTCTGCCGCGTCAAGCTGCGCGACCAGCAGCGCCTCGCGCACGGCCCGCTCAAGGAATACACGCAGTACGGCCAGAACATCCCGTTCGGCGATGCCGTGCCGCGTGCCGGCAACGACTCCGGCGGCGGCCAGCCCGGCGTCATCCTGAAGTGCAAGGGCTGGGAGACCGATCCCAACGCCTACATCTATTTCATCACCCAGGCGCCGGTGTGGGAGAAGATCTGCGACCTGATCGGCCAGCCCGACTGGAAGACCCATCCCGACTACGCCAAGCCGCCGGCCCGCCTGCCGCGCCTGAAGGAGATCTTCGAGCGCATCGAGCAGTGGACCATGACCAAGACCAAGTTCGAGGTCATGAACGAGTGCAACGCGCTCGACATTCCGGTCGGCCCCATCTTGTCGATGAAGGAGCTGGCCGAGGAGCCGTCACTGCGCCACACCGGCACCATCGTCGAGGTCGACCATCCGAAGCGCGGCAAGTACCTGTCGGTCGGCAACCCCATCAAGCTCTCCGACTCGATCTCCGAGGTGACGCGTTCGCCACTGCTGGGCGAACACACCGACGAGATCCTTTCCAAGGTGCTGAAGTTCACGCCGCGCGAGATCACCGAGATCAAGGCATCGGGTGCGACCGGCGAGGCGCCCAAAGCCCAAGCCGCGGAGTAAACCATCATGCGCATCGTGGTCCATGGCCAGCAGGCCTTCGGCAAGGCCGTGCTGGAAGCGCTGCTGAAGCGCGGCGAGAACATCGTCGGCGTCTATGTGGCGCCGGAGAAGCCCGGCCAGAAGGCCGATCCGCTGAAGGAGGCGGCATTGGCGGCCAAGCTGCCGGTGTTCCAGCCCGCCTCCTACCGCAAGCCCGAAGTGTGGGAAGAGTTCAAGGCGCTGAAGCCCGACCTGCAGGTCATGGCGTTCGTGACCCTGTTCGTGCCCGAGGAATTCCTGAACATCCCGACGCACGGCTCGATCCAGTATCACCCTTCCCTCTTGCCGGCCTATCGCGGCGCCTCGGCCATCAACTGGCCGATCATCCTCGGCGAGAAGGAAACCGGTCTCTCGATCTTCTGGCCCGACAACGGCCTCGATACCGGCGACGTGCTCCTGCAGAAGAAGACGCCGATTGGCCCGAAGGACACGCTGGGCACGGTCTACTTCGATCGCCTGTTCCCGATGGGCGTCGATGCCATGCTGGAATCGGTCGACCTGGTGAAGGCCGGCAAGGCGCCGCGCATCAAGCAGGACGAGTCGAAGGCGACCTACGAAGGCCGGGCCACGGCCGACATCGCCCGCATCGATTGGGGCAAGTCGTTGCGCCAGATCGATCCACTGATACGCGGCTGCAACCCGGCGCCCGGCGCCTGGACGACGCTCGACGGCAAGAACCTGCAGATCTTCGACATCCAGCCCCTCCCGGCGCGCGATCCCAAGGGAATCGGCGGCAAGTACGGCGAGATCGTCGAGGTGTCAGCCGACGGCTTCACCGTCGTCGTGCCCGACGGCCGCATCAAGGTACTGCGCGTAAAACCGGCCGACGGCCCCAAGGTCGCTGCCGGCGAATGGGCGGCCGCCGCCAAGCTCGCCGTCGGCGCGCGGCTCGTTTGAGAGATCATGCCTCCCCTGCGCGGACCCGCGCAGGGGAGGTGTCGCCGTCATACGGCGACGGAGGGGTCATGACCCCTCCGCCCCTGCGGGGCACCTCCCCTCGATGACGAGGGGAGGAAGAAGAAATTAGGAGGAAGTCGTCCGATGCCCGCGTCTCAGCACACCAATCCGAAGTCCGATATCCAGATCGCCCAGGAGGCCCAAAAGCGGCCGATCATGGAGCTGGCAAAAGAGAAACTGGGCATCGCGCCAGAGAACCTCGATCCCTACGGCCACTACAAGGCCAAGGTCTCGATGGACTACATCAAGTCCCTGAAGGACAAGCCCAACGGCAAGCTGATCCTGGTGTCGGCGATCTCGCCGACGCCGGCGGGCGAAGGCAAGACCACGACCACCGTGGGCCTGACCGATGCGCTGAACCACATCGGCAAGAAGGCCATGCTCTGCCTGCGCGAACCCTCGCTCGGGCCGTCGTTCGGTATGAAGGGCGGCGCAGCGGGTGGAGGCTATGCCCAGGTCGTGCCGATGGAGGATATCAACCTCCACTTCACCGGCGACTTCCATGCCATCGGCGCGGCGCACAACCTTCTGTCGGCGCTGATCGATAATCACATCTACTGGGGCAATGCACTCGGCATCGACGGCCGGCGCGTCGCCTGGCGTCGCGCCATCGACATGAACGACCGCAGCCTGCGCCAGATGGTGTCGTCGCTGGGCGGCGTCGCCAACGGCTTCCCGCGCGAGGATGGCTTCGACATCACCGTCGCCTCCGAGGTCATGGCGATCTTCTGCCTGGCCAAGGACCTCGAAGACCTCAAGCTGCGGCTGGGCAACATCATCGTGGCCTACACGCGCGACCGTAAGCCCGTGCGCGCGGCCGATCTCAAGGCGCACGGCCCGATGGCTGTTCTGCTGAAGGACGCGCTGTCGCCCAACCTGGTGCAGACGCTGGAGGGCACGCCTGCCTTCATCCACGGCGGCCCATTCGCCAACATCGCCCACGGCTGCAACTCGGTGCTGGCCACCACGACAGCGCTGAAGCTCGCCGACTACGTCGTGACCGAAGCAGGCTTCGGCGCCGACCTGGGCGGCGAGAAGTTTATAGACATCAAGTGCCGCAAGACCGGGCTGAAGCCCGACGCGGTGGTGCTGGTCGCCACCATCCGCGCGCTCAAGATGCATGGCGGCGTTAAGAAGGAGGACCTCAAGACCGAGAACCTCAAGGCACTGGAAGCGGGCATGAGCAATCTGCAACGCCATGTCGAGAACGTCCAAAAATTCGGCCTGGTGCCGGTCGTATCGATCAACCGCTTCAGCGCCGACACCGACGCCGAGATCGCCCTGGTGAAATCGGCCTGCGCCAAGCTCGGTGTCGAGGCGGTGATGGCCGATCATTGGGCCGAGGGCGGCAAGGGTGCGGCCGACGTGGCGCGCGCCGTGGTCAAGGCGGTCGACAGCGGCAAGAGCAACATGAAGCTGCTCTATCCCGACGACATGCCGCTGGTCGAAAAGATCCGCACCATTGCCAAGGAGATCTACCGCGCCCGCGACATCGCCATCGCCAAGCCGGTGCAGGACCAGCTCGCCTCGTTCGAGGCCATGGGCTTCGGCAAGGTGCCGGTGTGCATTGCCAAGACGCAGTACAGCTTCTCGACCAACCCCGATTCCAAGGGCGCACCCACCGACCACGTGGTCACGGTGCGCGAAGTTCGCCTGTCGGCAGGGGCCGAGTTCGTGGTCGCCGTGTGCGGGGACATCATGACCATGCCCGGCCTGCCCAAGGTGCCGGCCGCCAACAGCATCGATATCGGTCCTGACGGCAAGATTGTCGGGCTGTTTTAGTCTATAGGGTCTCCTCAGGAAGAACGGAGGAGACCCGATGAACGTGATGGCCAAGCGGGACGCGCCGGTGCGTCCCGACCTGAACAATCCCGAGCTCAACAACCTCGCCATGTCGAAGGAGGCCCAGCCTCTGTTCGACGCGGTGATGAAGCACATCGAGGAGAACGTCGCTCCGATCTCGGAGAAGTTCTTCAAGCTGGGGGAAGGCCGCAAGGATAACTGGAGCTGGGCGCCGGGCCAGCTCGAGCTGCTCGAGGGCGCCAAGAACAAGGCCAAGAAATCCGGCCTGTGGAACTTCTTCCTGCCCGGATCGGAAATCGGCCGCGGCCTCACCAACCTCGACTACGCCTATATCGCCGCCGAGCTCGGCAAGCAGCCGCTCGCGTCGGAGTCTCTGAACTGCTCGGCGCCGGACACCGGCAACATGGAAGTGCTGGAGAAGGTCGGCACGCCCGAGCAGAAGGAGAAGTGGCTGAAGCCATTGCTGAACGGCGAGATCCGCTCGGCCTATGCGATGACCGAGCCGAACGTCGCGTCGTCTGACGCCAAGAATGTCGCCACGCGCGCCGAGCTCGACGGCGATGACTGGGTCATCAACGGCGAGAAATACTACATCTCCGGCGCCGGTGATCCGCGCTGCAAGATCATGATCACCATGGTCAAGACCAGCCCCGACGCCTCACCGCAGTTCCAGCAGTCGCAGATCCTGGTGCCCATCGACACGCCCGGCGTGAAGATCCTGGGGCCGATGTGCGTCTTCGGCCACGATCACGCACCGCGCGGCCATATGCACATCAAGTTCGAGAATGTCCGGGTACCGAAGGAGAACATCCTGCTGGGCGAGGGCCGCGGCTTCGAGATCTCGCAGGTCCGCCTCGGACCGGGCCGTATCCACCATTGCATGCGCTCGATCGGCGCCGCCGAGAAGGCGCTCGACCTGATGGTCAAGCGCGGCTCGACGCGTCAGGCGTTCGGCAAGAACCTGATCGCGCTTGGCAAGAACCTCGAGACCGTGTCGCGCGCGCGCATCGAGATCGAGGCCATGCGGCTGATGGTTTTGAAGGCCGCCAGGGCGATGGACGTGCTCGGCAACCGCGAGGCGCGCGTGTGGGTCAGCATGGTCAAGGCCATGGTGCCGGAGCGGGTGTGCCAGATCATCGACCAGGCCATCCAGATCCACGGCGCCACCGGCATCTCCCAATGGACGCCGCTCGCCGAGATGTACGCCCAGCAGCGCACCCTGCGCCTGGCCGACGGCCCGGACGAGGTCCATCACATGGTGGTGGGCCGCGCCGAGCTCAGCCGGCACTGAGGTCGGCTTTCCTCCCCAGCGAAGCTGGGGAGGTGTCGCCGTCATACGGCGACGGAGGGGTCATGAGCATCATCACTGGTGCTCATGACCCCTCCGCCCGCTGCGCGGGCACCTCCCCTTCGCGGATTCCGCGAAGGGGAGGAACGCCTTATGCCGCCGCCTTCTCGTCGGCCAGAACACGCTCGTAGGCCGGCAAGGTCAGGAACTCCTCGAACGCCGGTTGCTCGACCAGCTCGATCATGAGCTGGGCGGCGTCCTCGTAGCGGCCATTGGCGTAGGCTTCCTCGCCCATCGCCGCTTTCACCTTGTCGTTCTCCTCGCGCACAATCTCGCGCACGAGCTCCTTCGTGACCGGCCGGCCGTCCTGCAGGGTCTGGCCATGGCGTACCCACTGCCAGACCTGCGCGCGGCTGATCTCGGCGGTGGCGGCGTCCTCCATCAGGTTGAACAGCGGCACGCAGCCGGTACCGCGCAGCCACGCTTCGACATAACCGATGCCCACGGCAACGTTCTGACGTAAACCCGTCTCGGTCTTGGTGCCGTCAGGCACCACGATCAGGTCGGCGGCACTGATATGGACGTCCTGCCGCTTGCGGGCGATCTGGTTGGCCCCCTTCATCACCGCGTCGAATTCCGCCTTGGCGATCGCCACCAGGCCGGGATGGGCGACCCAGGTGCCGTCATGGCCATCCGTTGCCTCACGCTTCTTGTCAGCACGTACCCGCTCCATTGCCGCCTCGTTGGCAGCAGGATCGTTCTTGATCGGGATCTGCGCCGCCATGCCACCCATCGCATGGACCTCGCGGCGATGGCAGGTCTTGATCAGGAGCTGGCTGTAGGAACGCAGGAAGTGCGCCGTCATGGTGACCTGGACGCGGTCGGGCAGCACCGACCACTCCTGCTCACGGAACTTCTTGATGAAGCTGAAGATGTAGTCCCAGCGGCCGCAGTTGAGACCGGCCGAGTGGTCGCGCAGCTCCCACAGGATCTCATCTATCTCGAAGGTGGCGAGAATGGTTTCGATCAGCACCGTGGCCTTGATCGACTTCTGCGGGATGCCGAGCGCATCCTGGGCATGGACGAAGACGTCGTTCCACAGCCGTGCCTCGAGATGGCTCTCCATCTTGGGCAGGTAGAAGTACGGACCGCTGCCGCGCGCCAGTAGCTCCTTCGCGTTGTGGAAGAAGTAGAGGCCGAAATCGAACAGCGAGCCCGACATCGGCACGCCGTCGACCGTCATGTGCTTCTCCGGCAGATGCCAGCCGCGCGGCCGCACGAAGAGCACGGCGGTCTGGTCGTTCAGCCTGTACTCGCGGCCCGTCTGCGGATCGGTGTAGTCGATCTCGCGGTGCACCGCGCTCGCCAGGTTGAACTGACCGTCGACCATGTTGGTCCAGGAGGGCGTGCTGGCGTCCTCGAAGTCGGCCATGAAGACATTGGCGCCACAGTTCAGGGCGTTGATGATCATCTTGCGGTCGACCGGCCCGGTGATCTCGACACGGCGGTCGAGGATGTCCTGCGGCAGAGGCGCCACGGTCCAGTCGCTCTCGCGGATCTGCAGCGTCTCGGGCAGGAAATCGGGCTTCTCCCCGGCATCCAGCCGCCTCTGGCGCTCGACCCTGGCGGCCAGCAGCTCCTCGCGGCGCGGATTGAAGCGGCGTTGCAGGTCGGCGACGAAGGCAATTGCCTCCTGGGTGAGCACTTTTTCAAAGCCGGGATGAATGACGCCGTCGATTGAAACGCCCTCGGGAAGATCCAACGCCACTATATGCACTCCCTCAAAATCGTTAGTTTGGTCGCAGGGGAGCGCGATATAGGGCCTTGAGAGCACTTGGGGCAAGGCGCTACGA
>JAKFVH010000085.1 GCA_021732285.1 Reyranella sp. | reverse complement strand
GGGGAGGGAATTCTGAAAGGACGCCACAAATGGACAAGCTTCAGCTCCTGAACGACCACCCGCTGCCCTTCGCCAAGGTCCTGGGGCTGAAGTTTGTCGCCGCCAGCGAGACGGGTGTGAAGGCCGAGATGGTGGTCAAGCCCGAGCTCTGCACGCGGCCGGATATTTTGCACGGGGGCGCGGTGATGGCCTTCGCCGACACGCTGGGCGCCGCCGCCACCGTGCTCAACCTGCCGGAAGGCAAGGGCACGACGACGATCGAGAGCAAGACCAACTTCGTCGGGCCCGCACCGGTCGGCGTCACCGTGATCGGCGAGACCACGCCGATCCATCGCGGCCGGCGCACCATGGTGTGGCAGACGCGCATCACGACGGCCGAAGGCAAGCTGGTCGCCGTCGTCACCCAGACGCAGATGGTTCTTTAGCTCAGATTTGCTGGCGCAGCTTGACCGTCAACACCAGCGCACGGGCCAACATCGCCACGGCACAGACCACGGCGCTGAGCGCCGCCCACAGGCGTACTTTCTCCAGGGCCGGGCTGGTGTAGGCGCCGACGATCTCGAGGACGACACAGACACCCACGCCGATTCCCACCGCCAGGAACACCAGCTTGGCATTGCGCGAGATCATCACCACCGGCTGGTAATGGTCGTGCCGGACGCCGATCATCATGCCGCGCACGAGGCCGATGACGAGGCCGATCGCTGCCGCGGCAGCGAACGCCCATCGCGGCTGTCCGGCGCCGATCTGGATCAGGAACAGGCCGGCCGCTACGAACAGCGCGGCCGTGCCGGGGGCGAACAGGGCCCACTCCGAGACATGGGCGCCGCGCAGCTCGCGCACGACGAGGTAAACGGTGGCAGCCGCACCGAGTGCCAGCAGCACGTGGACGAGGGACAGGTTGTGCACCATCCCGGCAGCCCGAGCGGCTCAGGAACTCAATGGAGCAACGCCGGCACGAAGGCCTGCAGGGCGGTGTCGGCGTCGGTCGCGGTCTGTTGGCGGGCCTGCGACCAGTCGATACGGATGCTGATGAAGTGATCGCGAAAGCCGGTCAGCATCATCTTGGTGTAGAGGCGTGCATTCGCCTGGTTGACGGCGCTGTAGGTGATGCAGCGGAAGGTGACGCTGCCATAGGTGCAAGTCGAGGGCACCGACGGCCGCTCGAAGTGCGTGTAGCCGCCGTGCTTGATCTGCAGCTCCGACGAGGAGAGCTCGCCCATGAACTCGTCGACCACCGTCGGGTTGTTGCTGCCCGGCGGGATGCGCCGGCCGCCGTCATAGACGTGGACGGCGATCACCATCTTCTTGGGCGTCGAATAGAAGTAGGTGATGCCCTGATCCGGCCTGTTGCTGGGCGGCCCGGCGTAGTTGACCGAACGTTCGAGCTGCGCGCCGCCGACGCTGGCCGGGAAGGTGAGCTTGGTGCCGGCGTGGGCGCCGGGAGCGGCCGACTGGGTCTGGGCGACAGCCGTGCCGGCCCAGGCCATGGTGGCGAGAAGGACGATCGCAAGCCTAGACATCGAGATTCGCCACCTTGAGCGCATTTTCCTGGATGAAGTCGCGGCGCGGCTCGACGACGTCGCCCATCAGGGTCGAGAAGATTTCGTCGGCCTCGTCGGCATGGTTGATCTTGACCTGCAAAAGCGCCCGCGCCTCGGGGTCGAGCGTCGTCTCCCAGAGCTGGTCGGGGTTCATCTCGCCCAGGCCCTTGTAGCGCTGGACGGCGAGGCCCTTGCGTCCGGCCTCGAGCACGGCGGCGTACAGCTCGGTCGGCGAGGAGACCATCATCTCCTTGTCCTTGGCAGCGAAGATGCCCGGCCGCTGGTAGATCGCCTGCAGTTCGGGTGCCAGGGCGTCGAGCTTGCGCGCCTCCGCGCTCTTGATGAGCGGACCATCGATGACGTGCCGTTCCTGCACGCCGCGCAGGCGGCGCGTGAAGACGAGGCCGCCATCGGCCGTCGGCTCGCCGATCCAGCCGCGCTCCAGCGGTGGGCTGACGGCGTCCAGCCGGCGGCCAATGTAGTCGGCCGTCTGCCGTGCGCGCTCGGCGTCGGCCAGTATATCGGGGTTGAGCGCGCCGGCGATGGCGGCCTGCTCAATGACGGCCTGGCTGGTGACGCGCCGCGACAACGACAACGGCTTCACCAGGTTGGTGACCGAGCGGGCGATATCGACCGTGCGACGCAAGTCTTCCCGGCTCTGCACCGAGTTGTCGCCCAGGCGGAAGGCGGCGCCCTCCAGGCCGCTGTCGATCAGATGGTCGTCGAGCGCGCGCTCGTCCTTGAGGTAGATGGCCGACTTGCCCTTGGCCGCTTTGAACAAGGGCGGCTGGGCGATGTAGAGATAGCCGCCGTCGATCAGCTCGCGCATCTGGCGATAGAAGAACGTCATCAGCAGCGTGCGGATGTGACTGCCGTCGACATCGGCGTCGGTCATGATGATGATCTTGTGGTAGCGCAGCTTGGTGATGTCGAAATCGTCGACGCCGATGCCGGTGCCGAGCGCCGTGATCAGGGTGCCGATCTCGGCCGAGCTCAGCATCTTGTCGAAGCGCGCGCGCTCGACATTCAGGATCTTGCCGCGCAGGGGCAGGATCGCCTGGTTGGCGCGGTTGCGGCCCTGCTTGGCCGAGCCGCCGGCCGAATCGCCCTCGACGATGAAGAGCTCGGAGAGCGCGGGATCGCGCTCCTGGCAGTCGGCGAGCTTGCCCGGCAGCGAGCTGACGTCGAGCGCGCCCTTGCGGCGGGTGAGCTCACGGGCCTTGCGGGCGGCCTCGCGGGCGGCGGCCGCCTCGACCACCTTGGTCAGGATCTTGCGCGTTTCGGAGGGATGTTCCTCGAACCACTGGCCGAGCTTGTCGCTGACCACCGATTCGACGACCGGCCGGACTTCGGACGACACCAGCTTGTCCTTGGTCTGCGAGGAAAATTTCGGATCGGGCACCTTGACCGACAGCACGCAGGTCAGGCCCTCGCGCATGTCGTCGCCTGTCAGGCTCACCTTCTCCTTCTTGGAGAGGCCGCCTTCGTCGGCGTACTTGTTCAGCGTGCGGGTCAGCGCGCCGCGGAAGCCCGCCAGATGGGTGCCGCCGTCGCGCTGCGGGATGTTGTTGGTGAAGCACAGCATCGTCTCGTGATAGCTGTCGTTCCATTGCATCGCGACTTCGACCGTGATGCCCTCCTTGTCGCCGCGGATCGACACTGGCGGGTTGTGCAGGACCTGCTTGTTGCGGTCGAGATACTTGGCGAAGGCTTCGATGCCGCCCTCGAAGAACAGGTCCGACACCTTGGGCTCGGCGCCGCGTTCGTCGGTCAGCACGATGCGCACACCCGAGTTCAGGAAGGCGAGCTCGCGCAGCCGGTGCTCGAGCGTGGCGAAGTCGAATTCCGTCTTGGTGAAGGTCTGCTTGGACGGCAGGAAGGTTACTTCCGTGCCGTGCTTGTCCATCGGCGCATCGCCCACGACCTCGAGATCCTTCTCCGGATCGCCGTGGCGGAAGCGCATGTAGTGCTCCTTGCCATTGCGCCAGATGCGCAGGTCGAGGTGCTCGGAGAGCGCATTGACGACGGCGGCGCCGACGCCGTGCAGGCCGCCCGAAACCTTGTACGAATTCTGGTCGAACTTCCCCCCGGCATGGAGCTGCGTGAAGATCACGTTGGCGGCGGAGATGCCCTCTTCCTTGTGGATGTCGGTCGGCACGCCGCGGCCGTTGTCGCGCACCGTGACCGAGCCATCACCTTGCAGGATCACCTCGGCGCGGTCGCAATAGCCGGCCAACGCCTCGTCGATGGCGTTGTCGACGATCTCGTAGACCATGTGGTGCAGGCCGGTGCCGTCGTCGGTGTCGCCGATGTACATGCCCGGCCGCTTGCGCACGGCGTCCAGGCCGCGCAACACCTTGATCGAATCGGCGCCGTACTCTTCGGCGCCCGGGGTCATTTCGTTGTTGTTGTCGCTCATTCTTGTTGCTTTCCGCAGAGAGGGTCAGGCCGCCGCGATCGAGCCGTCGGCGACGCGCAGGACCTGCGCGCGGCCGGCGAGCGGGGCGAAAAGTTCGGCATCGGTGCCCGTCATCCAGCACTGGACGCTGAGCGCCACCACCTCTTCGAACAGCGCCGCCCGGCGCTCGGCATCGAGGTGGGCCGCGATTTCATCGAGCAGCAGCAGCGGTGCCCGGCCGCGCGACAGCGCCACCAGGCGGGCATGGGCGAGCGCGATCGACACCAGGACCGCCTTCTGCTGACCGGTCGAGCCTTCGGCCGCCGGCAGGTCGAGATCGAGATGGCGCACCGCAAGATCGCTGCGATGCGGCCCGCAGGATGTGGTGCCGGACTCGGCATCCCGCAAGCGGCTGGCGGCCAGCTCGGAGCGCAGGCGGTCCTCGGCGTCGAGGGCGGCCATGCTGTCGATCCAGCCGTCGATCTCACCGGCCATGGCCAGCGCCGCCCGCGGGAACGGGCCGATGCCCAGTCGCGCCGCGGCATCGAGGCGGTGAACGGTGTCGGCGCGCGCCGCAGCCAAGGCCACGCCGTGACGGGCCATGGTGTCCTCGAGCGCGGTGAACCAGTGCGGATCGCGGCTGCCCTCGGCCAACAGGCGGGAGCGCTGGCGGAGCGCGTTTTCGTAAGCGGCCACGTCGCCGGCATGCTGGGGATGCAGCGCCGTCACCAGCCGGTCGAGGAAGCGCCGGCGTTCGCCCGGTCCGTCGAGGAACAGGCGATCGAGCTGCGGCGTCAGCCAGACGGCCGCGACATGCAGGCCAAGCGCGGTCTGGCTCTGGGCCGGCCGGCCGTCGATGCGCACGGCCCGCCGCGGCAGGCTGCTCTCGTTTTTGGCCGGCTCCAGGCCGGTGCCGATGGCGAGCCGGCCCTCCGGCGTGTCGAGCGTGGCGGCGACCGCCCAGGATGCGGCATCCGGCTCTCCGGCGCGGCTGCGGCGGGCGACCTCGTCCAGGCGGGCTCGGCGCAGGCCGCGGCCGGGCGCCAGGAAGGACAGCGCCTCCAGCAGGTTGGTCTTGCCGGCGCCGTTGGCGCCCACCAGCACGATGGGCTCGGGGCCGCAGTCGAGGCGGAGCTGGCGGTAGTTGCGGAAGTCGGTCAGCCGAAGCTGGCGCACGGCCAGTACGGCCGGCGCTGCGCCGGTTGCGGCGTCGGGGGAATAGGCGAGAGCGCTGATCGGCGGCGCCGTCATACCCGCATCGGCATGAGCACGTAGAGGGCGCTTTCGTCAGCGCCGTCACGCACCAGCGTGGGGGACCCCGCATCGGCCATCAGGAAGCGCGCCTCGCTGCCCGCGATCTGCTCGGTGATGTCGAGCAGGTAGCGCGAGTTGAAGCCGATCTCGAGGGCGGCGGCCTTGTACTCGACCTCGATCTCCTCGGTGGCGCTGCCGGCGTCGGGGCTGGTGGCCGAAAGCGTGACCACGCCCTTGGCGACCGCGAGCTTGATGGCGCGCGACTTCTCGGTTGAGATGGTCGAGACGCGGTCGACGGCGTGGGCGAACTCCTTGCAGGGGACGTTCAGGACCTTGTCGTTGCCGGTCGGGATGACGCGCTCGTAGTCGGGGAAGGTGCCGTCGATCAGCTTGCTGACCAGGGTGACCCCGCCCGAGGCGAAGCGGATTCGGGTGTCGGAAAGCTCGATGTCCACCGAGCCGTCGCTCTCGTCCAGAAGCTTGCGGACCTCGCCCACGGTCTTGCGCGGCACGATCACGCCCGGGATCTCCGAGGCGCCCTTTGGCAGCGGCACCTCGACCCGGGCCAGGCGATGGCCGTCGGTCGCCACGCCGCGCAGCACGGCGGTGCCGCCGGCGGTGGCGGCGTGGAAATAGATGCCGTTCAGGTAGTACCGCGTCTCCTCGTTGGAGATGGCAAAGCGGGTGCGGTCGATGATGCCCTTGAGGTCGGTCGCCGGCAGCTGGAAGCGGTGCGGCAGGTCGCCCTCGGCCATGGCCGGGAAGTCGGCCGGCGGCAGGCACTGCAGGGTGAAGCGCGACCGGCCAGCCCGGATGGTCAGGCTATTGCCGTCGGAGGCGCTCTCGAGCTCGACCTGGGCGCCGTCCGGCAGCTTGCGGACGATCTCGTACAGCGTATGCGCCGGCGCCGTGGTCGAGCCGGTCTTGGAGGCGGTCGCGTCGACCTGCTCGGTGATGGCGAGGTCCATGTCGGTCGCGGCGAGGCTCAAGCGACCCTTCTGCGCCGTGATCAGGACATTGGAGAGAATGGGGATCGTGTTGCGCCGCTCGACCACACTCTGGACATGGGCCAGCGCCTTCAAAAGGGCTGCCCGTTCAATCGTCAGTTTCATGGTTTGGTCGCTATAACGAGGGGCCAAAAAAGCGGTTTAGACACCCCGTTTCGCGGGCCTGAAAAGGCCATTGCGGAACGGTTGCAGACTATAGCACGGCGGGTCTTGGCGGGAAGCAAATTCGCCCGAAATTTGAGGCTCTTAAGCCCCTGGAGCCAAAGCAAAACGGGGTCCTTCCGGACCCCGTTTCACGCCTCTCCCCGGGAGTTGCCTAGCCCTGCAACTGGCGCTTGAGCAACTCGACGTCTTCCGCAATCGACAGATCGGAGATCTTGAGTTCCTCGATCTTGCGAACGGCATGCATGACCGTGGTGTGGTCGCGGTTGCCGAAGCGCTTGCCGATCTGCGGCAGGCTCAAGGTCGTGAGCTGCTTGGCGAGATACATCGCCACCTGCCGCGGACGGGCCACCGAACGCGCCCGGCGCGGCGAGCTCATCTCGGCGAGCTTGATGTTGTAGTGCGCCGCGACCCGCTGCTGGATCTCGTCGACCGTCACCTTGCGGTCGGCCTGGCGCAGCAGGTCGTGCAGGACGTCCTGCGCCATCTCGACGGTGATCTCGCGGCCGATCAGCTGGCCGTGGGCGACGACGCGATTCAGCGCGCCTTCGAGCTCGCGGATGTTGGTGCTGATCTTGTGCGCCAGGAACTCCAGCACCGCGACCGGCACCGGCACGCGCGCGCCCTCCGCCTTGGTCTGCAGGATCGACAGACGCAGCTCATAGGTCGAGGAGTGGATGTCCGCCACCAGGCCGCTGCCCAGCCGCGAGCGCATGCGCTCCTCGATGTCCTGCAGCTCGCTCGGCGGTTTCTCCGAGCTCAGCACGATCTGTTTGTTTTGCTCAACCAGAGAATTAAAGGTGAAGAAGAACTCGTCCTGGCTCGCCTCTTTGCCACAAATGAACTGCACGTCGTCGACCATCAGCACGTCGACGTTGCGGAACAGTTCCTTGAACTGGCCGGTGTTCTTGGTGCGCAGCGCCTGGATGAAGCGGTTCACGAAGCTCTCGGCCGTGAGGTAGAGCACCCGGGTCTTGGGATCGCGCTCGCGGATGGCGTGCCAGATGGCATGCATCAGGTGGGTCTTGCCCAAGCCCACGCCGCCGAAAATATAGAGCGGGTTGCGCTCGGGCAGCGGCCGGTCCTGCTCGGCGATGTTGCGGGCGGCGGCATAGGCGAACTCGTTGGGCTTGCCGACCACGAAGTTGGCGAAGGTGTAGCGCGCCTCCGGGCCCTGGAAGCCCTCCTCGCCACCACGGCCGATCGCCGGGCCGAGCCGCGGCATCGCCGACGACTGGTAGTTCTGCGGCGAGCTCGGAACCGGCGGCATGGCGATGATGTCGTTCGCCCGGCGCGGCGCCGGCGGCGGCACGAGGTTGACCTCGACGCTGCTCACCTCGGCATGGACCGCCTGCCAGTAGGCCAGCACGCGGTCGCCATAGTGGCGGGCGACCCAGTCGCGCACGAAGCGCGTCGGCGCATAGAGACGGAGCTTGCCGGTCTCCAGCTTGCCCAGCTCGACCTCGCCGAACCACGTCTTGAAGGCCTTGTCGCCGATTTCCTTGCGTAACCGATCGCAGACGCGGACCCAGTGCGCTTCCAGCTCCTTTCGGCCCGCAACTTCTTCCATATCGGCCCCCGCCATTGTCTTTTGTTCGTACGACGCTTGGTTCTTGTTGTTGCCCGTTACCGGTGCTTGAATTCGGTTCATTATGTTTGTCTCCACGGAAGTCCCGCTGCCTTCCAACCCCCTGCCGTGCCGCGCTTGGCCTGCGCATCCAGGGGCCCCTCGAAGCCGTCAGCTACGTTGAGACATGTACTGTAGCCGGCCGCGGTCATGGCTTTCGCCGCCGCGGCCGAGCGAGCTCCACTCCTGCAAATGAACAGCAGCGGCGCGTCCTTGTCGGTGAGCGCGCCCGAGAGCGCGGCCACGAATTCGGGGTTGGGCTGCATGCTGGGAAACACCTGCCATTCGATCAGCGCCGGCTTCTTGGCCAGCGTCTCGAGATCGGGCAGGCCGACATAGTTCCATTCCGCCCTGGTGCGGCAGTCGATCAGGATTGCGTCCTTGTGTTCGCTCAGGATCTTCCAGGCTGTCGTCGGGGCCACGTCGCCGGCATAGCCTGCGGCAGGGGAGACCTCGTACGTGCCCGCGATCTTGTTGTCTTTCGCCATGGCCCCCGCTCTTCATTTTACGAAGCAGGCTGCTCAGACACGAGCCAATGATCTACGATGGACACACAGCGCGCGAATGACAATGGCGGATCGAGATGAGCGTCGTTAGAGGGAACGCTGTCTTGTTTCGATTCGACCGTTGTCAGGTGGCTGCGGTTTGCTCCCTCGTTCGTCTTCCAGCGAGGTGGTTGCCCCCCATCCTCACCTTGGCTCGCGTCTTTGCGCCCCACGCTCCGTCGCGATGAGCCGACTCTTAGACAGAACCTTCGAGGTTCGCAAACGATTCACAGCGGCAACGAAGCAGGTGATTCATGTTGTTCTTCCGCTGAGTCGATTGACATCGTCTGGAAATCGATTCTCTTTCGGCCGTCGCGCCGAACATCGCTCAATATCTAGCGCCTGATCGCGCGCCCGGTCCGATAAAAGCGAATCGTATGTTGTTCGCCCAATTGGCAGCCAAATGTTCTTGGTCGCAACGCTCGAAAAAATTCTAAAAAAATTCCCGGAAAAAACTTCGGCGCGACACGCTGAAAAAGAAAACGCCGCTCGTTGGAGCGGCGTTCACACTTGCTGATGCTGATGCGCGAGACCTCTACGCCATCGCCTTGATGCGCGCGGCGAGGCGCGACACGCGGCGTGCGGCGGCGTTCTTGGTCACGATGTGCTTGGCAGCACCGCGCTGGATCTCCGGCTGCGCGGCGCGCAGTGCATCCGCCGCGGCCTTCTTGTCGCCCGCCTTGATCGCTTCCTCGACCTTCTTGATCGAGCCACGGACGCGGCTGCGGCGTGCGGTGTTCACGGCGGTGCGGCGCTTCGTCTGGCATGCGCGCTTCTCGGCCGACTTGTGACTTGCCATCTATTCCTCGTACTTCGGAAGGGCGGGTGTATACGGGCCGGCCGGCAGGCGGTCAACCC
>JAKFVH010000079.1 GCA_021732285.1 Reyranella sp. | reverse complement strand
CGCGAGCGCACGCCGAGCTTGCGCAGGATCACCGTCACGTGCGCCTTCACCGTGGCCTCGCCGACGCCGAGCTTGTAGGCGATCTGCTTGTTCTGGTCGCCCTGGATCATCAGCGCCAGCACGCGCCATTGCTGCGGCGTGAGCTGGTTGGCGCGCTGGGCGAAGGAATCGGCGGGGATGTCCTCGGCGGGCGCGAAGATCTCGCCATCCAGCACGGCACGCACCGTGTTGGCGATCTCCTCCAGCGACGCCGACTTGTCGATGTAGGCTGAGGCGCCGAATTCGTAGGCGCGCCGGATCACGGCCGCTTCCCGCGCCGCCGACACCACGATGATCGGCACGGTCGGATGGTCCGAGCGCAGCAGCGCCAGCCCGGTCAGCCCGTCCATGCCCGGCATGTCCAGATCCAGCAACAGTGCGTCAGTCTCGGGCTCGCGCTCCAGGGCCGACTGGACCTGCGCCAGGCTGCCGGCCATGGCGATCGCCGCGCCGCCGAACGCCTGGCCCAGGGCCGAGGCGAGCGCGTCGCGCACCATCGGATGGTCATCGGCGATCAGGAAGGCGAGCTTTTCCCCGGACATTTACCGTTGTTTCGGTTGTTTGGCTGACAGTGACGACCGGCGCCTTGTCCGGTCAAGACCTACCGTCCCTCGGCCGATGCTGCGCCGCGGCATGAGTTTGTCGCGACGCACCATGCCATCCACCTTGGACGTTGGTCGAATTGCGGTTGGTGCGCCCGACACTTTACACCGACTGCAAGGTGGGACGCTTCTAGGTGCCCATCGCTATTGGGGAGCAAACAATGGCAATGGCAGCAGCGGTCGGCGACGGCCAGATCGTTTCGCGCGAAGAGGAACGTCGCGTCATCTTCGCCTCGTCACTCGGCACCGTGTTCGAGTGGTACGACTTCTATCTCTACGCCACCCTGGCGCCGTTCTTCGCGGCCCTGTTCTTTCCGCCGGGCAACGAGACGGCGGCGCTGCTGTCGGCCTTCGCGGCCTACGCGGCAGGCTTCCTGGTGCGCCCGTTCGGCGCCCTGGTGTTCGGCCGCCTGGGCGACCTGGTCGGCCGCAAATACACCTTCCTGGTCACCATCCTGTTCATGGGCGCCTCGACCTTCGCGGTCGGCCTGCTGCCGACCTTCTCGGCGGTCGGCTGGCTGGCACCGGTGCTGATGGTGTCGCTGCGTCTGATCCAGGGCCTGGCCTTGGGCGGCGAGTACGGCGGTGCGGCGACCTACGTGGCCGAGCACGCGCCGCGCGGCAAGCGCGGCTACGCCACGAGCTGGATCCAGACCACGGCGACGCTCGGCTTCTTCATGTCGCTCGCGGTCATCGCGATCTGCCGCACCCAGATGGACGCCAAGACGTTCGCCGACTGGGGCTGGCGCATCCCGTTCCTGGTCTCGCTGATCCTGCTGGTCTTCTCGGTCTACATCCGGCTCAAGCTCAACGAATCGCCGATCTTCACGCAGATGAAGGCCGAGGGTAAGGGCTCGAAGTCGCCGTTGACCGACAGCTTCCTGCGTTATCCCAACAACCGGCTGGTGTTGCTGGCCCTGTTGGGTGCGACGGCGGGCCAGGGCGTGGTGTGGTACACGGGCCAGTTCTACGCCCTGTTCTTCCTCACCATCACGCTGAAGCTCGACTTCCTGTCGGCCTATACGCTGATCGGACTGTCGCTGCTGATCGGCACGCCGTTCTTCATCTTCTTCGGTTGGCTGAGCGACAGGATCGGCCGCCTGAAGATCATCATGGCCGGCTGCCTGATCGCGGCCATCACCTACTTCCCGTTGTTCGGGGCGCTGACACACTACGTGAACCCCGCCCTCGAAGCCTTCCAGGCCAAGACCAAGATCACGGTCACGGCCGACCCGGCGCAGTGCAACTTCCATATCTTCGTCGGACCGTGGTCGAAGTTCACGGAGTGCGACCGCGCCAAGGATGCGCTGACCAAATCCGGCCTGTCGTTCACCTCGGTGGCGGCACCAGCGGGATCGCCGGTCGTCATCGCCATCGGCGACACGAAGCTCACGGGCTTCGACGCCAAGGAAGGCGGACCCAAGCTCGCCGCCGCCCTCAAGGCAGCCGGCTACTCGGCCACCGCCGACAAGGCGCAGGTCAACTGGTTCATGGCCGAGGTGATCCTGGTGATCTTCCTCATCTTTGTGACCATGGTCTACGGACCGATCGCGGCCTTCCTGGTCGAGCTGTTCCCGACCAACATTCGCTACACCTCGATGTCGCTGCCCTATCACATCGGCAACGGCTGGTTCGGCGGCATGCTGCCCCTGCTGGCGACGGCTTTGGTCGCCTGGTCGGGCGACATCTACTACGGTCTCTGGTACCCGATCGGCGTCGCCATCATGACCCTGATCATCGGGACGATCTTCCTCAAGGAAACCAAGGACGTGGACATCACCAAGTAGGTCCACGCACGATACGAGAACTTACCGGCGGCCCCGCAAGGGCCGCCGGTTTCATTTTGGCGATATGTCACCCCAGGCAAGCTTGTCATCCCGAGCGAAGCGAGGGACCTTTCAGGCTACAGCAAAGGTCCTTCCACCATGAATCTCGACGCCATCGCCATCGGCCACAACCCGCCCGAGGACGTGAACACCGTCATCGAGGTGCCGATCGGCGGCGAACCCGTGAAATACGAAATGGACAAGGCCGCGGGCACGCTGGTGGTCGACCGCTTCCTCTACACGCCGATGCGCTATCCCGGGAATTACGGCTTCGTGCCGCACACGCTCAGCGACGACGGCGACCCGATCGACGTGCTGGTCGCCAACACCCGTCCCATCATCCCCGGCGCCGTGATGAACGTGCGGCCGATCGGCGTGCTGCGCATGGAGGATGACGGCGGCGGCGACGAGAAGATCATCGCCGTGCCCTCCTCACGCATCACCCAGCGCTACGTCAACGTGAAGACCCAGGCCGACCTGCCCGAGATCACCCGCCACCAGATCGAGCACTTCTTTGTCCACTACAAGGATCTCGAGCCCGGCAAGTGGGTGAAGCTTTTGGGCTGGGGCGACGTCGCCGAGGCCCACCGCCTCATTGCCGAGGCGATCGAGCGCGCGAAGCGGAAGTAGGAGCCCAGCGACAGAAGACGTCGCGGGTCGCGTCGTCCATCGGGAAGAAGCTCTCGACCCGCAGTTCCTGAAGCGTGACGTCGCGCGGCGTGCCGAGCGTGGCCAGCGTCGTGAACAGCCTGAGCTCGGTCTGCCCCTTCTGGAAGAGCATCGGCAGCACCGGCCCGTCGCCGGCGGAAGGGGCTGCCTGCGCCATCGCCGCGCGCACGCCGGGGTATCGCAGCAGCCGCTGCAGGAGGGCGCCGGTCTGCGCCGTGCCGTCGACCGCCGCATCGGCCTCGACGCTGCGCACGAAGTAGTGGACGACCTCGGTCCAGTTCGTCAGGTGCGGTTTCAGCACGTCCGGGCCCACCAGGGCGTCGGCGAGGTTGATCGCCGCACCTGGTTTCAGAGGGCCGACCAGGAACTCGACCATCGCCACCGCGCCCTTGTTGGCCTGTAGAAGGTTCCAGCGGCGGTCGACGACGACGGCGGGGAAAGGCTCTTGCTGGCTCAGCATGTGGTCGAGCGCGCCGCGGATCGGCGCCAGCGCTTCGGCACCGAGATCGGCCTCGCTCCAGGCCGGGGCGTAACCCGCCGCCAGCAGCAGCTCGTTGGCCTGGCGCAAAGGCATGTCGAGCGCCGACGACAGGCGCAGCACCATTTCGCGGCTGGGCTTGGTGCGGCCAAGCTCGAGGAAGCTGAGATGCCGTTGCGAGCAAGCTGCCGCTGTCGCGAGCCGGAACTGGGAAAGGCCGCGCCGCTTGCGCCACCAGGCGAGTCGGGCAGGGAAGGCGGACAAGGCTGTCATGACTACCTGGGATGTAGTTGATCGGCTAAAGCGTTTTTCGTTCAAATGGAACCGCTCGCGGTTCCATTTGAACGGAAAATCGCGGTGTGGGCGATGCCGATTACATAGGGCACATTCTGTTCGGCTGATTCCAGCCGAACAGAATGTGCTCTGAGCAGGGGCCGGGATAGTGCCGCACGAAGGATGTTTTGATGAAGATCGTTTTTGCCGGGTTCTTTGCCATCCGCCTCGCCGAGATGGTGCGAGCCAACTTGTCGATTCCCTGCGAGTCCATCGAGGGTGACGAGGCGGCAATCCTGCCGAAGCTCGCGGATGCCGACGTGCTGGTGTCGATGGGCTTTACGCCGCCGATGGCCGAGGCGGCGCCGCACCTGAGCCTGGTGCAGGTGCCGGGTGCGGGCCTCGACCGCATCGACTGCAGCGTCATGCGGCCAGGCCTGCGGCTCGCCAACGCCTACGGCCACGAGGCCGGCATCGCTGAGTACATCATGGGCGCGATGCTCTCGCTGACGCGCTCGTTCGGCAGCCTCGATGCCAGCTTGCGCAAGGGACGATGGGACAGCCAGTGGGCCGTCGGCACGCCGATGCCGCCGCCGTCCGCCGAGCTTGCCGGCAAGACGCTGGGCATCCTGGGCTTCGGCCATATCGGCGAAGCGCTCGCCCGCCGCGCCGCGGCCTTCGACATGAAGGTCTGCGCCGTTCGCCGACAGGCGCAGAAGGACGTGCCGGCCGGCGTGTCGTTCATCGGCGGTCCAGATCGCCTCGACGAGGTGCTGCGCTCCGCCGACTACCTCGCCATCACGCTTTCGCTGTCGCCCGAGACGCGCAACCTGCTGGACGATCGCCGTCTCGGCTTGATGAAGCCCTCGGCCTACCTGATCAATGTCGCGCGGGCCGAGATCATCGACGAGGGCGCGCTTTATCGCGCGCTGAGCGGCGGCAAGCTCGCCGGCGCGGCCCTCGATGTCTGGTACCGCTATCCGACGGCGCCTGGACCCACCATGCCCGCCAACCAGCCTTTCCATGAGCTCGCCAACGTGATCCTGACGCCGCACGTGTCGGGCTGGACCGAGGGCATGCTCGAGGCACGGGCGAAGCTGATCGCCGCCAACATCGAGCGGACGGCGCGCGGCGAGCGGCCGCTGAACGAGATCCGGTGAGTCGTTGGCAGCAGCGCCTGCCGTTTTATTACGGCTGGCTGATCATCGGCGTCGCCTTCGTGACCATGGCGATCGCCGTCACGGCGCGCACGTCCTTCTCGCTGTTCCTGCCGCCCCTGATCGAGGAGTTCGGCTGGGAGCGCGGGCTCGCCGCCGGCGCCTTCTCCTTCGGCTTTCTCGTCTCGGCGGTGCTGGGCCCGATCGTCGGCGCGTCGCCTTCGTGACCATGGCGATCGCCGTCACGGCGCGCACGTCCTTCTCGCTGTTCCTGCCGCCCTTGATCGAGGAGTTCGGCTGGGAGCGCGGGCTCGCCGCCGGCGCCTTCTCCTTCGGCTTTCTCGTCTCGGCGGTGCTGGGCCCGATCGTCGGCCGCGTCATGGACCGCAAGGGGCCGCGCATCGTGATCGAATGCGGCGTGGCCATGGTGACGGGCGGCCTGCTGCTGGCGACGGTGATCGCCAATCCCTGGCAGTTCTACGCCACGCTCGGCGTGATGGTGGGGGCGGGCGCCAACCTCATGACCTTCACGGCCCATTCGCAGTTCCTGCCGCACTGGTTCGTGCGCCGCCGCGCGCTTGCCATCAGCATCGCCTTCTCGGGCGTCGGCGTCGGCGCCATCGTGCTGCTGCCCTGGCTGCAGTCGATCATCGAGCGCGAGGGCTGGCGGGCGGCGTGCTGGGTCATGGGTCTGCTCGTGCTGTTCGTGCTGGGGCCGCTCAATCTCCTCGTCTGGCGCCGGCCGCAGGACATCGGCCTGTTGCCCGATGGCCAATCGCATGCCGCCGCGGCGACGCCGCGCGCCCCGTCGAACGTCGTCGACCACGCTTGGGTGGCGATCGACTGGACGCTGGCGCGCGCGCTCAGGACCGCGCGCTTCTGGTGGATCGCGCTCGGCTTCGTCTGCGCGCTGTTCGCCTGGTACGCCGTCCAGGTGCACCAGACCAAGTATCTGGTGGAGGTCGGCTTCTCGCCGATCGTGGCGGCCTGGGCGCTGGGCATCGTGAGCGTCGTCGGCATCCCCGGCCAGATCGGATTGGGCGCGCTATCGGACCGCATCGGCCGGGAATGGATCTGGACGGCGGGCTGCGCCGGCTTCGCCATCTGCTATGTCGCGCTGATCGCGCTCGAGCGCGCGCCGTCGCCCGTGCTGCTCTGGGTGATGGTGATCGCGCAGGGCTCGCTCGGCTATGCCCTCACCTCGGTCATGGGCCCGATCGTGGCGGAGATCTTCGAAGGGCCGCACTACGGCTCGATCTTCGGCATGCTCACGGTCGCCCTGATCGGCGGCGGTGCGGCGGGGCCGTGGGTCACCGGCGTCATCCACGACATGACCGGCAGCTACCGGCTCGCCTTCGTGCTCGCAATGGCGTTGTGCGTCGTGTCGGCGATGGCGATCTGGCTCGCTTCGCCGCGCAAGGTACGCTTGGTGCCCGGTCTGGTGCGGAAATAGCCCTCCTTCGCGCTACGCGCTTCGGACGGCGTCCGCTTCGCGCCGCGCCCGCACCCTGACTGTGGCAGGACTTGTCCTGCGCAGCGCGCAGCGCGAAGCAGGATGCCCCTCACCTGGATGAACGGACGCGCTTGCCGCGCGGGCCGTTCGGCGCCGACGCCGCGCCGAACAGGATGGCCTCGATGATCTGCCGATAGCGCAGGTGCAGGTCGTCGATGGGGATCGGCGGCACGGCCTGGTTCGTGCCGCGCGCACCGTCGCACAGGGTCTGGGCCAGCGCTTCGAACGTGACACCGGGCTTCAGGCTGATCTGGCGGCGCGCTTCGAGCTCTTTCAGCAGCTCGACCACCTTGGCCTGGAAGTCGATGGCGACGGCGATGATGATGTCGCGGCTGCGGCGGAAGGCCTGGTCGTTGATCTCCAATGCATGCGGCGAGCGGGCGAGGTTGCGGCGGGCGTCGCCATAGCGGACGTTCATGGTTTCGACGATGACGTCCACCGCACTGCCGCCCGCTTCGATTGCCGCACGGCCGGCGGCGATGCCGTCGGCGATCGATTCGTGGTTGTAGAACTCCAGCCAATAGCGGAACGCCTGCTCCTTGTTGGAGAAATGGTGATAGAGCGCGCGCCGGCTGAAGCCACAGAGCTGGGCAAGCCCGCTCATCGTCATCTGTTCATAGCCATGATCCAGGAACGCCTGCCGCAGGCGCGCGGCAAGGTTTTCCGCCCGGGAGGCCGTTTCATCCACGCTTCTCATATTGCACAAAACTGAGAAATGTGAGAAGTCCTTTCCTGTGGCATTGGGGTGGCCTTTCCAGCCGCCTCCGGTTCAAGGCTCTAGCTCCGGTTCGAAGCCATGGGAATGTTGAAATCGCGCGAGGCCGTCCACATGGCGCTGACGGCCGACGATATTGCCGGGCATCGCGGCCTGCACTCGGCCATCCGCCAGCAGTGCCGGCTCCTGCAGCAGACCTACGACAGCAACCCCAGGCTTGCGTCGGTGTTCGGCAGCCAGCATCGCTGGTTGATGGGGCAGGTGGCGCTGGCTCTGCACTTCCGCAGCTGTTCTTCGGGCAAGGGGCGCGGCGTCAACAGCGCCCACGTCCTCGATGCCGTCTCGCGACACGGCGTGGCCAGCCGCAACACGGCGGATGCCTTCCTGAAGGAAATGCTGAAGTACGGCTTTGCCCGCTACGTGCCGGGGGCTGCGGACAAGCGCACGCGGCCGCTCGAGCCGACGGAGACCAGCCTCGAGGCGATCCATGGCTGGATCGGCATTCACCTCGCGACGCTCGACCGGCTCGACCACGGCCGGCGGCTGGAGATGTACCTCGGTACCCCCGGCGCGCTGGCCGCGCTGCATCCCGGTGTCGCCGAAGGGCTGCTTTCGTCGGCCCGCGTGCGCAAGCCGGAGCGGACCTTCTCGCTGTTCACCTGGCTGAACAACGGCGGGGTAATCATGGACTGGCTCATCGCCGGCATCGAGGAGATCGATGGCAAGGCCGAGCGCGTTCCGACGGCCGTCGGGTCGATCGCCATCATGGCGCAGCGGCTGAACCTGTCGCGCACCCACCTGTCGCGCAAGCTGCGGGACGCCGAAGCGCTCGGCAGCATCGGCTGGCAGGGCAAGCGCGACGAATCGGTGATGTGGGTCTCGGCCGGCTTCCGCCGTGAATATGCGATGGCCCAGGCGGTCAAGCTTGCGATCATCGATGCCGCATTCGCCGAGTGCTTCCGGCCGGAGGCGAGCGAGGCGATGCCGGCGATGCCGTCAGTTCTATCCGCCTCCGCTGTCACCCCGAGCGAGGCGAGGGGCCTTTAGCGCACGCCGGCCGACGGCATCGTGGCGTCGCCGGGCCTGTGGGTCCGCCATCGCCGTTGCAGCGGCGCCCACGCTGCCGGGATCGCACCGCCGGCGGTGGCGGCCGAGGGCACCTTCAACCCCAGATTGACGTTGCGCCTGCCGCCCGGCTCTGGCCAATATCGGCCGCAGCAGCATAGTAAGAGTTCCGCCGCCATATCGCTGGGGAGAGAGGCGGGCTTGCGCCAAGGGGCATTCCTGCAAGCAAACGACCGGACATCGGCCACGCTTTCGGCCTATGTGCCGGGATACATCCGCGACCGCATCGCTGAGACCGATGAGGGTTTCGACGGACCGAGCTGTTCGCCGCTGACGGTCGCGGTCCTGTTTGCCGACATTTCGGGATTCACGCTGCTCACCGAGAGATATGAGCGCCAGGGTCGACTGGGGATCGAGCGCCTCACGGAGATTCTGAACGACTACTTCACCCGGACGATCGGACGAGTCATCGAGTGTGGCGGCGACATCGAGTCCATATCCGGCGATGGACTGGTCGCGTTCTGGCAGGTGCGGCCCGAGTTTGATCTCGCGAGCTGCGTGCGGCACGCCGCGGAATGCGGACGGCGGTTGCACGAGACCGTGCGCGCCATCCTGCCCGATGGAGCGCCGTTGCGCCTGCGCGCCGCGCTTGTCTGCGGCGACGCCTTTGCCGTCGAGGTCGGCGGCACCGCCGAGCGCCGGCATTTCGTGCTGTCCGGCCCGCCGCTGGTCGAGATCACCGAGACGCTTGGCCATGCCGATCCTGGCGAGACCGCCATGTCACCCGCCGTCGCAGCGCTGCTGGGAGCGGGCACATCGGCCGCCGACCGGCCGATCTACGTCGGCGGCGCGCTGCCGCTGAGCGGCCCGGTGCAGCCCCGCGCGCCACTTCATGCCGGGCATGTCAAGACGCTGATGCGCTTCGTGCCCCGTCACTTGGCGCGCCTGGCCGAGCCCGGCGGGCACGAGTTGTTCGCCGAGTTCCGTCGGATTTCCACCTGCTTCCTGCGCCTGCGCGGCCTCGTCTGCAACTCGCCGGAGGACCTCGACCGGGTCCAGCAGGCGATCGGCCGCGCCGACGTGATCATCCGGCGCTATGGCGGCGGCGACCAGC
>JAKFVH010000084.1 GCA_021732285.1 Reyranella sp. | reverse complement strand
TCGGCGTTTCAGTCCGCATGATCAGGCCGGTGTTGATGAAGATGCGCTGGCCACCCGCCACGAAAGCGTTGAGCGAGTTGTCCTGGACGATCATGATCTCGATGCCGTTGGGATCGAGGCCGGCCGCGCGCCAGATCGGCACAGTGAGCGTGCGGATGGTGTTCTCGATCTCGGCGTCGCGGATGAGATTGAGTCGTGGACTTTGCTGCGCGCGCGCGGCACCAAGCGGTGCCAGCGCGAAGAGCGCTAGAGAGAAGAGGGTGATGATGCTTTTGAACACGGGCGGCACGGTCTCTGGGCAGGCTATGAACGCAAAGCGGCCGCGTCAATCGCGCACCCCCCCGGTGCGGCACGCCCTGGCGCTGGCCTGCCTGTTCTTGCTGGCAGCTTGTGGCAGAAGTGAGACAGACCGCGAAGGCGAGGCGGCCACCCAGGCCGCCAATCCGGCCGGCAGGTCGCCGGGCAGGGGCGGCCTTTCCCGCGTCATCGCCGACGCCGCCATTGCCGGGTTCGGTGCCGTCGCTGCCGACGAAAGCCGTGCCGCCGAGGTCGGCCGCGATGTCCTGCTGGCCGGCGGCAACGCCGCCGATGCGGCGGCCGCCATGTATTTCGCCATGGCCGTCACCCTGCCGTCGGCGGCGAGCCTCGGCGCGTCGGGCGCCTGCATTGTCCACAACGACAAGACCAAGGCCGCCGAAGCCTTCGTCTTTCCGCCGATCGCCGCCCCCGGCACTGTCGGCGGCCAGCCCTTCACCGTGCCGTCGGGCGTGCGCGCCATCACGCTGATGCATGTCCGTCACGGCTCGCTGCGCTGGGAGGCGACAGTGGCGCCGGCCGAGCGGCTGGCGCGGTTCGGCGTGCCGGTATCGCGCGCGCTCGCGCGCGACCTGCAGGTCAGCGGCGCGATGCTGGGCGGTCGCGCTTTTGGCGGCGGTGCGCTGGCGGAGGGCAGTACGCTGACCCAGCCCGAGCTTGCCGGAACGTTGGGTGCAATCCGCCAGCGCGGCGGCGCGGACTTTTTCCAGGGCCAGCTCGCGCGCACGATGTCCGAGCAGTTGGGCGGCAGTCTGCCGGTCGAGGCGCTGCGCGCCGCGGTGCCGCAGGCGGGCGCGCCGACGATGGAGAGCTATGGCATGCGACGGCGAGTCTATGTCGCGCCATCGCCGGCCGCCGGTGCCTCGGCACTGGCCGGCTGGAAGGGGCAGATGCCGAGTGGGCCGACGCCCACGGATTCGGGTGGCTTCGCGGGCCTCGTTGCTGTCGACGGCAAGGCGGGCGCCGCAGCCTGCGCACTGTCGATGGGGCAGACCTTCGGTGCGCGCGCCGTCGTGCCCGGCTTCGGCGTGCTGCTGGGGGCGCCGACGCCGAAAGCCGGCTCGGTCAGCCCGGTGATCATCGCCAATCCCGGCAATGGCGAGTTCACATTTGTCGGCGCCGGCGGCGGCGGCGCGACGGCCGCGCAGGCGACCGGCTACGTGGCCTACGCCACGATCGAGCGGGACCAGCAGCTTGCCAATGTGCTGGCGTCACGCGGCGGGCAGGGCGGCTGGGTCAACGCCATCGCCTGCCCCTCGGGCCTGCGCGGCAGCGGCGCGAGCTGCCGCAGCGTCATGGATCCAGCTGGCGCCGGATTGGCGCTCGTCGTCCGCTGACGAACGATGTCGGGCAAGCTCTCGCGCCGCGGCGGAGCGGTCGATCCGTTCATCGTCATGGATGTCATGGCGGCCGCCGCCGAAAAGGAGGCGGCGGGCGACACCGTCATTCATCTGGAAGTCGGGCAGCCCAGCACGCCGGCGCCCAAGGGGGCGCTGGCCGCGGCGCACGCCGCCCTCGACAACGACCGGATCGGCTATGTCGCGGCGCTCGGCATTCCGGCGCTGCGTGAGCGCATCGCGCGGCACTATCGCGAGGCCTACAAGACGGAGGTGTCGCCCGAGCGCGTCATCGTGACGACCGGCTCGTCGGGCGGCTTTCCATTGGCCTTCCTGGCGAGCTTCGACGCCGGCGACCGCGTGGCACTCGCCGCACCCGGCTATCCCGCCTATCGCAACATCCTGACGGCGCTCAATCTCGAAGCCGTCGACCTGCCGACCTCGGCCGCCGACCTCTTCCAGCCCACCGTCGAGGCGCTGAAGAAGGCCGGCGGCATCGACGGCCTGATCGTGGCGAGCCCGTCCAATCCGACCGGCACCATGGTCGGCCATGCCGAGATGAAGGCGCTGGCCGGCTGGTGCGCCGAGAATGGCGTGCGGCTGATTTCCGACGAGATCTATCACGGCATCGTCTACGAGGGCGACACGGTGTCGGCGGTCGAGGTCTCGGACCAGGCCATCGTCGTCAACAGCTTCTCGAAGTACTTCTCGATGACGGGCTGGCGCGTCGGCTGGCTGGTGGTGCCGCAGGAGCTGGTGCGGCCGATCGAGCGGCTGACCCAGAACTTCTTCATCTCCGTGCCGACGCTCAGCCAGCACGCGGCACTCGCCGCCTTCGACTGCCGCGACGAGCTCGACGGCCATGTGCGCCGCTATCGCCGCAACCGCGACCTCTTGCTGGCCGGATTGCCCGAGGCGGGCTTCGACCGCTTCGCACCGGCCGAGGGCGCGTTCTACCTCTATTGCGACGTCGCCCATCTCACCAACGACAGCCGCGACTTCTGCAAGCGCATGCTCGCCGAGACGGGCGTGGCGACCACGCCGGGTGTCGACTTCGACCGCGCTCGCGGCGCCGGCACGCTGCGCATCTCCTTCGCGGGCTCGACCGCCGAGATGGACGAGGCGGTGCGGCGGCTCAGGGCGTGGAGGCGGGCATGAGACTGGCGGCTGTCATCCTGTCGCTGATGGTGGCGTCTTCGGCCTTCGCGCAGAGTGGCCCGAGCTTCGACTGTGCCAAGGCGGACAATGCCATCGATCGCGCGATCTGCAAGAGCGGCGAGCTCGCCAAGGCCGACCGCGAGATGGTGGCGGCTTACACAGGGCTGCTCGACAAGCTGAGCGGTGCTTCGAAGGATGAACTGGTCAAGGACCAGGTGCGCTGGATCGCCAATCGCAATCGCGCCTGCCGCGTCGACCCCGGCAGCATCGAGGACTGCCTGAAGAACCGCTACGCAGCGCGCATCAAGAACCTGCGGGCCTACGCCCAGGGCACCTATCCCGCGATCAGCGAGCAGTCGCTGGCCAACAAGGGCAAGCTCGGTAAGATCACCTGGTCCTACGACCTCGCCTACCCGCGCTTTGACGGCGCGACCGTCGACTTCGCCGCCGTCAACACCCGCTTCGCCGACGCCGCGAAGAAGATCGCCGATGAATCGACGCCCAAGGCCGCTGACGGCCCCGAGCGCGAGCAGCAGTGGTATTACGAGCAGGGCTTCACCGTCGAGCGGCCGCCCGGCGGGCAGGCCGCAACCATCGTCGTGCAGTTCGACAGCTATCGTGGCGGCGCGCACGGCTACGGCGCAACCCGCTGTACCCTGGTCGACTTGCGCACGGAGAAGGTCGTGGCGCCGTCCGGCGTGTTCACACCGGGCGAACAATGGCTCCGGGTCATGGCTCAGTTGGTCCGCGCCGACCTCAAGAAGCAGTTCGTCAACAACCCGGGCTTCGATGACGCGCTCGAGCCTGCCAATCTCGGCAAGCTGCTGAGCGAAGCGGACCGCTACTGCTGGACCGGCAAGCAGCTCGAAGTCATTTTCAACGCCTATGACGTCGGGCCTTATTCTGCCGGGCCTTACCAAGTGGACATCCCCTACGACAGGCTGAAACCGATCCTGCGCCCCGATGGACCGATCGCCCGTTAACCGTTGCGCCCTTGCCGGCGCTTTTCTTGTCGCCCTGGCCGGCACGGCGCTGGCGCAGGGCCCGTCGCGTTTGGATTGCGCGAAGGCGGCGACGCCGATCGAGCGCGCGATCTGCGCCAGGCCCGAGCTTGCCGCCATCGACCGCAAGATGGCGGCAGCCTACGCCGCGCTCGCCGGCAAGCTGAGCGGCGCGGCCAGGGATCATCTGCTGGCCGACCAGATCCGCTGGCTCGCCAACCGGGCCGCGGCCTGCGTCGTCGAGCCGGCCGAGACGGAGGAATGCCTGGAATCGCGGGACCGCGATCGCGCCGCGCAGCTCGAATGGCTGGGCGAGGGCGCCTATCCCTTCATCAGCGAACAGGCGATGGTGAAGGCCGGCAAGGTGCGCGGCATCCCCTACATCGTCGACGCGAGCTATCCGCAGTTCGACGGCGGGTCGGTCGATTTCACGGTCGTGAACCGCCAGCTTGCGGCGGCTGTCAGCGAGGCGGCCGACCGGGCGGTGCCCGGCGCGGACGCCGACAATGACGGCGGCAACTACAGCGGTCCTGCCTGGCGCTACGAGCAGGCCTTCACCCTGTACAAGCCGGGCCCCAACGCCGTCTCCGTAAAGATCAGCTACAACGCCTACGAAGGCGGCGCGTACGGCATCGTCGGCGTCAGCGGCATGCTGGTCGACCTGCGCACCGGCAAGGCGGTCGGGCCGGAAGGGGTGTTCCTGCCGAATTCGAACTGGCTGCGGGAGCTGACGCGCATCGCCAGCGCCGACATCAACACGCCCAACCTGGCCGACATCCTGAAGCAGTCGCACCGCTACGTCTTTCTGGAGGACCGGCTGGAGCTTTCCTTCAATCAGTACGAAGGCGGCCCGTACACCGTCGAAATCCCCTACGACCGGGTTCGGTCGATGCTGCGCGTTGATGGGCCAGTTCCACGATGAGAAGCCGATCCCTGGTCGTTCCCCCCGGGTTGTTCGACAGCCGGCAATACGGCTTTGCGCAAGTCGCTGTCGTGTCGGCGCCGCTCGGACGCGCCGTGCATGTGTCGGGTCAGGTTGCCTGGGATGCCGACCAGAACATCGTCGGGCCGGGCGATATCGGCCGTCAGCTCGAGCAGAGCCTCGACAACCTCGCGGCGGCGCTGGCCTCGGTCGGCGCCTCGCTCGATCAGGTCGGCGCGCTCAGCCTCTACATCAAGCAAAGCCACATGGCTGAGGGCAAGGCGATCAGCGCCGCGCTGCGGGCGAAGTTCGGCGACAATCCGCCGTGCTCGACCTGGATTGGCGTGCCTGGTCTCGCCGACGAGCAGTTCCTGATCGAGGTCGAGCCTTCGGTCGTGTTCCTCGACTAGATTTCCTCCCCTTCGCGGAAACCGCGAAGGGGAGGTGCCCGCGCAGCGGGCGGAGGGGTCATGAGCCACAGACTCGTTGTCGCTCATGACCCCTCCGTCGGCGTAAGACGCCGACACCTCCCCAGCAGAGCTGGGGAGGAAGATCTAATGCAGCTTGCGGCGGTCGCGCGGCGCGGCGGCTGATGCCGTCGCCGCTGTCGTCTGTCCCGTCTCGATCGGCGGCACCGGGCCGGAGTGATGGCCGATCATGCGCCAGCCGTCGCTCTGGCGGGTGAAGGTGTTGGTCGCCATGAGCTGGCCCTCGGGCAGGATCTCGCGGCAGACGACGATGGCGAGGCCCGGCCGGCCGATCACCCATTCGCCGGTGCAGCGGACCTTGGGCGATTCGGGATGGCGCAGGATGCCGCGCCAGCTCGCCATGATTTCGGTGCGGCCGTGCAGGGGCGCTTGGCCCGGATGCAGGCAGATCATGGCGCCGGTCTGCGCCCAGATCTGGTCCATGCCCGCGACGTCGCGTTCGGCGAAGGCGCGGTAGAAGGCGCGGTTGGCGGCCAGAACGGCCTCACGCTCCTCGTCGTCGAATTCCGCCAGGAGTGGCGGCAGGCGCGGTGGCCGTCTTGGCATTCGTCCCTCGAAACTCCCCGGTTGCCTGGCCTAGGATTAGCCGACAGAGAGGAAGCATCCAACCATCGAGATGACGATGTCCATTCCCAAGCTCGAATTCCCGCCGTTCCATCTGCCCGCAGAGGCCGAGGCGTTGCGCGGCGAGGTCCGCAGCTTCCTCGAGGAGGCGCTGCCCAAGGTGAAGACGGAGGATCGCTTCGCGAGCTGGAACACCTTCTCGCCGGAGTTCAGCAAGGCGCTGGGCAAGAAGGGCTGGATCGGCATCACCTGGCCCAAGCAATACGGCGGCAGCGAGCGCAGCTTTTTGGACCGCTATGTCATCACTGAGGAGCTTTTAGGCAACAGCGCCCCCGCCGGTGCGCACTGGGTGGCCGACCGCCAGTCCGGCCCGCTGCTGCTGCGCTTCGGCAACGAAGAGCAGCGCCAGGCGATCCTGCCGCGCATCACCAAGGGCGAGTGCTACTTCTCGATCGGCATGAGCGAGCCCGATTCGGGCTCAGACCTCGCCTCGGTGCGCACGCGCGCCGAGCCGGTGCAAGGCGGCTTCCGTGTCAACGGCACTAAGGTCTGGACCTCGGGCGCCCATCGCAACAACTACTGCATCGCCCTGGTGCGCACCTCGGGCCAGCACGGCGACCGCCACAAGGGCCTGAGCCAGCTTCTGGTCGATCTCAAGACGCCCGGCGTCACCATCCGGCCGATCATCAACCTCGCCGGCCGCCACGACTGGAACGAGGTCACCTTCAACGACGCCTTCATCCCCGAGAGCTGCCTTATAGGCAACGAGGGCGACGGCTGGCTGCAGGTGACGAGCGAGCTTGCCTTCGAACGCTCCGGCCCCGAGCGCTTCATGCAGAACTTCTACATCCTGCGCGAGCTGGTGCGCGTGCTGGGCCGCCAGCCGGCCAAGCGTGCCTCGTCGATCCTGGGCCGGCTCATCGCCCGCCTGTGGACGCTGCGCCAGATGTCGGTTGCCGTCGCCGGCATGATGCAGGGCGGCAAGTCGCCGGCGATCGAGGCGGCGCTGGTCAAGGACCTCGGCACGATCTACCAGCAGGACCTGCCCGAGATCGCCCGAGCCATCGCCGAGTCCGACGCCACGACCGAGGAGGACTTGGCCGATTTTCTCGATGTGGCGCAGTACGCCACCATGATGGCGCCGAGCTACACCATCCAGGGCGGCACGACCCAGGTGCTGCGCGGCATCGTCGCGCGCGGGCTGGGGCTGCGATGAAGGCGTCGCACGGATCATCTTCCTCCCCTTCGCGGAGTCCGCGAAGGGGAGGTGCCCGCGTCTTCGCGGGCGGAGGGGTGAAGCCGCGCGAAGAATTCTTCGGGCTGCCTTACCCCTCCGTCGCCGTAAGACGGCGACACCTCCCCTGCGCGGCATCCGCGCAGGGGAGCGAATATTGATGGAGACTCTTCATGGACCGCGAAACCCGCGACATGCTGCTCGAGACCGCCGACCGCTTCTTCACCGACCGCTGCGGCCGCGCCGTGGTCAACGAGGTGGAGAAGGGCGTGTGGCCCGCCGATCTCTGGAAGGAGATCGAGGAGATGGGCCTGCCGCTGATCGCCGTTCCCGAGGACAGGAACGGCGTGGGCGGTACGCTGGCCGACATGCTGGCGCTGTTGCGGCTCGCCGGCTCGCACGCCGTGCCCGTGCCGCTGGCCGAGACCGCGCTCGGCAATCTGCTGATCGCTGCTGCCGGCAGTGAGCCCAAGCCTGGACCGGCAACGCTGGTGCTGGGCAACCTGACGCTGAGCGGCGGGCGAGTCAGCGGCAAGGTCGAGCGCGTGCCCTTCGCCTCGGTGGCCGACCGCTTCGTCACCGTCGCCGGCAACACGCTGGCGGTCGTCGCTGCAGCCAACGCCAAAATCGACGGCCAGCCGAGCCATGCCGGCGAGCCCTACGGCACGGTGACCTTCGACAACGCCGCGGCCGAGTTCAGCGGCGCCTCGCCGGTCAGCGCCGATCGTGCCTTCGAGCTGGCGGCGGTGATGCGCGCCATGCAGATGGCCGGCGCCGCCGACAAGGTGCTGGCCACCGCCGTCGAATATTCCAAGCAGCGCGTGCAGTTCGGCCGCTCGATCTCGACCTTCCAGGCCATCCAGCACATGCTGGCCGAGCTTGCGAGCTACGTGGCCGCCACCATCGCCTCGGCCGAAGCGGCGGCGCGCGATGCCGACGAAGGCGGGCTTATGGACGGCGGACGCTTCTCGATTGCCGCCGCCAAGAGCCAGGCGTCGGATTTCGCCCAACGAATAGCCGCCATCTCGCACCAGTCGATGGGCGCCATGGGTTTTACCCACGAGCACATCCTGCATCACTACACGCGAAGGCTCTGGGTGTGGCGTCGCGACTTCGGCAGCGAGACCTTCTGGGGCGACAAGATCGGCGCGGCCTACGCCAAGGCCGGTCCCGACGCGTTGTGGGCCTCGCTCAGCGCCAGTAAGTACGCCGCATAGCCGCGCGTTGCCGCGGCGGGCTGAGAGCTCGGCGATATTCTGCAAGCCGGAAGAGCGCCGGCAAAAGTCACAGCCAGGATCATCAGGTGTGCAGCCGTAGCGATTGCTCCTGCTCATCGAGCGGCGCAGCATGACGACGCGACACTACGAGTAGTCGGAGTATCTACGCGTAAACCTCGAGACCAATTTGGGAGGTTTAGCAGATGTCCGCGTCCGTCACGCCCACATCGTCGTCATCGAACGTGCCCTGGTGGAAGGAACCCACCAAGGACCAGTGGTATGCCTACATCGCCGCCTGGCTCGGTTGGACGCTCGATGCGTTCGACTTCACCATCTTCCTGCTGATCATGGTGCCGATTGCCAAGGAGTTCGATGTTCCGATCACCGCGGTCACCTTCGTCTTCACGCTGACCTTGTGGCTGCGCCTGTTCGGTGCCACGGCCGCCGGCTGGATGGCCGATCGCATGGGGCGCAAGACGCCGCTGATGATCTCCATCCTGTGGTACTCGCTCTGCAACTTCATCGCGGGCTTCGCGCCGACCTTCTGGTTCCTGTTCCTCTTCCGCGCGCTGCTCGGCATCGGCATGGGTGCGGAATGGCCGGCCGGTGCGGCGCTGGCGATGGAATCCTGGCCCGCGCGCTCGCGCGGCCTGATGAGCGGCGTCCTGCAGGGCTCGTGGGGCCTGGGCTTCGCTCTGTCGGCGCTGGCCTACGGCTTCCTCTACGACGACATCGGTTGGCGCGGCCTGTTGTGGATCGGCATCCTGCCGGCGCTGGTGGTCGTGTGGATCCGCTTCTTCGTCAAGGAACCGGAAGTGTGGGCCGAGAACAAGCGGCTGCAGACCGAGAAGAAGGCTGAGGTCCACGCGCCGCTGTTCACCATCTTCAAGCGTCAGCACATCTTCAACACGCTGACCGGCTGCCTGTGGATGGGCGCGGCGTTCTGCGTCTACTACTCGATCTGGGCGCTGTTCTCGACCTACCTGCAGAAGGAGCTGAACTGGACGCCCGGCATGGTGGCGACGCCGCTGTTCTGGGCCAACATCGTGGTCTTCGCGGGCTCTGCCCTGTGGGGCGCGGTGGCGGATAGGTGGGGCAGGCGGCCTGCCATCATCGTACCCTGCGTCATCGCCGTCTTCGTGACGCCGCTCTATCTGTGGACCGCCGATCCTCTCTGGATCGTGTTCGGCTTCATCCTGCAGGGCGTGTTCGGCGGCTCGATCTACGGCCAGAACCCGAGCTATC
>JAKFVH010000181.1 GCA_021732285.1 Reyranella sp. | reverse complement strand
TACGAGGGCGGAGGGGTCGGGGGCGGCAGTCTTGTTGTCGCTCATGACCCCTCCGCCCGCTACGCGGGCACCTCCCCATGCTTCGCATGGGGAGGAACGCCTTTTACTTTGCCGTGAGGGCCGCGCGCAGGCGATGGGTGCGGCTGGCCGGCCGGGCGGCCGCGACCGCCTCGACCTGGGTTTTTATGCAGCGCACGGCGTCGCCGACGGTGGCGAGGCTGGTCGCCTCGCGGTTGGGGATTTCGACTAAAAACCGTTCCTCGCAGGACATCACGATCTCGACCACGTCGAGGCTGTCGGCGCCCAGGTCTTCGAACCGGGTGTCGTCGCCAAGCTGCGATGCGTCGATGCCGAGGTGAAAAGCGAGGATGTCCCTGACTTGCGTACCGATGTCACTCACCGCAACGCTCCCAAGCTGAGCCCCCCACAAGGCCCGTTCATTCCGTATACGCTCGTCGGCGGCGGCGGTGGTGTGATCGTCATCGACGCCGCGCACTTTGCGCTCGGCTGTGGCGTTCCAGACACAGATTCCCGTAGCATGGCGGCATGGACACCAACCGCCTGAAGAAGTTCGTCGATCCCTTCTGGGACGATTCCATCCTGCCCTCGATCACCGAGTACATCCGCATCCCCAACAAGTCGCCGCACTTCGATCCGCAGTGGGTCGAGCACGGCTACATGGAGGACGCCGTCAAGCTGATGGTGGCGTGGGCCCAGCCGCACCTCGCCGGGTTTCCCGGCGCAACCCTGGAGGTGGTGCGGCTGCCCGGCCGCACGCCGCTGATCTTCATCGAAGTGCCGGGCGACAGCGACGACACCGTCCTGCTCTACGGCCATCTCGACAAGCAGCCCGAGATGAAGGGCTGGGCCGAGGGCATGGGGCCGTGGATCCCGGTGCTGAAGGGCGACAAGCTCTATGGTCGCGGCGGGGCCGACGACGGCTATGCCATCTATGCCTGCCTGTGTGCGCTGAAGGCGCTCAGCGAGCAGAAGGTGCCGCGCGGGCGCTGCGTCATCATGATCGAGGCCTGCGAGGAGAGCGGCAGCTACGACCTGCCCTTCTATGTCGATCACCTGATGGGCCGCATCGGCAAGCCGTCGCTGGTCGTCTGCCTCGATTCGGGGTGCGGCGACTGGGACCGGCTGTGGCTGACGACCTCGCTGCGCGGCATTGCCGGCGGGACGCTCACCGTGCGGGTGCTGACCGAGGGCGTCCATTCGGGCGATGCCTCGGGCATCGTGCCCTCCTCCTTCCGCATCACGCGCGGGCTGCTGTCACGGCTGGAGGACGAGGCGACGGGCGAGATCCGGCTGCCCGACCTCTATGTCCAGATCCCGCCGCAGCGCATCGAGCAGGCCAGGGCGGCGGCGCAGGTGCTGGGCGAGCAGGTGCACGCCAAGTTCCCGTTCGCCGGCGGGACGCGGCCGATGGCCGACGATCTCGGACAGATGGTGCTGAACCGGACCTGGCGGCCGCAGCTCGCGGTGATCGGCATGGACGGCTATCCCGCGCCGGGCGATGCCGGCAACGTGCTGCTGCCTTATTCCACCGCCCAGCTCAGCCTGCGCACGCCGCCGACGCTCGACGCCAAGGCGGCGGTGCAGGCGGTCAAGCGGACCCTGGAGGCCGATCCGCCGCACGGCGCCGAGGTCACCTTCGAGGCCTGGGACGGGCAGAGCGGCTGGCACGCGCCGCCGCTCGCGCCGTGGCTCGAGACGGCGGTGGCCGAGGCCTCGCAGGAGGCGTTCGGCCAGCCGGCGGCCTACATGGGCGAAGGCGGCTCGATCCCCTTCATGGGCATGCTGGGCGAGAAGTTTCCCGCCACGCAGTTCGTCATCACCGGCGTGCTGGGGCCGCACTCCAATGCGCACGGGCCCAACGAGTTTCTGCACATCCCGACGGGCAAGCGCGTGACCATGGCCACCGCGCGCCTGATCGCGGCGCACTACGCACGGGCGAAGTAACGGGAGCGCGGGCCTCTGGCCCGCTCATGCTCTTCCGGACCGCGCGCGTCCCGCGCGCCTCATGAGCGCGCGGGACGCGCGCGGTCCGGAAGACCATGAAGCATGAGCGGGCCGGAGGCCCGCGCTCCCATCAGAGGTCCTGCTGCGGCGCGTCGCGGCTGCGCACGAGGAGCGCTGCGTTCCGCCCGACCACGAAACCGGCCAGGATCACGAGGCCGAGCTCGATGGCCTTGACGTAGATCGAGCCCGTCCGGCCGAACGGTTCGCCGACGATGTCGACCAGGATGAGGAGCAGCGCCACCACCGCAATCCAGAACTCCTCGGGCGCGCGGGCCAGCCTGAGCTTGCCCTGGCCGTGATCGACCTGCAGGCGGATCCAGGCGCCGCGGGCGATGCCCACCAGGAAAAACGGCAGGCCGACCAGCCAGACCTCGGGTTCGCGCAGGCTGTCGTGCGGCGGCAGGGAGAGCAGGACGAGCGCCGCCGCGGCGAGCAGCACCGCCGACACCGCCAGGCGCCAGCGCGGCAGCGGCACGGCGCGCCGGCCGGGGAAGGCAACGAGGCAGGCCAGCAGCCCGAGCAGAACGATCACAAAGGAAGAGGCAGGCGGCACGGCCAGCAGCCTATCAGAGCTTGCCGACGACATAACGCTGCATCGTCGGGCCGAGCAGCTTCACGAGCTGCGCCCGGTCCATGGCGACCACCGGCGGCACCTTCAGGATGTAGCGGGTGACCGCGAGCCCCATGATCTGCGTCGCCACCAGGCCGGCGCGCTGGAACAGCTCGTCCGGCGGCACCACGCGCGCCAGCATCGGCACGACCTGGCCGCCGAAGATGGTGCGGATGGCGTTGGCCGCGTCGTCGCTCGAGGCGGCGGCCCGCAGCAGGCTTACAAGGCTGCCGTTGCTGCGCGCGCCCTCCCAGATTTCCACGAAATGACCGACCAGGGTCGCGCCGATGCGGGCCCGCGCGACCTGGCTGAGGTCGGGCAGCTGCAGGTCAAAAGCCGTCGCGCGGGCGAACAGCCCCTCCTTGCTGCCGAAATAGCGCATCACCATGGCCGGATCGATCGCCGCCCGGGCGGCGACGTCGCGCACCGTCGTGCGCTCATAGCCCTGGGTGGCGAACAGCTCCTGCGCCGCCTGGAGGATCGCCGCCTGGGTCCGCTGCGACTTGGCGGTTTTGGCCGGCCGATCGGGCATCCGAAATAAATGCCAACATATGTTGACAAACGCAATCAGAATGCATATGTCAACGTTCGTTGACTTATTGGCGTGCTCAAACAGGAGGCCATCATGCGTCTCATTCAGCCCGATCCCGCCGCCGCCCTGGTCGGCCTGCGCGCCATGAAGACGGTCGCGACCACATCCGGTGCGCTCCAGCCGGCGGCGCGCGCGATGATGGAAGCGGCCCAGAAGGTCATCCTGCGCACCAGCCACGACATCGACACGCTGCCGCCGATCACGGCGAACGAGCTGGCCAAGGGCTTCCCCGGCGCCCAGCTGCGCCAGCAGTTCGTCAACGGCATGATGGTCACCGCGCTGGCCGACGGCGTGCCCTCGCGCGAGACCGTCGCCAGGATCGAGGAGTTCGCCGGCGCGCTCGGCATCCCCGCGCCCGAGGTCAGCGACTTGAGGCTGCTGGCCGAGGGCCACATGCTGCTCGCCAAGCTCGACTTCCTGCGCCGCGGGCACATCAAGGACATCTTCAAGAACCAGCTCGACCAGAAGGGCCCGCTCGGGCTGGCCAAGTCGGTGCTGACGATGCGCGGCGTCATGGAGGACAAGGCGCTCGCGGCACGTTACCGCGCCTGGGAGAAGCTGCCCGAGGGGACGCTCGGCCGCGGCCTGATCGACTTCTACAACAAGAACGGCTTCACCGTGCCGGGCGAGCGCGGCGGCTTCCCGGAGGCGGGCCTCTACCACGATTTCTGCCACCTGCTGGGCGGCTACGGCACCGAGCCGGAGGGCGAAATCCAGGTCGCCTCCTTCACCGCGGGCTTCAAGCGCGAGCGGCCGTTCTACATCGCGCTGTTCTCGGTGATGATCTTCAGCGCCGGCGTCCAGATGCGCCCGACCGACGCCGACTTCGTGACGGTCGGCGTTTTGGGCAAGCCCGGCGTGGCCGAGAGCATGCTGGCCGCGATCGAGCGCGGCTCGAAGGTGAACGTCGACCTCTCGGACAAGTGGGACTACTGGGCCTGGATCGAGATGCCGATCGACGAGGTCCGGCGGAAGATGAACATCCTGCCGAAGGCAGCGGGTTGACACGAACCTGTAACCGATCGCATCGTTCCGGCGTTGGCATGCAAATCCCGCCGGACCGATGCCGAGCACCTCCCTCCCCTTCCTTCGTGGCTGGTCGCGCGATCCTGTAGCGGTGGGATTGCCCATCCCCAGCAGCCCATGGACCGCGCGCCGCCTGGCCCAGGCCACGCTCGACGCCGCGATCGACGGCGGCGGGCCGGTGCTCGAGCTGGGCGCGGGCGCCGGGGCGGTGACCCAGGCGCTGCTCGACGGCGGCTGCGCCAAGGACCAGCTCGTCGTCGTCGAGCGCGATGCCGAGCTCTGCCGCATCCTGGAGCGGCGATTTCACGGGCTCTGCATCCTGCAGGGCGATGCACTCGACGTCGCTGGGCTGCTGACGGCGGCGCGCATCGCCTCGGTGTCCGTCGTGCTGAGCGGACTGCCGATGCGCGCGGTGGCGCCGGCGGCGGCCATCCGCTGCTACAGCGGCGCCTTCGGGCTGATGCCGCAGGGCGGCGCCATCATCCAGTACACCTACGGCTTCAAGTCGCCGGTCGATCCGGGGAGAAGCCCGCCGCGGCTCGACGCGACTTTCGTCGGCCGCGAATGGCGCAACGTGCCGCCGATGGCGATCTGGAGCTATCGCCAAACGCCTCGCGCTTCCATGTTGAACGATTAGCCCGCTGTGAGATAGTCGCGGCCTTTTTCGGAAAGGGCGATCACCATGAGCGGCAAGGTCAGGACCACGGCGGGGCGCGGGCGGCTGTTCGACAGCGTGCTCGATACGATCGGCGACACGCCGTGCATCCGGGTCAACAATCTCGGGCCGAAGGGCGTGCGGCTCTACGTCAAGGCCGAGGCGTTCAATCCGGCCTCGTCGGTCAAGGACCGGCTCGCGGTCAACATCATCGAGGCGGCCGAGCGCAACGGCACGTTGAAGCCCGGCCAGACCGTGGTCGAGGCGACCAGCGGCAACACCGGCATCGGGCTCGCCATGGTGTGCGCCCAGAAGGGCTATCCGCTGGTCGTGACCATGGCCGACAGCTTCTCGATCGAGCGCCGCAAGCTGATGCGCATGCTGGGCGCCAAGGTCGTGCTGACGCCGCGGGCGCAAAAAGGCTTCGGCATGTACCAGAAGGCGGTCGAGCTGGCGAAAGCCAACGGCTGGTTCTTGGCGCATCAGTTCGAGACGCCGGCCAATGCCGAGATCCACGAGGCGACGACGGCGCGCGAGATTCTGGCCGACTTCAAGGGCGAGCGGCTCGACTGGTTCGTCACCGGCTACGGCACCGGCGGCACCTTGGCGGGCGTGGCGCGCGTGCTGCGTGTCGAACGGCCGGAGACCAAGATCGTGCTGTGCGAGCCGGCCAACGCCCAGCTCGTGGGCAGCGGCACGGCGCAGGAGCGCGGCGCCGACGGCTCGCCAGCCGTCAGCCATCCCGCCTTCGAGCCGCATCTCATCCAGGGCTGGACGCCCGACTTCATTCCGCTGGTGCTGCAGGAAGCGCTCGACAAGAAATACTTCAACGAGCGCGTGGCGATCGCCGGCCCCGAGGGCGTGAAGTGGGCGCGCGCCCTGGCGCAGAAGGAAGGCATCTTCACCGGCATCTCCGGCGGCTCGACCTTCGCCGTCGCCATGCAGGTGGCGGAGAAGGCGCCGGCGGGATCGGTGATCCTCGCCATGCTGCCCGACACCGGCGAGCGCTACCTCACCACGCCGATGTTCGAAGGCATCGCCGAGGGCATGGACGAGGAGGAAACGCGCATCTCCAAGTCGACGCCGGGGTATCAGATGTGACCCTGTCATCCCGAGCGTAGCGAGGGACCTCTTCTGCGACTCGAAAGGTCCCTCGCTGCGCTCGGGATGACAGTTATTCCCGTGGCGCGCGTCGGAACAGCAGCAACACCAAAAACGAAATCGCCCCGGCCACCATGATCATGAAGGCCGGGCTGAAGTCGTTGTCGGTGCGGTGGACCAGCCAGGTCGCGGCGAGCGGGCTCACGCCGCCGATCAGGCCGAGCGCCACGTTGTAGCCCAGCGCGATGGCGGTGCAGCGCACTTCCTTGGTCACGGCCTCGACCATGAAGGCGGGCAGGCAGCCGTAGTAGCCGCCGACCAGCACGACGAAGCCGATCTGCCCCGCCAGGATCATCCACTGAGCGTGGCCGTGCATCAGCCAGAACAATGGCCAGGCGGCGACGACGGAGAGGCCGGTGACGGCGAGCAGCACGGCGCGGCGGCCGACGCGGTCGGACAGCCACGCCATGCCGAGCTCGGCCGGGATCAGGAGCGCCATGCTGATGGTGTTGATGGTGAGCGCCGTCGCCGGCGCGATGCCGTCGGCGAGCTGCAGCCAGCTCACGATGTAGACGAACATCAGGTAGAAGCCGACGGCGCCGTACACCGAGACACCGGCCAGGTAGACCAGCACGCGCCAATGGTGGGTGAAGGTTATAAGCAGCGGCGGCCGTTCGGGCCGGCGGGCGGCCGCTTCCTCGCCCTGGCCGAGGCCGCGGCGCAGCACCAGGCCCGCGGCGCCGACGAACAGGCCGATCCAGAAGGGAATGCGCCAGCCCCAGTCGTCGACCGCCCCCGCCGGCATCACCCATTCGAGGACGGCGCCGGTCGCCGAGCCCAGCAGGATGCCCGAGACGGCGCCGAGGTCGGCGATGGCGCCGACCACGCCGCGCCGCTCGGGCCGCGTGCGCTCGACCAGGAAGACGATGGAGGTCGTGTACTCGCCGCCGACCGACAGGCCCTGCAGCATGCGCAGCAGGGTGAGCAGCAGCGGTGCCGAGATCCCGAGCACGTCGTAGCCCGGCAGCACGCCGATCAGGAAGGTCGGCACCGCCATCGCCGTCACCGAGAGGGTGAGCGCGGCGGAGCGGCCGATGCGGTCGCCGACATGGCCGAACAGCGCACCGCCGATCGGCCGCATCATGAAGCCGACGGCGAACACGCCGAAGGCGGCCAGCACCTGGGCGACCTTGTCCTGCTCGGGAAAGAAGGCGCGGCCGATCGCGGCGGCGAAATAGCCGTAGACGGCGAAGTCGTACCATTCGAGCAGGTTGCCGATGGCGCCAGCGGCCATCAGGCGGGGCGTGTTCGTCGCTGCCATTTCAGTCCGTGTGATTGTCGTTGCGCGCGAACGCCGTGTCGATGGCCTATTGCGGAGTTGACAGAGCTGCACTTGTTAGTTGTATTACCATTCGCGACTACATCCCATTTGTCGGATGGAGCCGAAGTGAGCGGGGGATGCAATGGCGCGTCGACCGTCTGGCTGGCATCGCAAGACACGTCATGAAGGGCCGGTGATCGCTGCGCGGGGCGGCGCTGCCCAGGTCGTCCCGGGACGCGGCAGCCTCGCTGTGCGCGTCCATGCGACCGCGCGGGCCGCGATCGCGGCCGGCATTCCGGCGGCCGTCGTGCGGCTGCTGTTCCAACGCACGCGCGGCAAGGATGTCTGCGACGGGACCTGCAGCGTCGTCTTCGACGAGACGCATGTGTGGTGCGAAAGCATCGACTGCGACGAGGACTACTGCGAGTGCCACCTGTTCGAGATGTGGTTCGACAAGAACGGGCCGCACGACGAGGACCGCGGCTATCCCGGCCCGGAGTGGAAGTACCGGCGCAAGCCAAACCGTTTCTACCGCTGCATCTGCAAGCCCAAGGCGATCGTCAAACCCAAGCCAAAGCCCAAACCCAAGCCAAGACCGAGGCCCCCTCAGCCATTCCACGACCCGACCTGATCGAGCAAGGAGGCTGGCCATGGCAAGAAAGCGCGAGCGCGTGACGAAGGAGCGGGTGATCCTCGACGCCACCGTCGGGCGCAACTGCAGCGGCTTCATCTGGAATCCTTGCGACAACCTCGTCTGCGAGGACGGCCGCTGCATCTTCGACTACGAGATCTCCGACGTGGCGCTCGTCCAGGTGAAGGCGCCCGGCAAGACGCACCACCTGCGCCGCCCGACGCCGGGCCGCTGGACCGCGACCCTCACCGTGTGGTGGGGCTGCTTCTGCCAGGAGGCGGCGTAGTCACACCACGCAGCCTAGGTGCGCCGACGACACCAGCCGGACGTACTTGTGATGCACCGAGCCCGGCCGCACCTGTGAGGCGTCGGGCGCCCGCCACGCCGCCATGCGCTTGGCGATCTCCGCCTCGGGCACGTCGAGCGTCAGGGTGCGGCCGCGCGGATCGATGACGATCGTGTCGCCGTCGCGCACCGCCGCGATCGGGCCTCCCTTTGCCGCCTCGGGCGAGATGTGGCCGATCAGGATGCCGTGACTGACGCCGGAGAAGCGGCCGTCGGTGATCAGCGCCACGTCCTCGCCCAGCCCGCGGCCCTGCAGCTGGATGGTGAGCATCACCATCTCGGGCATGCCGGGGCCGCCCACCGGGCCGACATTGCGCACCACGATGACGGTGCCGGGCACGATCTCGCCGGCGCGGATCGCCTTCATCGTGTCGGCCTCGGAATCGAAGACGCGCGCGGTGCCGCGGAACTCGCCCTTTTCCAGCGTCTTGCCGGAAAGTTTCAGCACGCAGCTCTCGGGCGCGAGATTGCCCTTGAGCACGCTGATGTGGTTGTTGGCCGGCGCGATCGGACTTTTGACCGGCCGGACGATGTCCTGCGCGCCCAGCCGATCGAGGGTCGGCACGTCTAAAAGGTTCTCGGCCAGGGTCTTGCCGGTGACGGTCATGACGTCGCCGTGCAGGAAGCCCGCGTCCAAAAGCTCCTTCATCACGACCGGCACGCCGCCGATCGCATGCAGGCTGGTCATGGCATAGGGACCGTGCGGCTGCAGGTTGGCGAGCAGCGGCACCTTCTCGCCGATCGCCTGGATACGCTCGATGCCGATCGGCACTTGGGCCTCGCGGGCGATCGCCAGCAGGTGCAGGTACATGTTGGTCGAGCCGCCCATGGCGTAGACCGTGGTGATGGCGTTCTCGAAGGCGCGTTCGGTCATGATGTCGCGCGGACGGATGTTCTTCTCCATCAGGCGATAGAGCGCGTCGACCGAGGCGCGGGCCTGCGCCGCCACGTCCTCGTGGATGCCGCCGGCGGCGCCGCGGTCGGCCGGGTGCGAGGCGCCGTGCGGCAGCATCATGCCGATCGCCTCGGCGATGGTGCTCATGGTGTTGGCGGTGAACATGGCGCCGCAGGTGCCGGAGCCCGGCAGCACGTTGCGCTCGAGCGCGTCCATCTCCTCGGCGGTGATGCGGCCGGCCTCGCGCGCGGCGCGGCCCTCGGCCCAGTCCATGATGGTGAGGTTGGTGCCCTTCTTGGCCCACTTCTCCATGGCAGGGGACCCGAAGTCGACCTTGCCCGGCGAGCTGGTGCCCGGATAGAGCACCAGGCCGAAGGCGTTGGTGCGGGCGAGCGGCATCAGGGCGGCGGCGCC
>JAKFVH010000127.1 GCA_021732285.1 Reyranella sp. | reverse complement strand
CCGACGACCTCGATCTACCCCTCGCGCTCACCGCCTGAGCCCCCGCCAGAACCAAAAATGTAGTGCCGACTTTTCGGCTAACTCATTGATTCTGCTCACTCCACGTGCCGATTCTGCGCAAGCCGGGCTAATTCCTTGGTGAGCGGATCAAGCCTGCCCGGCGCGAAGGCCGCCTTCATTTCGGCTGCAAACTGCTCCATCACCCCGGGATGCTTCGCCATCGCCTTCCAGACATTGTTTATCTGGGCGGGATCAATGTTGCGGCGCTTGGCGATGTGCTCGACGACGGCCTTGGCCCGCGGGTTCATGTCCTTGTACTCGGTCAACCTGGGCATCGAACGCTCCGAAATGAAAAGGGCCGGCATCTAAGCCGGCCCCAATCATATCCGTGCAAGCGGCTCAATACATGTGCTGGCCGCCGTTGATCGACAGCGTCGAGCCGGTGATGAAGCCGGCATCGTCGGCGATCAGGAACATCACGCCGCGGGCGATCTCGTCGGCCTTGCCGAGGCGTCCGACCGGGATCTTGGCGACGATCTTCTCCAGCACGTTGGCCGGCACGGCCGAGACCATGTCGGTCTCGGTGTAGCCCGGCGCGATGGCGTTGACGGTGATGCCCTTCGATGCGCCTTCCTGCGCCAGCGCCTTGGTGAAGCCGTGGATGCCCGACTTGGCGGCGGCGTAATTGACCTGACCGTACTGGCCGCCCTGGCCGTTGATCGACCCGATGTTGACGATGCGGCCGAAGCCGCGCGTGTTCATGCCTTCCCACACCGCCTTCGACATGTTGAAGCAGGAGCCGAGGTTGGTGTCGATCACCTGGTCCCACATGTCGCGCGTGAGCTTGCGCATCGTCGAATCGCGCGTGATGCCGGCGTTGTTGACCAGCACCTCGACCGGCCCGAGATCCTTCTCGATCTGGGCGATCACCGACTGGCAGGCGGCGAAGTCGCCGACATCGAACTTGTAGACGGCGATGCCGGTCTCGGCCTTGAACTTCTGCGCGGCGGCATCGTTGCCGGCGTAAGTGGCGGCCACCTTGTAGCCCTTGTCCTTCAGCATGCGCGAAACGGCGGCTCCGATGCCGCGGGTTCCGCCCGTCACGATTGCTACGCGTTCGGCCATTGTAGTCCTCCCTTACGTTACCGCAGGCCCACTCTAGCGAGTTCTGCGAGAGAAGGAATTGCGGGGCGTTGCCGGATAACGACGCACCCGTGGCCGGTCATAGAACGGCAACCATGAAACCCTTCACTGCCCTGTTCGGCGCCGCCGCCGGAACCCATGCCGCCGACCAACTGGCGCTCGCCACCCTGCCGCTCACGGCCACCCTCGTGCTGGGCGCCGGGCCCGATATCCTCGGCCTGCTGGTCGCGGCCCAAAGTGCAGCCTGGCTGCTGGTCACCTTGCCGGCCGGCGCCTGGGCCGACCGCATGCCGCGCCGCACGCTGCTGCTGATCGGGCTGGCGCTGGGGCTCGCGGCGTCGGTCGTCGCCGTCGTCGCGGCCGCCGCCGGCATCACCGGCCTTTTGGGCGTCGCGGCCTTCGTCGGCGCCTCGGGCACCGTCGTCTACATGTTGACCGCGATGTCGCTGCTGCCGAGCCTGGTGCCGGCCGCCGACCTGCCGCGCTCCAACGCCCGCCTGGAACTCGCCCGCGCCATCGTCAGCCTGGCGGCGCCGTTCGTGGCCGGCCTGCTCGCCCAGCACCTGTCGCCGACCTGGGGCTATGCACTGGCAGCCGTCGGCGCGGCCGTGGCGCTCGGTTGCATCCTTGCCCTGCCCAAGACGGCCGCGCCGACGGCCAGCGACCAGCGGCCGTCGATGGCCTCAGCCATCCACGCCGGGGCGCGCTTCGTGGTTCGGCACGAGCTGCTGCGCGGCATCAGCCTGTGCGCGATCTTCTGGAACTTCGCCTTCTTCGCCCTGCTCGCGGTCTGGGCGCCGCTGGCGCTCAACCTGCTCAAGCTCGACCCGGCGAACATGGGTCTGGCGCAGTCGGCCTATGGCGCCGGCCTGATCCTGGGCGCGCTGGTGGCGCCGGTCTCGTCCAAGCGCCTGCCGGCGCTTGCCACGCTCATCTTCGGCCCGGCCGTGTCGGTGATCGCCGCCGCCTTCTTCCTGCTGGCGCCCTCGGGCAACGGCTTCGCCTTCGCGGCCGCGGGCCATTTCCTGGTGGGGTTCGGGCCGATGCTGTGGCTGATCTGCCAGACCACGGTGCGCCAGCTGGTGACGCCGGCGCCGATGCTGGGCCGGGTCAATGCCACGGTGCAGACGGCGATCTACGGCGTGCGGCCGCTGGGCGCACTGGCCGGCGGCATCGTCGCCGCCCAGGCCGGCTTGCAGGCAGCGCTGCTGCTGATCGCGGTCTCGTTCGTGCTCTCCACCCTGGTGATCCTGCTGTCACCCCTGGCGCGGCTGCGCGCCCTGCCGCAACCGGTCGCTGCATAGGCCGCTTGACCCCCGACCTCCGCCAGTCAACCTTAGCGGCGGAGGTCGTTGTATGAGGACGTTACTGATCGCCGTTGTCGCGTTGCTGCTGGCCGGCTGCAGCGAGAATTCGGTCTGGTGGAAGGCCAACAATGCCTGGGGCACCGGGACTTTCCCCGTCTCCAACGACGGCCAGGCCGCCCTCTACATCGTGCGCGAGCCCGCGTATCCCGATGCGCCGGCGATCAACATCACGGTCGGCCGCCAGCCGCTGGTCGGGCTTACCGCGCCGAACTGGGTGCGCCTCGATCTGCCGCCCAAGCTCTACGACCTCCGCGCCTACGGCCCGCAGACCAACAGTGAGCTGATCATCACCGTGGCGCCCGGCCAGACGCGCTTCCTGCTGGCACAGCCCACGCCGACGGGCGGTGCCGAACTCCTCGAGCTCTCCCAGGAGCAGGGCCGCAAGCTGGTGCGCAAGGGCGAGCGGCTGTGGACGCCCGAGATCGACAGCGACTACTGATTGAATTCATGTTCTTCCGGACCGCGCGCGTCCTCGCGCGCCTCATGATCATGAGCGCGCGAGGACGCGCGCGGTCCGGAAGAGTCTGAAGAGTAGCTAGTCGCGCTGGACGCACATGGCGATGCCCATGCCGCCGCCGATGCACAGCGTCGCCAGACCCTTCTTGGCGTCGCGCTTCTGCATCTCGTAGAGCAGCGTCGTCAGCACGCGCGCGCCCGAGGCGCCGATCGGATGGCCGAGCGCGATGGCGCCGCCATTGACGTTGAGCTTGTCCGGATCGAGGCCGAGCTGCTTGCCGACCGCGACGGCCTGGGCCGCGAACGCCTCGTTGGCCTCGACCAGGTCGAGATCCTTCACCGTCCAGCCGGCCTTCTTCAGCGCCGCCTGCGAGGCCGTCACCGGGCCGATGCCCATGATCGAGGGATCGACGCCGGTGGTGGCCCACGACACGATCTTGGCGAGCGGCTGGATGCCGCGCTTCTTCGCTTCGTCGGCCGTCATCAGAACCAGGGCGGCGGCGCCGTCATTGATGCCCGAGGCGTTGCCGGCGGTGACCGATCCGCCTTCCTTGGCGAAGGCCGGGCGCAGCTTGGCCAGCGTGTCGACGGTGGTGCCGTGGCGCGGGAACTCGTCGGTGTCGACCACGACATCGCCCTTGCGGGTCTTCACCGTGACCGGGACGATCTCGTCCTTGAAGCGGCCGGACTTCTGCGCCGCCTCGGCCTTGTTCTGCGAGGACGCGGCGAAGGCGTCCTGCTCGGCGCGGGTGATCTGGAATTTTTGGGCCACGTTCTCGGCGGTGTTGCCCATGTGATAGCCATGGAAGGCGTCCCACAGGCCGTCCTTCAGCATGGTGTCGATCATCTTGAACTCGCCCATCTTGGTGCCGTCGCGCATGTAGCCGGCGTGCGGCGCCTGGCTCATGCTCTCCTGGCCGCCGACCACCATGATCGAGGCGTCGCCGTTGCGAATCGCCTGCCAGCCGAAGGCGACGGCGCGCAGGCCCGAGCCGCAGAGCTGGTTGATGCCCAATGCGGTCTTCTCGACCGGGATGCCGGAATTGACGGCGGCCTGGCGGGCCGGGTTCTGGCCCTGAGCGGCGCCCAGGATCTGGCCCATGATGACTTCGTCGACTTCCTCGGGCTTGACCTTGGCGCGCTCGAGCGCGCCCTTGATCGCGACCTTGCCGAGGTCGTGGGCCGGGACGGCGCCGAAGGCGCCATTGAACGAGCCGATCGGTGTGCGCGCAGCGCTTGCGATGACGATTTCGGTGGCCATGTAATCCTCCTTGGCTGCCGCCCTTCGGTGGACTTTATAGGCCGGCGACCGGCACCGGCAAGGACCCGTCTTGGAGCGTTACCACCTGATTACCGAACGGCTTGATCTCAGGTCGATCACCATGGCCGATGCGGATCGACTGGCGGTATTCCACGCCGATGCGCGCGTCATGAATCTTCTCCAGCATGGCGTGCTGACGCGCGCCCAGAGCGACGCCATGGTCGCCACTTACGAGGCCGAGTGGCCGGCGCTCGGCTTCGGCAGCTGGACGGCGAGCGAACGCGCGACCGGCCGGCTGGTCGGCCTGGGCGGCTTGCGGGTGCACAGCGGCGGCCGGGGCGTGGCCATGCGTGTGGCGTTCATGCCGGAGGCGCAGGGCAAGGGCTATGCACCGGAGTTCGGCCGCGCCGCCCTCGCCTTTGCCTTCGAGGTCGCCAGGCTCGACCGCGTGGTCGCGATCACCCGGCTGGACAACCTCGCCAGTCAGCGCTCGCTGGAGAAGTTCATGGTGCGTGAGCGCGAGATCAGCACGGACGAGGGACGGACGCTGGTCTTGTACGCCGCCTTCAATCCGAACAGCGGCCGCAGGAACCAAACCGGACGAACCAGTCCGAAGTAGATCAGCGACGTGACCATGAAGGTCGCCAGCACCGCGAGGATGAAGCCCGCGATCGGCGGCGCGCCGATCTGCAGCAGCCAGTAGACCGCGATCACCGTCACCGTCTGGTGCAGGATGTAGAACGGATAGACGGCCTCGGTCGCATCGTCGAGGAAGGCCGGGCGCTTCGTCAGATGGCGATTGGCGAAGCCGATGATGGCGAACAGCCAGGCCATGGTGTTGATCGCTGACAGGAGCGCGAAGGCCAGGCGGACGCCATCGGCGATGGTGGGCCGCACCGTGCCTTCGAAGAAGGAGACATGGAGCGTGCCATAGGCCACGACGCCGATGGCGAACGACAGCCAGCGTTGCCGGTTGAGGCCGGCCAGCACGTCCGGCGAGCCGAACAGGAACGCGCCGCAGAGCAGCAGGGCGCCGTAGTAGACCAGGCCGTGCCAGTCGCCGATCAGGCCGTTGGTGTTGTAGGAGATCGGCGCCAGCCACAGGATCGACGCCGCGAGCGGCAGCACCATCAACCATTGCAGGCCGAAGCGCGCCGTCGCTTGCCCGGCCCGCGCGAGGGCCGCCTTGCCGCGCTCGCTGCGCGCCCACAGGAAGTACGGCAGCAGAACGAAGGTCAGCACCAGCACGTAGGCCAGGAACCAGAGATGGTGCCAGCTCATGTTGCCGTTGGGATAAGGACCGCCCTGGAAAATCTGCGGCAGCCATTCGAGGAACGAGCCGGTGAACTGGCCGCGATACAGCCGCTCGAGATAGATCTGCGGCGGCACGATCGCGATCATGCCGAACAGCAGCGGCACCAGCAGGCGGCGGACGCGATCGAGGGCGAAGGTTTTAGGCGAGCGCGACCCCAGGGCGAGCGCGATCGCCGCGCCGGACACCACGAAGATCAGGGGCATGCGCCAGCGGTTCACGAACCGCATGCCCTCGCGCAGCCAGTCGATGCTGTCGATGCTGGTGACGTGCCAGCTCCAGCCCGACCAGGCCATGCCGGCGTGGTAGGCGATCAGCAGGCCGAAGGCCAGGACACGAAGCCAGTCGAGATCGGCGCGGCGCGAGACGGACATAAGGCACCTCTTCAAGAGGCCTTCTACCTATCCTTCAACTCTTTGATTTGGCTCGAAATTGTGACGACCGGCGCGGATTCTGGGACGACCGGCGGCGCTGGCGGGATGTGCGGTCACGGGAGCGCGGGCCTCCGGCCCGCCTCATGAACCATGAGCGGGCCAGAGGCCCGCGCTCCCTTAGCTCCTCACCGGCACAAGGGCCTCGAAACGCTGTCGGTAGCGGCGGCTCAGGTTCACCTCCGCGCCGTCCTGCAGGCGGATGCGCCAGTCGCCGCTGATCCAGGGCGTGACCTCGGCGATGCGCGCGACGTTCACCACATAGGACTTGTGGACTCTGACGAAGCGCTTGGGGTCGAGCTCGCCCTCGAGCTTGGTGAGCGAGGAGCGAATTTCCAGCGTCTCGCCGCCGACATGGAGGACCGCATAGTTGCCGGCGGCCTCGATCCAGTCGATGTCGGCCACCTCCACCATGATCTCCTTGCCGCGCTTGCGAACCGCGAAGCGTTCAGGCAGCGCGTTGACCGGCGCCGCGGCAGTCGGCTGGGCAACCACCGCAGCGGGCTGCGGCCGGAAGAGCAGGCGCAGCAGCTGCGTGGCGCCGCTCAACATGGCGTAGTTCACGACATCCTTGGCGAACTCGAAGGTCAGCCGGTCGATGGTCAGGGGAAAGCTGTAGGCCTCCCCCAGGATGCCGGAGAACCACAGCAGGCGAAGGGCCGCCATGCCGAGCGTATGGATGATGCTGAACGGCACCAGCCCGGCCACGTGGATCGCGACGTTGCGCGCGCCGCCGCGGATCGGCCAACGGCGATGCATCCAGTAGAGCACCGGCAGCAGGGCGGCGACGACGAGATGGCTGCAGACTTCGATGGCAAAGACGCGACCGTAAGGGACGGTCTCGCCGCGCCGTGCCTCGTTGGCGAGCTCGACATGCGTGTGGGCGAACACCGAGACCGTGAGCAGCACGGCCCACACGGCGACATGCCGCCAGAGGATCGAACGTTCTTCCGCCGTCATCACGAGCGTTTTGACGGAATGTTTCCGAGCCAGTCCAACAGCGGCGTCCAGCAGAGATCGCGGGCGCGGCCGCTCACCACCATGCCGATATGGCCGAGCGGCAGGTCGAGACGCGTGACATTCTTCAGGCCGCGGCCCGGCTCGGCCAGCGCCGCGGCCGACAGCGGCGGCACGATGCGATCGCCGGACGGGATCATGACCAGCGACGGCACGCCGATCTTGGACGGCACGATGCGCCGGCCGCCGACCATCCATTGGCCGGTGCCGGGCTGGTTGTCGCCGTACCAGCCGACAAGGCATTCGCGCGCCGTCGGCCCGGCGAGTGGCGCGCCCTCGTTCAGCCAATCCTCTAAAAGCACGAACTCGCGCGCCGAGGCGCTCTGCTGGTCCATGCCGAGGAAACGGCCGAACTTCTTCACCGCGAGCCACGGATCGAGCGACCAGAACAGGGTCTGCAGGATGTCGACCGGCAGTTCGCCGACCTGGTCGGCGACGCGCGCCAGCATCGGACCGGCCGACAGCAGGAAGGCATGGCCGGTGCGGTCGGCATGGAAATCCCAGGGTGCCGCCAGCAGGGCGAGGCCAGCGACGCGGCGCGGCTGGCGCGCGGCCAGCGCCACGGTGAGCGTGCCGCCCATGCAGTAGCCCATCACCGCCGGCGCGCGGCGCGCCCGCTTGGTGATGAAAGCGAGCGCGCGCTCGAGGCGGGCGACATAGGCCGTCGTGTCGAAGCGGCGCTCGTCGGCGTTGGGCGTACCCCAATCGACGAGGTAGGGCCGCAAGCCCGCTGCCGCCATGGCGCGCAGCAGGCTTTTCTCCTGGGTGAGATCCAAGACTTCCCAGCGGTTGATCAGCGAGGGCACGACCAGCACGGCGCGTGACCCACGGGCACGCGCCGCGCGGTGCGTGGCGCCGTAGTCGAGCAGCCGCGTGTTGCCCTCGCTCCACACCGCCGGCGGGTTTTCGAGGTCGCGATGGAACGGGTGCTGGCGATAGGCCAGCACCCCATCGGCCAGCCGGCCCATGCGGCGGGCGATCTCGCGTTGGAGCGCGCTGTCGAACTTGCCCGCGCCTTCCTTGGCTTCGAGGGCGGCGATCTCCGGCAGGAGAGCGGCGATCGACTCAGGAACCGAGCTTTGATTCGAGCTCGGCGATGCGGACTTCCAGAGCTTCCACGCGCTTTCGCAACTCGCCCACGTCATCAGCGCCGTGCCCAGGTGAAGAGGCAGCGGACGGGGTCCCAGTCGAGGGTGCATGAGATGCTCCTTGGGCCGCCTGCAGGGCGCTGGCAACCTGGGTGTTCGCGGCAGCGAAGAGCCGCGCGATCTGCTCAGTCAGCGCCTGGTCGGAGGCGAGTCCGGAAAGCTGGCTCTGCCAGAGATCGAGATAGCGCCGGGCAAGCTTGTCGAAATCGCCTGCATCGTCGTTTTCGGGGGCCATGACTCACTATAGCCCATCAATGATGACGGTCGCCCGACGAACGCTTCTTTCGCAGGCGCAAACGGTACCTTGTCGCACTGCGGTATCAGCGCTAAGGTGGCCGCGCCCGAAGTAAACGGATGTTCACTCGCGTGCTCTAGGGAGCGAAGCGTAATGGCCGATCAGGCAGGATCCGAAGGCGGACCCAAACCCGCTCCGGTAGTGATCAAGAAGTACGCGAACCGGCGGCTCTACAATACGGCGACATCGGCCTACGTGACGCTCGATCACCTGGCGACGATGGTGAAGGAAAAGACCGATTTCGTTGTCTACGACGCCAAGACCGGCGACGACATCACGCGCTCGGTGCTGACCCAGATCATCTTCGAGGAAGAGAGCAAGGGCGGGCAGACGCTGCTGCCGATCCCGTTCCTGCGCCAGCTCATCTCGTTCTACGGCGACAGCCTGCAGGGCGTGGTGCCGCAATATCTGGAAATGTCGATGGCGCAGTTCGCCCGCAACCAGGAGCAGATGCGGAAATACCTGCAGAATGCCTTCGGCTTCAACCCGTTCCAGCAGTTCGAGGCGATGGGCAAGCAGAACATGGCGATGTTCGAGAAGGCCATGCGCATGTTCAATCCGTTCCAGCTGCCGGGCGCGCCGGGTGCATCGACCGCGGCCAACGGCCAGGAGCCGCCGGCCAAGCCCGAGACGCCGGCGCCCGCCAACGACACGGCGATCGACGACCTGAAGCGCAAGCTCGACGAGCTGCAGAACCAGCTCGCGGAACTCAGCAAGAAGTCCTGAGCGATCATGGGTGATGGTCCGCCGCCGCTGCGACGCGTCATGTCGCCCTGCATCGGTATCTGCACGCTCGACCGCAAGAGCGGCTTCTGCCTCGGCTGCAAGCGCACCGTCGAGGAGATCGGCCGCTGGATGATGCTGGAGGATCCCGAGCGGCAGAAGATCATCGACCAGCTGCCGATGAGGAAGATCGCCTAACTCTTCTCCTCCCCCGCTTGCGGGGGAGGATACAGGAGGTGGCAGGCCGCGGACGCGATGCCTGCTGATTCCAGATCATGATCTCTTCTATCGAGAGATCGTTGTTGAGGCTCTCCCCCTCCCTACCCTCCCCCGTATGACGCTAGGGTATCTACACATCTTCGCGCGTCAAATTGACTCGGCGGCCGCTTTGGACTTCCACCGTGGCCTGGAGTTGTGAGTCTATGTCGGGCACTTTGGTCAAGCCGGAGTGTCGCCATGGTGATCGA